>CAZLUX010000006.1:0-47615 GCA_964562815.1 uncultured Enterobacteriaceae bacterium
ATCACGCTCGCGGTGTTCGCCTTCAACCTGTTCGGCGACTCGCTGCGCGACACGCTCGACCCGAAGCTGCGCAGCCGCTAGGAGGAACGGCGGTACTGGCCGCTGCTCCCGGCGCGCAGGCGGATCAGCCCGAGCAGGCTCTCGGTATACGGCGCGGCGACGCCCGCCTCGCGCGCGATCTCGAGCGTGCCCGTGAGCAGGCCGTCGATCTCGAGCGGCCTGCCGGCTTCCAGGTCCTGCAGCATCGAGGTCTTGAACGCGCCCAGCACGCGCGCCATGTCGATGCGGGCTTCGGGATCGATGGCGGCGTCCACGCCGGCCGCGCGCCCGATCTCGAGCCCCTCGCGCATGACCGCGACCATGTAGGCCTTGACCAGCGGGTCGGCGATCAGCCGGTCGGCAGTCGCGAGCGTCAGCGCGGAGACCGGGTTGAAGCTCAGGTTGCCGAGCAGCTTGACCCAGAACTCCTTCTCGATCGCCGGCGTGCGCAGCACCTCGAAGCCGGCCTTCTCGCAGGCGTCGGCGATGGCGTGCGTGCGCTCGCCGTTCGCGCCGCCGGGCTCGCCCAGGATCAGCCTGCGGCCCATGGCGTGGCGCACCAGGCCGGGCTCGGGCGTCGACGCAGCGAAGTGCACCACGCAGCCGACCACCCTCGAGGCCGGCATCGCGCGCGCGAGGGCGCCGCCCGGGTCGAGGCTCTCGAGCCTCGGTTTGCCCGCGCCGAACGGGAGGCGCTCGAAGAACCACCACGGCACCCCGTTCATCGCGGTGACGATGCTGGTGTCGGCGCCGAGCAGAGGCGCGATGCCCGCCGCGACCTGCGGCAGCGCGTGCCCCTTCACCGCCACGATCACGCAGTCCTGTGCCCCGAGCCTGGCGGGGTCGTCGTCGGCGCGCACGCGCGCGACTTGCACGTCGCCATCGGCGCCGGCAAGCCGCAGCCCGCGGCTGCGGATCGCCTCGAGGTTGGCGCCGCGCGCGACGACCGACACGTCCTGCCCGCTGCGGGCGAGCCAGCCGGCGATCAGGCCGCCGACCGCGCCCGCGCCGTAAACGCAGATTCTCATTCCGGAAACTTGAATCCCGTGGATGCGATCGAACGTACAATAAGTCCCACAGGCGGGCAACTTAAATGCACTCTGACCCCGTTTTTTTCGGAGGACCCAGATGTTTTCGTTCATGCAGAAACTGAAGTCGCTGCTGCCGGCGGAGCGCACCCTGCCGGGGCGCGCGGAGGAGATGCCGGTGCCGGAGCGGCACTTCGTCAACGGCCATCCGCTCAAGCCGCCTTTCCCGGAGGGCATGCAGCAGGCGCTGTTCGGCATGGGCTGCTTCTGGGGCGCAGAGCGGATGTTCTGGGAGACGCCGGGCGTATACACGACCGCGGTCGGCTACGCGGGCGGCGAGACGCCGAACCCGAGCTACGAGGAGGTGTGCAGCGGCTGCACCAACCACACCGAGGCGGTGCTGGTGGTGTTCGACCCGGCCGAGGTTTCCTACGAAGCGCTGCTCAAGGTGTTCTGGGAAGGGCACGACCCGACCCAGGGCATGCGCCAGGGAAACGACGTCGGCACGCAGTACCGCTCGGCGATTTACGCCTTCGGCGACGAGCAGCTGCGGACGGCGCGGGCCACGAAGCAAGCCTTCGAGAAGGCGCTCGCGAAGAGGGGCTTCGGCAGGATCACGACCGAGATCCGTGCCGCGCCCGCGTTCTACTACGCCGAGGACTACCACCAGCAGTACCTCGGCAAGAACCCGAACGGCTACTGCGGCCTGGGCGGAACTGGCGTCACCTGTCCGGCGGGAGTGCTGGCCAAGGCCTGATGCGGCTCGACAAGTGGCTGTGGGCGGCGCGCTTCTACAAGACGCGCTCGCTCGCGCAGCAGGCGGTCGAGGCGGGGAGGGTGCGCGTGGGCGGAGAGCGGGTGAAGCCCTCGCGCGAGGTCAGGCCCGGCGACCTGCTGGCGCTGCGCGTGCAGGAGCTGGACTGGGAGGTCGCGGTGCGCAGGCTGTCGGAGCGGCGCGGCCCGGCCGCCGAAGCGCGTTTGCTGTACGAGGAAACCGAACCCGGTCGCGCGGCGCGCGAGGCACAACTCGCGCAGCGCAAGCTCGCACGCGAGGCGGGGTTCGACGCGGGCGGGCGCCCCACCAAGCAGGACCGGCGGGCGCTGAGGAAGCTGCGCGGCTACTAGGCAGGCTCAGGCGTGCGGCGGCCGCTTGAGCATGGTCTGCGCGTCCTCGATCACCTTGAACGGGCTCCTGCCCCAGAGGATCGCGCCGTAGAAGAAGGTCTCCAGCTTGGCGGCGATGAGCGCCTGCCACTGGTACTGGTTCACCAGGATCACCTGTCCGGTCATGCCGAGCTCGCCGATCACGCTGAAGTGCCCCTCCAGCACAGGCTTTTGCGGTTGCCTGTCCCACTTGACGGGATCGACGCGCGAGATCGACCCGGGCTGCTCGCCCGGGAAGACGTCGAACGAGCCGCTGCAGTTGTCCTGGCTGCGCAGCGAGCAGGCGAGGCGTGTGCCGCGGGGAGGCATGGCCCGCTCCCGCGGCTCAGGCGGCCGCGGCGTCGGGCCGGGCGCCGGCGCGCAGCAGCTCGCGCAGCACGTAGGGCAGGATGCCGCCGTGCTTGTAGTAGTCGACCTCGATCGCGGTGTCGATGCGCGACTTGACCTTGACCTGCCGGCTGGTTCCGTCGCTGCGCTTGATAAACAGCATCAGCTCCTGCTGCGGCCGGATGTCGTCCAGGCCGAGCACGTCGACCGTCTCGTCGCCCTTGAGGCCGAGCGACTGCGCCGAATCGTCGCCGATGAACTGCAGCGGCAGCACGCCCATGCCGACCAGGTTGGAGCGGTGGATGCGCTCGAAGCTGCGCGCGATGACCGCCCTGACGCCGAGCAGCTGGGTGCCCTTGGCGGCCCAGTCGCGCGACGAGCCGGTGCCGTACTCCTCGCCGCCGAACACCACCGTCGGCGTGCCCTCGGCGAGATAGCGCATCGCGGCGTCGTAGATCGGCATCTTCTCGCCGCGGTAGAGCGTCGCGCCGCCTTCGGTGCCGGGCAGCATCAGGTTCTTGATGCGCACGTTGGCGAAGGTGCCGCGCATCATGACCTCGTGGTTGCCGCGGCGCGCGCCGTAGCTGTTGAAATCGGCCACCGAGACGTCGTGCTCCTGCAGGTAGATGCCCGCGGGAGAGGTCGGCTTGATCGAGCCGGCCGGCGAGATGTGGTCGGTCGTGACCGAGTCGCCGAAGATGCCGAGGATGTGCGCGCCGGCGATCGCCGGGACCGCGCCCGGCTGCATCTCGAAGCCTTCGAAGAAAGGCGGCTCGGCGATGTAAGTCGACTCCGGCCAGGGGTAGACCTGCCCGGCGGGCGCGGCGATCTTCTTCCATAGCGGTGTCGCCTCGCCCAACCCGGAGTACAGGCGACGGAAGGTCTTCGCGTCCATGGCGAGCTTCATCAGCGCCGCGACCTCGTCGTGCGACGGCCAGATGTGGCCGATGTAGACGTCCTGGCCGTCCTTCGACTTGCCCAGAGGCTCGGTGCGGAAGTCCTTCAGCATGGTGCCGGCGATCGCGTAGGCCACCACCAGCGGCGGGCTGGCGAGGAAGTTGGCGCGGATGTTGGGATGGATGCGCGCCTCGAAGTTCCGGTTTCCCGAGAGCACCGCGGCGCACACCAGGTCGTTCTTGACCACGGCTTCCTCGATCGATTGCGCGAGCGGCCCTGCGTTGCCGATGCAGGTGGTGCAACCGTAGCCGGCGAGATAGAAGCCGAGCTTCTCGAGGTAGGGCAGGAGCCCCGCCTTGCTCAGGTATTCGGTGACCACGCGCGACCCGGGCGCGAGCGAGGTCTTGATGTGCGGCTTGACCTTCAGGCCCAGCTCGACCGCCTTTTTCGCGAGCAGGCCTGCGGCGAGCAGCACTCCGGGGTTCGAGGTGTTGGTGCACGAGGTGATCGCGGCGATCAGAACGTCGCCCGAGCCGATGTCGATCCCGTCGAAGGTCTTGAAGCGCCTGCCGAGGTCCTCGGGCTTCTTGGCGAAGCCGTTCTCGGCGACGGGCTTGGAGTACAGCTCGGTGAAGGTCCGCTTGACCCGCTCCAGGTCGATGCGGTCCTGCGGCCGCTTCGGCCCCGCGAGCGACGGCATGACCGTGGCGAGGTCGAGCTCGAGCGTCTGGCTGTAGTCGATGTCGCCCGCCTTCGGCATGCCGAACAGCCCCTGCGCCTTGAAGTAGGCCTCGAAGGCCTCGATCTCGGCGTCGGTGCGGCCGGTGCCGCGGAAGTACTCGATCGTCCTGCCGTCGACCGGGAAGAAGCCCATCGTGGCGCCGTATTCGGGCGCCATGTTGGCGAGCGTCGCGCGGTCGGTGACCGACAGCGAGGCGGCGCCTTCGCCGAAGAACTCGACGAACTTGCCGACCACCTTGGCCTTGCGCAGCATCTCGGTGACGGTGAGCACGAGGTCGGTGGCGGTGCAGGCGGGATGCAGCTTGCCCTTGAGGTGCACGCCGACCACGTCCGGGGTGAGAAAGTAGACCGGCTGGCCGAGCATGCCGGCTTCGGCCTCGATGCCGCCCACGCCCCAACCGACCACGCCGATGCCGTTGATCATGGTGGTGTGGCTGTCGGTTCCGACCAGGGTGTCGGGGTAGTAGACGCCGTCCTTCGACTTGTGCACCCCGCGCGCGAGGTACTCCAGGTTGACCTGGTGCACGATGCCGATGCCCGGCGGCACGACCTTGAAGGTGTCGAAGGCCTGCATGCCCCACTTCATGAACTGATAGCGCTCCTCGTTCCGCTTGAACTCGAGCCGCATGTTGAGGTCGAGCGCGTTCTTCGAGCCGTAATGGTCGATCTGCACCGAGTGATCGACCACCAGGTCGACCGGCACCAGGGGCTCGATGGTCTTCGGGTTCTTGCCCATCTTGTGCGCCACGCTGCGCATCGCGGCGAGGTCGGCGAGCAGCGGCACGCCGGTGAAGTCCTGCAGCACGATGCGCGCCAGCACGAAGGGGATCTCCTCGCTGCGCGGCGCGTTCGGCTTCCAGCCGGCGAGCTGGCGCACGTGCGCCTCGGTGACCTTCTGGCCGTCGCAGTTCCTCAGCACCGACTCGAGCACGATGCGGATCGACAGCGGCAGCCGCTCGATCTTCAGCCCGAGCGCCTTGCCGAGTTGCTTGAGCGAATAGAACTTCCCGTCCTTGAGCGGCTGCAGGCTGTCGTGGAGGTTGTGCGGCATATTCAGGATCCCTTTTTCGATTTCAGGTACTGCGCGAAGCTGTGGCTGCGATAGGCGCCGCTGGCGACGTAACTGCCGAGCAGGATGAATTCCTTCGGATCGTAGAGGCCGCCGACCCAGGTCACCAGCGGCTTGCCGTCGTCGAGGCCGTAGAAGACGAACGTCGGCGTGTGGTTGACGCCGGCGGCACGGGCGAACTTCTTCTCGATGAGGTCCTTGCCGTCGAACCCGGTGACCGTCTGGTCGCCGAGGGTGTCGATCTGAAAGAGCTGGAAGTGCTTGCGGAAGTAGGCCTGCACGTCCGAGCGCGACAGCACCTCGCGCTTCATGCGCCGGCAGTAGGGGCAGTCCTCGAACTCGTACATCACCATGATTGCCGACTTGCCGGCCTTCTTCGCGTCCTGGGCCGCGGCCTGCAGGTCGTAGAGGAAGGGATGGAAGAAGTAGTCGACCGGGTCGCGGTACTGGACCTTCGGCGCTGCCTGCAAAGCGGCGGGCACCGCCAGCCAGAGCAGGAACAGGGCGAGGCCGCGCAGGTTACGAGTCATGTTTCTTCAGCTCCTCCAGCACGCGCGCGCGCTCTTCGATCAGAGCGGCCAGCTGCTCGTCGCAGCGCGCGATCGGGGTCGGGTACTCGCGCACCTGTGCGCAGAGCGCCTCGAACTTGCGCTCCAGCTGGAGCCGATCTTCTTCCGCGCGAGGCATCGTTCCCTCCTCAGATCACGAACAGGTCGACGAACTCGTCGACCGGCATGGCGTGCAGCCGGCCGGGGTTCATGCAGACCTCGAGGATCGCATTCTGCTGCTTGGATGGAAAGCGCCGGGCGAGGTTCCGCTTGAACTTCTCCACCAGCACGGGCATGCCCTCCTTGCGGCGGCGCTTGTGCCCGATCGGGTACTCGCACACGAACTCGCCGAGCTTGCTTCCGTCCTTGAACTCCACCGTCAGCGCGTTCGCGATCGAGCGCTTGTCGGGGTCGTGGTAGTCGCGGGTGAAGCCCTTGTCCTCGACGCAGGTAATCTTGGCCCGCAGCGCGTCGATGCGCGGGTCGGCGGCCACTGCGTCCTCGTAGTCGCCGGCGGTCAGGCGGCCGAACAGGATCGGCACCGCCACCATGTACTGGATGCAGTGGTCGCGGTCGGCCGGGTTGTCGAGCGGGCCCTTCTTGTCGATGATCCGCAGGCAGGCCTCGTGGGTGCGGATGGTGATCTTCTTGATGTCCTCCGGCGCGCGGTTCTGGCTCTTCAGCGCCTCGTGGATCTGCATCGCGCATTCGACCGCCGTCTGCGAGTGGAACTCGGCCGGATAGGAGATCTTGAACAGCACGTTCTCCATCACGTAGGAGCCGAAGGGGCGCTGGAACTTGAACGGCTTGCCCTTGAACGAGACGTCGTAGAAGCCCCAGGTCTTGGCGCTGAGCACCGAGGGGTAGCCCATCTCGCCGGTCTTCGAGATCAGCGCGAGGCGCACGCCGCGGCTGGTGGCGTCGCCCGCGGCCCAGCTCTTCCTCGAGCCGGTATTCGGCGCGTGGCGGTAGGTGCGCAGGCTCTGGCCGTCGACCCAGGCCTGCGACACGGCGTTCACCACCTCTTCGTAACTGCAGCCGATCATCTGCGCCACCACCGCGGTGGTGGCGACCTTGACCAGCAGCACGTGGTCGAGGCCGACCTTGTTGAAGCTGTTCTCGAGCGCGAGCACGCCCTGGATCTCGTGCGCCTTGATCATGCCGGTCAGCACGTCGCGCATCGTCAGCGGCTTCTTCGCGCTGCGGGAGACCCAGTCCGCGGCGGCGAGGATGCCGCCCAGGTTGTCGGAGGGGTGGCCCCACTCGGCGGCGAGCCAGGTGTCGTTGAAGTCGAGCCAGCGGATCATCGCGCCGATGTTGAAGGCGGCCTGCACCGGGTCGAGCTGGAACTGGGTGCCGGGGACCTTGGCCCCGTTCGGCACCACCGTGCCCGGCACGATGGGCCCGAGCAGCTTGGTGCAGGCGGGGTACTCGAGCGCCTCGAAGCCGCAGCCCAGGGTGTCCATCAGGCAGTAGCGCGCGGTCTCGTAGGCGTCCTTACTGGTGATCCTGTGCTTGGCGACGTAGTCGGCGATCTGCGTCAGCACCTTGTCCGGCGCCGGCCGGACGTTCGAGACGTGACCGGACATCTTCTATTTGTCCGCTTCGGTCAGGGGCTTGAAGGTGTACTCGGCGCCTCCCGACAGGGCAGGGTGGCGCGGCGGGGGCGGAGGGGTGCGCACGTCCGGCTCCTTGTCCCACCAGTCGGCGCGCCCCTTCTGCTGCGAGGCGAGCTCCTCCGGGTGCTGCTCGAGGTACTGCCGCATGAACTTGGTGAGGTCGGATTCGTACTGGGCCATGCTCAGGTCCTTTCCTTCATGGGCTGCCACTTGCGGTTCTCGGGGCCTACGTAGTTCGCGCCGGGGCGGATGATCTTGCCGTCGATGCGCTGCTCGATCACGTGCGCCGACCAGCCGCTGGTGCGCGAGATCACGAACAACGGGGTGAACATCGCGGTCGGCACGCCCATCATGTGATAGCTGGTCGCGCTGTACCAGTCGAGGTTGGCGAACATCTTCTTCTCGCGCGCCATCACCTTCTCGATGCGCTCGGAGATGTCGAACAGCTTCATGTCGCCCGCGTCTTTCGAGAGGCGCTTGGCGACCGCCTTGATGACCTCGTTGCGCGGGTCGGCGATCGTGTAGACGGGGTGGCCGAAGCCGATGATGACCTGCTTCTCGCCGATGCGCTTCACGACGTCCTTTTCGGCGTCGTCCGGGGTGTCGTAGCGGCCGATGACGTCGAAGGCGAACTCGTTGGCGCCGCCGTGCTTCGGTCCCTTGAGCGCGCCGATGCCTCCGGTGATCGCCGAGTACATGTCCGAGCCGGTGCCGGCGATGACCCGGCAGGTAAAGGTCGAGGCGTTGTACTCGTGCTCGGCATAGAGGATGAGCGAGGTGTGCATCGCCCGCACCCAGAGCTCGCTCGGCTCGCGCCCGTGGAGCAGGTGCAGGAAGTGGCCGCCGATCGAGTCGTCGTCGGTCTCGACGTCGATGCGCCGTCCCGAGTGCGAGAAGTGGTACCAGTACAGCAGCATCGAGCCGAAGCTCGCCATCAGGCGGTCGGCGATGTTGCGGGCTTCCGAAAGCTTGTGGTCCTGGTTCTCGGGCAGCACCGAGCCGAGCGCCGAGCAGGCGGTGCGCATCACGTCCATCGGATGCGCGTTGGCCGGGATGCATTCGAGCACGTCCTGCACCGCGGCCGGAATGCCGCGCAGGCCCTTGAGCTTGGTCTTGTAGCCCGCGAGCTCGGCGGCGTTGGGAAGCTTGCCGTGCACCAGCAGATAGGCGATTTCCTCGAACTCCGCCTCGTCGGCGAATTCCAGGATGTCGTAGCCGCGGTAGTGCAGGTCGTTGCCGCTGCGGCCGACGGTGCAAAGCGCCGTGTTGCCGGCGGCAACGCCGGACAGGGCGACCGATTTCTTGGGTTTAGGAGTTGCTGCGGGCTGAGAAGAGCTCATCGAGTTTTCCCTCGTATGCGTGGTAGTCGAGGTAGTCGTACAGCTCGTCGCGGGTCTGCATGGTCGCGACGACGTTCTTCTGCGTGCCTTCCTTGCGCAGCGTCTGGTAGACGTTGAGCGCGGCCTTGTTCATGGCGCGGAAGGCAGAGAGCGGGTAGAGCGCGAGCGCCACGCCGGCCGAGCGCAGCTCGTCGATGGTGAAGAGCGGCGTCTTGCCGAATTCGGTGATGTTGGCGAGCACGGGCACTTTCGTCCCGTCGACGAACTTGCGGTACATCGGCAGCTCGGTGATCGCCTCCGGAAAGATCATGTCGGCGCCCGCCTCGGCGTAGGCGGCAGCGCGCTCGAGCGCGCGCTCGAGGCCCTCGCTCGCGAGCGCGTCGGTGCGCGCCATGACGACGAACGCGGGGTCGCTGCGCGCGTCGACCGCGGCCTTGATGCGGTCGCACATTTCCTGCTTCGACACCAGCTCCTTGCCCGGGCGGTGGCCGCAACGCTTGGCGCCGACCTGGTCCTCGATGTGCATCGCCGCGGCGCCGAATTTGACGAGCGACCTCGTGGTGCGGGCGACGTTGAACGCGCTCGTGCCGAAGCCGGTGTCGACGTCGACCAGCAGCGGCAGGTCGCAGACGTCGGTGATGCGGCGGATGTCGGTGAGGACGTCGTCGAGGTTGGAGATGCCGAGATCGGGCATGCCGAGCGAGCCGGCGGCGACGCCGCCGCCGGAGAGGTAGATGGCGCGGTAGCCCGAGCGCTTGGCGAGCAGGGCGTGGTAGGCGCAGATCGTGCCGATGACCTGCAGCGGCGATTCGTCCTTCAGCGCCTGGCGGAACTTCGCTCCCGGAGAGACTTGCGTCATGGCGGCCTAGCCCAGGAGCTGCTTGACGCCGTCGCGCTCCTCGTGCAGCTCCTTCAGCGTGGCCTCCATGCGCTTGCGGCTGAAGTCGCTGACCTCGATGCCCTTGACGATCTGGTACTGGCCGTCCTTGCAGGTCACGGGGTAGCCGTAGAGCACGCCCTCGGCGATACCGTAGCTGCCGTCGGCCGGGATGCCCATGGTGATCCAGTCGCCCTCGGGCGTTCCCATGATCCAGTCGCGCATGTGGTCGATCGCGGCGTTCGCCGCGCTCGCGGCCGAGGACAGGCCGCGCGCGGCGATGATGGCCGCGCCGCGCTTCTGCACGGTCGGGATCAGGGTCTGTTCGAGCCATTGCTGGTCGTTGATCATCGGCCAGACTTTCTTGCCCTCGCACTCGGCCTGGAACAGGTCCGGATACTGGGTCGCCGAGTGGTTGCCCCACACGGTGACCTTGCGGATCGACGACAGCGGCTTGCCGAGCTTGTGGGCGATCTGCGAGAGCGTGCGGTTGTGGTCCAGGCGCATCATGCCGGTGAATTGGGTCGGCTTGAGCGAAGGGGCGTTCTTCATCGCGATCAGGGCATTGGTGTTGGCCGGATTGCCGACCACCAGCACCTTGACCTTGCGGCTGGCGACCTTGTCCAGGGCCTTGCCCTGCGGGGCGAAGATCTTGCCGTTGGCCTCCAGCAGGTCCTTGCGCTCCATGCCCGGGCCGCGCGGGCGCGCCCCGACCAGCAGCGCAACCTCGACGTCCTTGAAGGCGACCATCGGGTCGGAGGCCGCAGTCATGCCGTGGAGGAGGGGGAAGGCGCAGTCGTCGAGCTCCATCATCACGCCCTGCAGCGCTTTCTGCGCCTTTTCGTCCGGGATCTCGAGCAGCTGCAGGATGACGGGCTGGTCCTTTCCCAGCATCTCGCCGCTGGCGATGCGAAACAGAAGGCTATAGCCGATTTGGCCGGCGGCGCCGGTGACGGCGACGCGTACGGGGGCTTTGGGCATTGGGACTCCGAAAAGGCGCGTTCTTGGGGTGGATGGCGATTCTAGGCCGGCACGCCGGCCGCACGGACGATGTTATGCGGGGCCCGGCGGGAAGTCAATGTGTCTTGTGTCTTTTATAAGACATAAGACACAATATAGACGAGTGCTGCCTTCTGTGCTGAAATGCCCCCCGTGAGCTCGCCCACCTTCCGGCCGCTGTACAAGCAAATCAAGGAGTTGCTCCTCGACGGGCTGCGCGGCGGCGAATGGCGGCCCGGCGAGGCGATCCCCAGCGAGATCGAGCTCGCGGCGCGCTTCCGCGTCAGCCAGGGAACCGTGCGCAAGGCCATCGACGAGCTCGCGGCCGAGAACCTGCTCGTGCGGCGCCAGGGCAAGGGCACCTTCGTCGCGACCCACGGCGAGCCCCAGGTGCGGTTCCGCTTCCTGCGCCTGGCGCCGGACGCCGGCGGGCCGGTGGCGGCCGAGCGCAGGCTGCTCGATTTCCGCCGCGCGCGGGCAAGCGCCGAGCTGGCGCGGCTGCTCGACCTGCGCGCCGGCGACAGCATGATCGTGCTCACGCGGCTGCTTCTGTTCTCGGGCGATCCCGTGGTGCTGGAGGAGGTGTGGCTGCCGGCGGGCCTGTTCCGAGGCTTGAGTGCCGCGGCGGTCACCGAGCACAAGGGCGCACTCTACAACCTGTTCGAGACGCAATACGGCACCCGCATGGTGCGCGCCGAGGAGAAGCTCAAGGCGCGTTCAGCCGACCCCGAAACCGCGAACCTGCTCGAGGTCGAGCCCGGCCATGCGCTGCTGGAGGTGGAGCGGCTTTCGTTCACCTATGGCGACCGCCCGGTGGAGTGGCGGCGCGGACTTTACAAAACGGACAGGCACTTCTATCGCAGCGAGCTCGGCTGAATGACGCATTGCGGCGATATAATCGGCCTATTCCGGCATTAAGCGCCGGACCCAGTCACCCGAAACATCAGCTCATGTCCCAAGCGGCTGCCAACAAAAAGAACCGTCCCAAGTACCTCAATCTGACCGCGCTCCTGTTCGAGATCCGCCTGCCGTTGGCGGGCTGGGTGTCGATATTGCACCGCATCAGCGGAGCGTTGCTGTTCGTCGGCACGTTGTGGCTGCTGTTCATGCTCGACCGCAGCCTCGCGTCGGCGCGCGAGTTCGCCTTCGTCGTCCATTATCTGCACCTGTGGCCGGTCAAGCTCGCGCTGCTGGTCCTGATCTGGGCCTACTGTCACCACTTCTGCGCCGGCATCCGTTTCCTCCTGCTCGAGACGCAGCGCGGCTGGGACAAGAAGAGCGCGCGCCTGAGCAGCATCGTCGTGCTGATCGCGGGGGTTGCGCTCACCATCGTGTTCGGAGCCAGGCTATGGTGAGCCGCATCGTGGTCGGAGCGCACTACGGCTGGCGCGACTGGCTGGCGCAGCGCGTCACCGCCGTGATCATGGCGCTCTACAGCGTGATCCTCGCGGCGGTCCTGCTGCTCGGCCAGCCGATCAATTACGACGTCTGGCATGGCCTCTTCGCACAGGGCTGGATGCGGGTGGCGACGCTGCTGTTCGCGGTCAGCGTCGCTTGGCACATGTGGATCGGCGTGCGCGACATCCTGATGGATTACGTCAAGCCGGTGGGGCTGCGGCTCGTGCTGCAGGTGTTGGTCGTCGTGGTGATCGCCGCCTACCTCGGCTGGACGGTCCAGATACTGTGGAGATGAGCGTGGCGCTTCAGGCCAGGAAGTTCGATGCGATCGTGGTGGGCGCCGGCGGATCGGGGCTGCGCGCCGCGCTCGAGCTCGCGCGCGCCGGCCTGCGCGTGGCGGTGCTGAGCAAGGTCTTCCCCACGCGCTCGCACACGGTCGCGGCGCAGGGCGGCATCGCCGCGCCGCTCGGCAATTCATCCGAGGACCACTGGCACTGGCACATGTACGACACGGTGAAGGGGTCGGACTACCTCGGCGACCAGGATGCGATCGAGTACATGTGCCGCCGCGCCACCGAGGTGGTGATCGAGCTCGAGCACATGGGCATGCCCTTCGACCGGCTCGACAACGGCAGGATCTACCAGCGCCCTTTCGGCGGCCACACCCAGGACTACGGCAGCCCGAAGATGGCGATGCGGGCCTGCGCGGCGGCGGACCGCACCGGCCACGCGATGCTGCACACGCTGTACCAGCAGAACGTGAAGGCGAGCACGCAGTTCTTCGTCGAGTGGATGGCGCTCGACCTGATCCGCGACGCCGAGGGTGCGGTGCTGGGCGTGGTCGCGCTCGAGATGGAGACAGGGGAGCCGATGATCCTGCAGGCCAAGGCGACCATCCTCGCCACCGGCGGCTCCGGACGCATGTTCCATTCCTCGACCAATGCGTTCATCAACACGGGCGACGGGCTGGGCATGGCGGCGCGCGCAGGCATACCGCTCGAGGACATGGAGTTCTACCAGTTTCATCCCACCGGCGTGTACGGCGCGGGGATCCTGATCACCGAGGGCGTGCGCGGCGAGGGCGGCTACCTGCTCAACAAGGACGGCGAGCGCTTCATGGAGCGCTACGCGCCGAACGCCAAGGACCTCGCCAGCCGCGACGTGGTGTCGCGCGCGATGGCGACCGAGATCAAGGAGGGGCGCGGCTGCGGCCCCGAGGCCGACCACGTCCTGCTCAAGCTCGACCACCTCGGCCCGGAAGTGATCAATCTGCGCCTGCCCGGAATCCGCGAGATCGCGATCAAGTTCGCCAACGCCGACCCGATCAAGGCCCCGATTCCCGTGGTGCCGACCGCGCACTACCAGATGGGCGGCATTCCCGCCAACCATCTCGGCCAGGTCGTCGCGCCGCGCAACGGAAACATGGAGGCGGTCGTGCCCGGTCTGTACGCGGTGGGCGAGTGCGCCTGCGTTTCGGTGCACGGCGCGAACCGTCTCGGCACCAACTCGCTGCTCGACTTGCTGGTGTTCGGCAAGGCCGGCGGCGAGCAGGCGATCGTCGACATCCGAGGCATGGCGGCGTCGCACAAGGATCTGCCGAAAGATGCGGCTGACCGGTCGCTCGCGCGCCTCGCGCAGCTCGACTCGGGCACCGGCGGCGAGCGCGTGGCCGAGGTCGGCAACGACCTGAGGAAGACGATGCAGATGCACTGCGGGGTGTTCCGCTTCCCCGAGCTGCTGGTCGAAGGCGTGAACAAGGTCAGGCAGATCGCCGCACGGGCGGAGCGCATCTCGATCGGGGACAAGTCGAAAGTGTTCAACACCGCGCGCATCGAGGCGCTCGAGCTCTACAACCTGATCGAAGCGGCGACCGCGACCGTGGTGTCGGCCGAGGCGCGCAAGGAGAGCCGGGGCGCCCAGGCGCGGGCGGATTTTCCCGACCGCGACGACAAGAACTGGATCAAGCACTCGCTCTGGTTCAAGGAGGGCGACCGGCTCGAGTACAAGCCGGTGCACCTCAAGCCGATGTCGGTGGAGACCTTCGAACCCAAGGTACGGACTTACTGATGCGTTTCTCGATCTACCGCTACGACCCCGACAGGGATGCGCGTCCGCGCATGCAGGACTACGAGCTCAAGCTCGAGCCCACCGACCGCATGCTGCTCGATGCGCTGGTGCGCCTGAAGGCACAGGACGACTCGCTTTCGTTCCGCCGCTCCTGCCGCGAGGGGGTGTGCGGCTCGGACGCAATGAACATCAACGGCAAGAATGGCCTGGCGTGCATCACCAAGATCGCGGACCTGCCCGAGAAGGTGACGCTGCGGCCTTTGCCGGGGCTGCCCGTGGTGCGCGACCTGATCGTCGACATGACCCAGTTCTTCAACCAGTACCACTCGGTCAAGCCGTATCTGATCAACCACGACGCGCCGCCGGAGCGCGAGCGGCTGCAGTCGCCCGCCGAGCGCGAGGAGCTGAACGGGCTGTACGAATGCATCCTGTGCGCGTGCTGCTCGACTTCGTGCCCCTCGTTCTGGTGGAACCCCGACAAGTACGTCGGCCCGGCCGGCCTGCTGCAGGCCTACCGCTTCATCGCCGACACGCGCGACCAGGCAACCGGGGAACGTCTCGACAACCTCGACGATCCCTACCGCCTGTTCCGCTGCCACACGATCATGAATTGCACCGACGCCTGCCCGAAGAACCTCAATCCGGCGCAGGCGATCGGCAAGATCAAGGAGATGCTGGTTCGGCGCGCCGTGTGATGAACCGCATTGCGCATGACAGGCTGAAGTGGAAGTGCCGCCGCGGGCTGCTCGAGCTCGATCTGGTGCTCGACAGGTTCCTGGAGGACGGCGTGACCGCGATGGACGAGGCGGGGTTGAAGCGCTTCCACGAACTGCTCGACCTGCCGGACAACGAATTGTGGGACATCGTCAGCGGGCGCAGCGACGCTTACGCCGCCGGCCTGCGAGATGTCGTCGCCCGCTTGCGGGCGTGTTGATAAGGAGATGACCTTGGACAAGAAAGCCACGCTGAAGCTGCCCGATGGCGGCAGCATCGACTTCCCGGTTCTGTCGGGATCCGTCGGACCCGACGTCGTGGATATCCGCGCCCTCTACGGCAAGACCGGCGTATTCACCTACGATCCGGGGTTCCTTTCGACCGCGAGCTGCGCCTCGACGATCACCTACATCGACGGCGACCAGGGAGTGCTGCTCTACCGCGGCTACCCGATCGACCAGCTCGCCGTGCACTGCGACTTCCTCGAGGTGTGCTACCTGCTGCTCCGGGGCGAGCTGCCGAACCAGAAGCAGAAGGACGAGTTCGTCGGCATGGTGACCAAGCACACCATGGTGCACGACCAGATCAACCGCTTCTTCACCGGTTTCCGGCGCGACGCGCACCCGATGGCGGTGCTGGTCGGGGTGGTCGGCGCGCTGTCTGCCTTCTACCACGACTCGCTCGACATCACGGACCAGCGTCACCGCGAGGTCGCGGCGTTCAGGCTGATCGCCAAGCTGCCCACGCTGGTGGCGATGGCCTACAAGTACAACATGGGGCAGCCGTTCGTCTATCCGCGCAACGACCTGTCGTACACGGCGAATTTCATGCGCATGATGTTCGCCGTGCCGGCCGAGGAGTACAAGATCAACGACGTGCTGGTGCGCGCGCTCGACCGCATCTTCATCCTGCACGCGGACCACGAGCAGAACGCCTCGACCTCGACGGTGCGGCTCTCGGGCTCTTCCGGCGCCAACCCGTTCGCCTGCATCGCGGCGGGAATCGCCTGCCTTTGGGGGCCGGCGCACGGCGGCGCCAACGAGGCCGCGCTGCAGATGCTCGATCACATCCACGACGTGTCCAAGATCGGCGAGTTCATCAAGCAGGTGAAGGACAAGAACTCGGGGGTCAAGCTGATGGGCTTCGGCCACCGCGTCTACAAGAATTACGATCCGCGCGCCAAGCTGATGCGCGAGACCTGCTACGAGGTGCTCGAGGAGCTGGGGCTGCACGATGACCGTCTGTTCAAGCTGGCGATGGCGCTGGAGAAGATCGCGCTCGAGGACGACTATTTCGTCTCGCGCAAGCTCTACCCCAACGTGGACTTCTATTCCGGGATCGTGCAACGCGCGCTGGGCATCCCGGTGAGCATGTTCACCTGCATCTTCTCGCTTGCCCGCACCGTGGGCTGGATCGCGCAGTGGAACGAGATGATCGTCGATCCGGACCAGAAGATCGGCCGGCCGCGTCAGCTCTACAAGGGCGCGACGCGCCGCGAAGTGCAGCCGATCGGCAAGAGGTAAGCGCGATGATGAAGCAGCTGCTCGCCAATTCCTACCTGTTCGGCGGCAACGCCCCGTTCATCGAGGAGCTGTACGAGCAGTATCTCGCCAATCCGGCCGCGGTGCCCGAGGGGTGGCGGGACTATTTCGACCAGATGCAGCTGATGCCGGACGCGGCGGGCAGCGCCGGCAGGGACGTGGCGCACGCGCCGGTGATCGAGTCCTTCGTGCAGCGCGCCAAGAGCGGTGCGCTCGCCGGGCGAGCAGTACCGCAGATCGACGCCGCCCACGAGCGTCTGCAGGTGGCCGCCCTGCTGCTGGTCACGGCCTACCGCATCGCCGGCTCGCGCTGGGCAACCCTCGATCCGCTCAAGCGCATGCCGCGTCCGCAGGTGCCCGAGCTCGAGGCGGGCTACTACGACCTGAGCGAGGCCGACCTCGACCGCGAGGTCAGCGCCGGCTCGTTCGTCGGCCTGGACCGCACTTCGCTCCGGAACCTGATCCATGCGCTGCGCGACACCTACTGCGGCAACATCGGCTTCGAATACATGTTTATCGGCGAGCGGGCGCAGCGCGACTGGATCCAGCAGCGCGTGGAGTCGGTCCGGGCGACGCCGCAGTACACGCCGGAGGTGCAGAAGCGCCTGCTGCAGAAGCTGACCGAGGCCGAGCTGCTCGAGCGCTACCTGCATACGCGCTATGTGGGGCAGAAGCGCTTTTCGCTCGAGGGCGGCGAGAGCCTGATCCCTTCCATCGACGAGCTGATCCAGCGCGCGGGCGCGGCGGGCGTGCAGGAGATCGTGATCGGCATGGCCCACCGCGGGCGGCTGAACGTGCTGGTCAACGTGCTCGGCAAGATGCCGCAGGAGCTGTTTCAGGAGTTCGAAGGCAAGCACGCGCACGAGCTGCCGATGGGGGACGTGAAGTACCACAACGGCTTCTCGTCGGACATTTCGACCGGCGGCGGGCCGGTCCACATTTCGCTCGCCTTCAACCCGTCGCACCTCGAGATCGTCAACCCCGTGGTCGAGGGCTCGGTGCGCGCTCGCCAGCGCCGCCGCGACGACAAGAACGGCGACCAGGTGCTGCCGATCCTGATCCACGGCGACGCCGCCTTCGCCGGGCAGGGTGTGGTGATGGAGACGCTCAACCTCTCCGGCACTCGCGGTTTCGGCACCGGCGGAACGGTGCACATCGTGGTGAACAACCAGATCGGCTTCACCACCTCGGATCCGCGCGACGCACGCTCGACGATCTACTGCACCGACGTCGCGAAGATGGTCGAGGCGCCGATCTTCCACGTCAACGGCGACGATCCGGAGGCGGTGCTGTACGTCACCCAGATGGCGCTCGACTTCCGGCAGCAGTTCAAGAAGGACGTGGTGATCGACCTGGTGTGCTTCCGCAAGCTCGGCCACAACGAGCAGGACGAGCCGTTCATCACGCAGCCGCTGATGTACCAGAAGATCTCCCAGCATCCGGGCACGCGCAAGCTCTACGCGGACAAGCTGGCGACGCTGGGCGTGGTCGAGTCCGGGGACGCGGAGGCGATGATCAAGCAGTACCGCGCCGACCTCGACGAAGGCAAGCGCATCGGCAACCCGGTGATCTCGAACTTCAGGAGCAAGTTCGCGGTCGACTGGGCGCCGTATCTGAACACCAAGTGGACCGACGCCGCCGACACCCACGTTCCGCTGGCCGAGCTGCAGCGACTGGCCGAGCGCGTCACCAGCGTGCCCGAGGGGTTCAGGGTGCACCCTACGGTGGAGCGCGTGCTGAATGCGCGGCGGCAGATGGCCGAGGGCAAGCTCCCGGTCGACTGGGGCATGGCCGAGACGCTCGCCTACGCCTCGCTGGTGTCGAACGGCTACGACGTGCGCCTGTCCGGGCAGGACTCCGCTCGCGGAACGTTCGCCCACCGGCATTCCGTGCTGCACGATCAGGACCGCGAGCGCTGGGACGCGGGCACCTACGTGCCGCTGCAGAACATCTCGAAGGACCAGGGCTCGTTCGTGGTGATCGACTCGGTGCTCTCCGAAGAGGCGGTGCTCGGTTTCGAGTACGGATTCTCGACCGCCGAGCCGAACGCGCTGGTGATCTGGGAGGCGCAGTTCGGCGACTTCGCCAACGGCGCCCAGGTCGTGGTCGACCAGTTCATCAGCTCGGGCGAGGCAAAGTGGGGCCGGGTCTGCGGGCTGGCGATGTTCCTGCCGCACGGCTACGAGGGCCAGGGCCCCGAGCACTCGTCGGCGCGGCTGGAGCGCTATCTGCAGCTGTGCGCGGAGCACAACATGCAGGTCTGCGTGCCGTCCAACGCCTCGCAGATCTTCCATCTGCTCAGGCGCCAGATGCTGCGCCCGTTCAGGAAGCCCCTGGTCGTGCTCACGCCCAAGTCGCTGCTGCGCAAGAAGGAGGCGTCGGTGCCGATCAAGGACCTGGCCGACGGCTCGTTCCTGACCGTGATGCCCGAAATCGACGCGCTCGACCCCAAGGCCGTCACGCGCATCATCGCCTGCTGCGGCAAGGTCTATTACGACCTGCTGTCCGCCCGGCGCGAGCGGCGGCTGGACCACGTCGCGATCATCCGGGTCGAGCAGCTGTATCCGTTTCCGCACAAGCCGTTCGCGGCGGAGATGAAGCGCTACGCGAATGCGCGGGAGGTCGTCTGGTGCCAGGAGGAGCCGCAGAACCAGGGCGCCTGGTACGAGACCGCGCACTACTTCGCCGAGAACATGCGCAGCGACCAGAAGCTGCACTACGCGGGACGGCCGGCGACTGCTGCGCCCGCAGGAGGGTACCTGACCAAGCACAACGCGCGCCAGGCGGCATTGGTCGACATGGCGTTCGGCAAGTTCAAATAAGAGACATTCAGGGATCAGCCCGGCGCGTTGCGCGCTGGTTTTTCGTCAACCTGGGCGAGGTTTGGCCGGACCCGGGTGAAAAATCGAACGGGAGCAAGCAGTGATCATCGAAGTCAAGGTGCCGCAGCTGTCGGAGTCGGTCTCCGAGGCGACGCTGCTCGAATGGCACAAGAAGGAAGGCGAGGCGGTGTCGCGGGACGAGAACCTGATCGACATCGAGACCGACAAGGTCGTGATGGAGCTGCCGGCCCCCGCCGACGGCGTCCTCACCAAGATCATGAAGGCGGACCGCGTCTCGGTGGTCGCGGGCGAGGTGATCGCCACCATCGACACCGACGCCAAGCCCGCCGCGGGCGCGGCGGCCAAGCCGGAGGCCCCCGCGGCGCCGCCGCCCGCGCCGCCGCGCGAAGCGCCGCCCGTCATGCCCGCCGCCCAGAAGCTGGCGGCGGAGCAGGGCATCGACCCCGGCAAGATCCAGGGCAGCGGCCTCGGCGGGCGCGTCACCAAGGGCGACGTCCTGGCGCACGTCGGCAAGCCGGCCTCGTACGCCGGCGCGGCCCCCGCCGCGCCACCGGGCCCGGCGCCGGCGGCGAAGAGCGGCCTGCCGCAGCCGGCCGCGCCGGTGAACGTCGAGCGGCTGCTCGGCAACCGGCCCGAGCAGCGGGTGCCGATGTCGCGCCTGCGCGCGCGCATCGCCGAGCGCCTGGTGGAGTCGCAGTCGACCGCAGCGATCCTGACGACCTTCAACGAGGTCAACATGCAGCCGGTGATGGACTTGCGCAAGAAGTACCAGGAGCGCTTCGAGAAGGAGCACGGCGTGCGGCTGGGCTTCATGTCCTTCTTCGTCAAGGCCTCCGTCGCCGCGCTGAAGAAGTTCCCGGTGGTGAACGCCTCGATCGACGGCAACGACATCGTCTACCACGGCTACTTCGATATCGGGATCGCCGTCGGCAGCCCGCGAGGCCTGGTGGTGCCGATCCTGCGCGACGCGGACGAATTGTCGTTCGCCGCGATCGAGAAGAAGATCGCCGAGTTCGGCAAGCGCGCCCAGGACGGCAAGCTCGGCATCGAGGAGCTTTCCGGAGGCACGTTCTCGATCTCCAACGGCGGCGTGTTCGGCTCGATGCTGTCGACGCCGATCATCAACCCGCCGCAGTCCGCGATCCTCGGCGTCCACGCGACCAAGGAGCGTCCGGTGGTCGAGAACGGCCAGATCGTGGTGCGGCCGATGAACTACCTGGCGCTGTCCTACGACCATCGCATCGTCGACGGTCGCGAGGCGGTCCTGTTCCTGGTCGCGATCAAGGACGCGCTCGAGGACCCGGCGCGCCTGGTGCTGGAGATCTAGCCCATGCAAACCTTCGACGTCGTCGTCATCGGAGCCGGCCCGGCCGGCTACATCGCCGCGATCCGCGCAGCGCAGCTTGGCCTGTCCACGGCCTGCATCGACAAGTGGAAGGAGCCCGACGGCAAGTACGCGCTGGGGGGCACCTGCCTCAACGTGGGTTGCATTCCGTCCAAGGCGCTGCTCGAGTCGTCGGAGAACTACGAGCGCGTGCAGCACCGCTTCAAGGTGCACGGCATCACCGCGACGGGGGTCAAGCTCGACCTCGCGGCGATGCTCGAGAGGAAGGAGCACATCGTCAAGAAGATGACCGGCGGCATCGCCGGGCTGTTCAAGAAGAACAAGGTGACCTGGCTGCAAGGCCACGGCCGGCTGCTGCAGGGCGGCACCACCTGGAAGCTCGAGGTCGAGGGCGACAAGGGCGCCGAGACGGTCGAGGCGAAGAACGTGATCATCGCGACCGGCTCGAAGCCGCGCCATCTGCCGGGGGTGCCCGTGGACAACAAGCTGGTGTGCGACAACGAGGGCGCGCTCTCCTTCAGCGCGGTGCCCGGGCGCCTCGGCGTGATCGGCGCCGGCGTGATCGGGCTCGAGCTCGGCAGCGTCTGGCGGCGGCTCGGCGCCAAGGTGAGGATCCTCGAGGCGCTGCCCGAGTTCCTCGGCGCGGCCGACGAGTCCATCGCCCAGGAGGCGTGGAAGATCTTCACCGCCGAGCAAGCGCTCGAGATCGAGCTCGGGGTCAAGATCGGCGACGTGAAGCAATCGAAGAAAGGTATTACAGTTCAATACACTACGTCAGATAATTCAAGCAAAACCTTGGAATGCGACCGGCTCGTCGTGTCGATCGGCCGGGTGCCCAATACCGACGGCCTGGGCGCCGAGAACGTCGGCCTCAAGATCGATTCGCGCGGCTTCATCGAGGTGGACAAGAACTGCCGCACGGCGCTGCCGCGCGTGTACGCGATCGGCGACGTCGTGCGCGGCCCGATGCTCGCTCACAAGGGCGAGGACGAAGGCGTGATGGTCGCCGAGATCATCGCCGGGCAGCGCGGGCACGTGAACTACGACGCCATCCCGTGGGTGATGTACACCGCGCCCGAGATCGCCTGGGTCGGCAAGACCGAGCGCCAGCTCAAGGAGGAGGGCGTCGCCTACCGGGCAGGCAGGTTCCCCTTCGCCTACAACGGGCGCGCGCTCGGGCGCGACGAGCCCGAGGGCTTCATCAAGATGCTCGCCGACGCCAAGACCGACCGCATTCTCGGCGTCCACGCGATCGGCGGGCAGGCCTCCGAGCTGATCGCCGAGGCGGTGGTGGCGATGGAGTTCGGCGCGAGCTCGGAAGACCTGGCGCGCATCTGCCACGCCCACCCGTCGATGTCGGAGGTGATGCGCGAGGCGGCGCTTGCCGTCGACAAGCGCAGCCTGAACGGCTGAAGGGCTTGCGGTTGCGCCGAGCCCCCGCCGCGACCGTTCGCGGCATGCTGTGGATGATGCTCGCGGGCGCGATGTTCATCGTGCTCAACACGATGATGAAGCGCCTCGCCGGCGAGCTCGACCCCTGGCTGGTGGGCCTGCTGCGCTACGCGATCGGCGCGGCGGTGATTGCCACGGCGACCCTGCGGCTGGGTCCGCGCTCGCTGTGGCCGCGGGCGCCGCGGTTGCAGTTCGTGCGCGGCCTGTTCCACGCCGGCGGCATGACCCTGTGGTTCGCCGCGCTGCCCAAAGTGAGCCTGACCGCGCTCACCGCGATCGCCTTCAGCGGCCCGATCTTCATCTGCCTCGGCGCGGTCCTGTTCCTGCGCGAGCGCATGACCGGCGCGCGCTGGGCCGCGGTGCTGGTGGGGTTCGGCGGCGTGCTGCTGGTGCTCGATCCCGGCACGGGCGCCGGATTCGCCGGCGTCTCGGCCGGGATGCTGCTGATGCTCGCGTCCCAGCCCGTTTTCGCCGGTTCCTACCTCGTGGCCAAGGCGCTCTCCGCGCGCGAGCGCTCGGAGGTGATCGTGCTGTGGCAGCACCTGTGGGTCGTGGCGCTGCTCGCGCCGCTCGCATTGCCGCACTGGACCCCGCCCGACGCGACGCAGTGGGTCCTGTTCGTGGCCTGCGGCTTCTTCGGCGCCGGCGGCCACTACTGCATGATGCGAGCCTTCCGCGTGGCCGACATCTCGGCGGTGCAGACGGTCAAGTTCCTCGAGCTGGTGTGGGCGGCGATCCTCGGCTTCCTCGTATTCGGCAGCGTCCCGGCGGGCG
The DNA here is from genome assembly GCA_964562815.1 of uncultured Enterobacteriaceae bacterium. Lineage (GTDB taxonomy): Bacteria > Pseudomonadota > Gammaproteobacteria > Burkholderiales > SG8-39 > DAHVFK01. The sequence goes on from CAZLUX010000006.1 coordinate 22,783, forward strand.
GCACGGTGCTCGGCGGCGCGGTGATCCTGGCCAGCACCCTGCTGCTCGCGCGGCACGAGTCGCGTGCGGCGCGGCCGCAGCAGGAGCGCGCGGCGTGATGCTGCGGCGCGCCGACGGCGACGACGTCGTCTCGGTCTACCGGGCGCAGCTGGCGAAGCGGGGCTTCGTCTCCGACCCGGCGCAGTGGCGCGCGGTCGAGCGGCTGCAGCGGCTGTTCGAGGAGTGGTCCGCGTACAAGGCGCGCCGCAGCACGGCGCTGCGCAGGATGCTGGTCAAGCCGCCGCTGCCCAGGGGCGTCTATCTCTGGGGCGGGGTGGGCCGTGGCAAGAGTTTCCTGATGGACGCCTTTTTCCTGTGCGCGCCGCTGGTGAGGAAGCGGCGGGTGCATTTCCATCACTTCATGCGCGAGATCCACCGCGAGCTCGACGAGCTCAAAGGCACCGAGGACCCGATCGCCGCGGTGGCCGCACGCACGGCGCGCCGCAGCCGGCTCATCTGCTTCGACGAGTTCCACGTCGGCGACATCGCCGACGCGATGATCCTGGGGCGCTTCCTCGAGCAGGTGATGGAACGCGGCGTAGTGCTCTGCATGACCTCCAATTACGCCCCCCGCGGGCTCTACCCGAGCGGCCTGCAGCGCGAGCGCTTCCTGCCGGCGATCGCGCTGCTCGAGGCGCGGCTCGACGTGCTGGAAGTCGACAGCGGGATCGACTACCGGCGCCGCAAGATGCAGAAGCTGCGCGCCTACCACCTCGGTCCGGGGAGCGAGCAGGCGCTGGAGCAGGTCTTCGAGGCCCTGAAGGACGTCGAGGAGGAGGACCATCCGCTCGACGTCGAAGGGCGACGGATTCCCTACCGCAAGCGCGCCGGGAGCCTGGTCTGGTTCGATTTCAAGGCGCTGTGCGGCGGACCGCGCTCCTATGCCGACTACGTCGACCTGGCCAGGCGCTTTCACACCGTGCTGCTGTCCGGGGTGCCCCGAATGTCCCCGCGCAACGCCGACGCCGCGCGCCGCTTCACCTGGCTGCTCGACGTGTTCTACGATGAGCGCGTCAAGCTGTTCGTCTCGGCCGAGGCCCGGCCGGAAGAGCTGTTCGTCGAGGGGGAAAACAGCGCCGAGTTCGCCCGCACCGTCAGCCGGCTGCACGAGATGCAATCGCCCGAATACCTGCAGGCCGAGCGCGCGCGGCGTTAAACTTCGTACAGGAGGAAAGAGCATGGAGAAGTTCAAGGCATTCAAGATCACCGAAGTCGACAAGAAGGTCCAGGCCGGGTTCACCGAATTCACGCTCGACCAGCTCGATCCCGGCGAAGTGGTGGTGCGGGTCGCCTATTCCGACGTGAACTACAAGGACGCGCTGGCGGCGACCGGCAAGGGCCGCATCCTGCTGCGGCCGGAGTGCATCGGCGGAATCGACTTTTCCGGCACGGTGGTGTCCTCGAGCGACGCGCGCTTCGCCAAGGGCGACGCGGTGCTGGCGACGGGATTCGACATCGGGGTCAAGCACCACGGCGGCTATGCCGAGTACGCGCGCGTGCCGGCCGACTGGCTGGTCAAGGCGCCCCAGGGCCTGACCCTGTGGGAGGCGATGGCGTTCGGCACCGCGGGGTTCACCGCGGGCCTGGCGATCGTGCGCATGGAGCAGAACGGCCTAAGGCCGGAGAACGGGCCGGTGATCGTCGACGGCGCGACCGGCGGGGTCGGCTCGATCGCGGTCGACGCGCTGGCGCGGCTGGGCTACAAGGTGACGGCGCTCACCGGCAAGGCGGGCGAGGTGGACTACCTGAAGAAGATCGGCGCGAGCGAGGTGAAGCTGCGCAGCGAGCTCGACCTGTCCAAGATCCGGCCGCTCGACAAGGCGACCTGGGCCGGCGCGGTCGACAACCTGGGCGGGGAGGCGCTCGCCTGGATGGCGAGCACGATGAAGGTGGGCGGCTGCATCGCCTCGATCGGGCTCGCCGCGGGCACCGCCCTCAACACCACGGTGCTGCCGTTCATCCTGCGCGGCGTGAGCCTGCTCGGGGTCGACTCGGTGAACTGCCCCATGCCCGTGCGCCAGGAGGTCTGGCGCCGGCTCGCGGGCGACATGCGCCCGGCTCACCTGAAGGAGATCACGCGGACGATCCCGTTCGCCGAGTTGCCGTCGGTGTTCGACAAGTTTATCGGCGCGCAAATCCGCGGAAGGGTCGTCGTCGACTTGAACGCCTAAGATCTGTCCGGTCATTCGGGAGAGGAGGCAAGGATGGGCAGCTACAGCGATTTCCACCGCCGCTCGATCGAGCAGCCCGAGGCGTTCTGGGCCGAGCAGGCGAAGCTGGTCGACTGGCACAAGCCTTTCGGCAAGGTGCTCGACTTCTCGCGACCGCCGTTCGCGAAGTGGTTCAACGGCGGCGAGACCAACCTCTGCCACAACGCGATCGACCGGCACCTCGCAGCGCGCGCCGGGCAGAAGGCGCTGGTCTACGTTTCGACCGAGGTCGACCAGGAGCGCAGCTACACCTTCGTCGAGCTGCACCGGGAGGTGCAGCGCGTGGCGGCGATGATGCAGTCGCTCGGGGTGAAGAAGGGCGACCGCGTGATCATCTACATGCCGATGATCCCGGAGTCGGCCTTCGCGATCCTCGCCTGCGCGCGCATCGGCGCGATCCACTCGGTGGTGTTCGGCGGCTTCGCCGCGGCGAGCCTGGCGGCGCGCATCGACGACGCCAAGCCGAGCCTGATGATCACCGCCGACGGCGGCAGCCGCATGGGCAAGGCGGTGCTGTACAAGTCGCTGGTGGACGAGTCGCTCAAGCTGGCCAAGCACCCGCCGGCGAAGGTGCTCATCTACAAACGCGGGCTCGATTCGAAGATGCCGCTGACGGCGGGGCGCGACGTCGACTGGCAGGAGCTCGCCGCGCGCCACGAAGGCGCGCAGGTGCCCTGCGCCTGGCTCGAGTCGAGCGAGCCTTCCTACATCCTGTACACCTCCGGCACCACCGGCCAGCCCAAGGGCGTGCAGCGCGACGTCGGCGGCTACGCGGTGGCGCTCGCCTCGTCGATGAAGCTGATCTATTGCGGCGAGCCCGGAGAGACGATGTTCACGACGTCGGACATCGGCTGGGTGGTGGGGCACTCGTACATCATCTACGGGCCGCTGATCGCCGGCATGACGACGATCATGTACGAGGGCGTGCCGATCCGGCCCGATGCCGGGATCTGGTGGAAGATCGTGCAGGACTACAAGGCATCGGTGATGTTCTCTGCGCCGACCGCGATCCGGGTGCTGAAGAAGCAGGATCCCGCCTTCCTGAAGAAGTACGACGTCTCCTCGCTCAAGCACCTGTTCCTGGCCGGTGAGCCGCTCGACGAGCCGACCCACGTCTGGATCTCCGAGGCGCTCGGCATCCCGGTCATCGACCACTACTGGCAGACCGAGACCGGCTGGCCGATCCTGTCGGCGGTGCCGGGGGTGGAAAAGACGCCGATCAAGTTCGGCAGCCCTTCGTTCCCGGTCTACGGCTACGACCTGAAGCTCCTGCGCGAGTCCGACGCGGGCGAAGCCGACCCGGACGAGAAGGCGGTGGTGACGATCGCGCCGCCGCTGCCGCCCGGCTGCATGACCACGGTGTGGGGCGACGACGAGCGCTACGTCAAGACCTACTATTCCACGTTCAGCAAAAAGCAGGTCTACTCGACCTTCGACTGGGGCATCCGCGACAAGGACGGCTACTACTTCATTCTCGGGCGCACCGACGACGTGATCAACGTCGCCGGGCACCGCCTCGGCACGCGCGAGATCGAGGAAGCGGTGAGCATGCACCCGGCGATCGCCGAGTGCGCCGTGGTCGGCGTCGCGGATCCGCTGAAGGGCCAGATGCCGCTCGCCTTCGCGGTGGCGAAGGCCGCCGTCGAGGACAAGAAGAAGCTCGAGAAGGATGTCATGGATACGGTGGACCGCCAGCTCGGGGCGATCGCAAGGCCGCGCGCGGTGCACTTCGTCACACTGCTGCCGAAGACGCGCTCGGGCAAGACGCTGCGCCGCTCGATCCAGGCGCTGGCGGAGGGGCGTGACCCGGGCGACCTCACCACCATCGAGGATCCGGGCGCCCTGGAGCAGATTCGCAACGCACTGAAGGAAGGCGCAAAGTAATGAAGAACCGACCCGAGCTGACTCTCGATGACTGCCGCAAGATGAGCGCGGCGGCGGAAGCCGAGGCGAGGCGCAACAACTGGAACGTCGCGATCGCGATCGTCGACGACGGCGGACACCTGCTGCACCTGGTGCGCATGGACGGCGCGACGCCGGCCAACGCCGCCATCTGCGTCGAGAAGGCGCGCACCGCGGCGACCACGCGCATGCCGAGCAAGACCTGGGAAGAGCGGGTCGCGGGAGGGCGGACGTCGATGCTCAAGATGCCCGTGCTGCCGGTCCAGGGGGGGCTGCCGATCAAGGTCGAGGGCTCGTGCGTCGGCGGCATCGGCGCCTCGGGCGTGGCCTCGCACGAGGACGAGCAGATCGTGCAGGTCGGCATCGACGCGCTGCTCAAGGGCTGACGCGTGTCCGACGCCAAGGCCACGTCGAAGGTGCTCATCGACAACGCGCGCACGCGCGTGGCGGAATGGCGCTTCGCGCCGGGAGCCGCCACCGGATGGCACCGCCACGAATACGACTACGTGGTGGTGCCGATGCTCGACGGCCGCCTCAAGCTTCTCGAGGCCGGGGGCGAGCGCTTCTCCGAGCTCAAGCAAGGCGTGCCTTACTTCAGGAACGCCGGGGTCGAGCACGACGTCGTCAACGCGAACGACTACGAATACTCGTTCATCGAGATCGAATTCAAGAACTGATCGGGAAAAGTCGCGGGAACTGCGGCCGGCGCGGCGCTGTCGCTCAGCAAAGGAGTTGGGTGGTTTCTTTCAACCCTTGCAAAGGAGCGCCATATGTCCGATCACACAGGTATTCGCGAGCAACAGCAGCAACCGGGTACGGCGCGCAAGTCCAGGGTGCCGGCAAAGACCCTATTCCCGATGAAGGCGGGCGCGCGGATCGCATTGCCGGAGCTGCCGTATGCGGCGGATGCGCTCGCGCCGGTCATCTCGCGCGAGACGATGAGCTATCACTACGGCAAACACCACAAGGCTTACGTGGACAAGCTTAACGGCCTTATCGAGGATACCCTCTTCGCCGAGATGCCGCTCGAGAAGATCATCCAGTCGGCGGCGAAAGACGCGTCCAAGTCGGCCGTGTTCAACAACGCGGCGCAGGCCTGGAACCACTGGTTCTACTGGCTCAGCATGAGTCCCGACGGCGGCGGCAAGCCGGGCGGCCGGCTGGCGCGGAAGATCGAAGAGGATTTCGGCGATTTCGACAGCCTCACCGACGAGCTCAAGCAGGCGGCGACCGGGCAGTTCGGCAGCGGATGGGCCTGGCTCGTTTACGACAGGGGCAAGCTCAAGGTCATCAAGACCGCCAACGCCGACACTCCGATCGCACGCGGCATGACGCCGCTGCTCGCGATCGACGTCTGGGAGCACGCCTACTACCTGGATTTCCAGAATCGGCGCGCCGATTACGTCGAGGCGGTGATCGAGCGCCTGCTGGACTGGGATTTCGCGCAGCAGAACATGCCGGCCTGAGCGGCGGTCAGCGGCTTCAGGAGGGGAGGGCGATCACCTTCCCTTCGCAAAGCGCGCTGATCTGCGCCGGCGCGTAGCCGATCGCCTGCAGCAGCTCGCGCGCGCCTTCGCCGACCGGCGGCGGATCGCTGCGCTTGGGCAAGTGCTCGCCGTCGAAGGCGATCGGCAGGCTCGGGACGTGGATCGTGCCGCCGGAGGGCAGCTGCGTCGTGTGCAGCGCGCCCGAGGCGTTCAGGTGCGGGTCGGCGAGCAGGTCCCAGGGCTTGGCGATCGGGGCGTAGGGCAGGCCGATGCGCTCGAGCTTGGCTTCGAGCTCGGCCTTGGCGTAGCGCTTCATCGCTTCTGCAAGCCGCGGCAGCAGCCAGGCGCGCTCGCGCACGCGCGCGCCGTTCGTCTTCAGGCGCGCGTCGGCCGCGAGCTCGGACTCGCCGAACTCGCGGCAGAAAATCTCCCATTGGGTGTCGGTGACGACGCCGACGAACAGGCGCTCGCCGTCGCCGGTCTCGAAGATGTCGTACACGCCCCAGGCGGGGCGCTTGACCGACATCGGCGGCGGCGCCTCGCCGGTGATCTCGTACTGCGCCATGTGCTGCGCCACGAGATAGGCGGTGCTCTCGAAGAGGGCACTGGTGACGCGCGTGCCGCGGCCGGTCGACTCGCGCTCGCGCAGGGCGGCGAGCACCGCCACCGCGCCGAAGGTGCCGCCGACGATGTCGACCACCGATGCCCCGGCGCGGAGGGGTCGCTCGGGCAGGCCGGTCATGTAGGCGAGGCCGCCCATCATCTGCACCACCTCGTCGAGCGCCGGGCGGTGCTGGTAGGGCCCGTCGAGGAAGCCCTTGAGCGAGCAGTAGACGAGGCGCGGGTTGCGCGCCGCGAGCGCCTCGTAGCCGAAGCCGAGCTTGTCGAGCGCGCCGGGACGGAAGTTCTCGGTCAGCACGTCGCTCGCATCGAGCAGGCGCAGCACCAGGTCGCGGCCTTCGGCGCGCTTGAGGTCGACCGCTAGGCTCTTCTTGTTGCGGTTGAACACGGGGAAGAATCCGGAGCCGGCGGCCTCCAGGCGGCGCGTGTTGTCGCCTTCGAGCGGCTCGACCTTGATCACCTCGGCGCCGAGATCCGCCAGCACCAGGCCGCAGCTGGGACCCATCACCATGTGCGCGAACTCGACCACGCGCACGCCCTCGAGCGGAAGCCGGTTCATGCGGCGTGCTTGAAGCCTTTCGGTAGCCCCGCCTGCGGGGTGTGGCCGTAGACCGGCTCTTCCGGCAGGCCGTCGACCAGCGCCTCGCGCGCGGCGAGCAGCCGGTCGAAGTCGATGCCGGTGGCGAGGCCCATGCTCTCGAACATGAACACCAGGTCCTCGGTGACGACGTTGCCGCTCGCCCCCGGTGCGAAGGGGCAGCCCCCCAGCCCGCCCATCGAGCTGTCGAAGGCGCGCACGCCTTCCTCGTAGGCCGCGAGCGCGTTGGCCAGGCCGAGGCCGCGGGTGTTGTGGAAATGCGCGCCCTCGAGCTTGTCGCCGATCTCCTTCCTGACGCGGCCGAAGATGCGCCGCACCTGCGCCGGGTTGGCGTAGCCGACGGTGTCGGCGAGCGCGACGCAGTCGCAGAACTCGGCCAGCGCCGCCGCGATGCGCAGCACGTCGTCCTCGGGCACCTCGCCCTGCATGGTGCAGCCGAACGCGGTCGAGACGGCGCCCTCGATCTGCGGGCCGCCGGCGCCGCGCAGGTCGCGGCATTTGCGCACTTCCTCGACCATCTGCTCGGGGGTCATGCGCACGTTGGCGAGGCTATGGGCGCGGCTGGCCGAGACCGGGAAAGTGATCTTGTGCGCGCCGGCCTGCATGGCGCGCTCGAAGCCCTTGAGGTTCGGCGCCAGCGCGACCACGCGCAGGCCGGGAATGCCGCGCGCGTGCGCGACGATCTCGCCGGTGTCGGCCATGGCGGGGATCAGCTTGGGCGGCACGAACGAGCCGACCTCGATTTCCTCCAGCCCGGCGGCGGCGAGCGCGCTGATCCAGCGCTTCTTCGCCTCGGTCGGCATCATGTGGTGGGCGTTCTGCAGCCCGTCGCGCGGGCCGACTTCGCAGATGTGGATGTCGCGCATGACGATCTCCCTTCAGGAGCCGGATTCTAGCGCCCCCGCCGCGCCTCGATCAGCTCGAGGGCGAAACCGCAGGCCGCGCCGCAGGCGGCGAAGGTGAGCAGCGCCGAGAGCGACGCGCTCCAGCCGCCGAAGCGCGAGGCCATCCACGCCAGCAGCACCGGGGCGACGAACTGGCTCGCCTGCGAAGACTGCATCACGAGGCCGTTGCCGGTGCCGACGTGCAGGGGGCTGCGGGCATGCACCGGCACGCCGGAGAAGACCCCCGCCGGGATCACGCCGGCGCAGGCGGAAAACGCCAGCACCAGCAGGAAGCGCGGCGTGCCCGGCAGCGCGTCGAGCAGCATGCCGTTCGCGCACAGGGCCATGATCGCGAAGGCCGCCATCGTCATCCGGCCGCGGCGCACGCCGCGCGCGAGCAGCCAGCCGCCGGCGAGGTTGCCGGGCACGTTGATCAGCACCATCAGCGCAGTGAGCAGGGCCGCCGTCGCGGCCGAGCCGCCGCGCTGGTCGACGACGAAGGTCGGCAGCCAGATCATCACCGAGGACCATTGCGCGACGTAGAAGGCGAACATCAGCGCCAGCACGACGCTGCCAGGCTGGGTGAGCGACTCGAGTGCGAGGCGCAGCGAGCTCACGCGGCCGGCGTGTGGCGCCACTGCGAAGCGCGCGACGAGCGCGAAGGCGGCGATCGCGACGAGCGCGAGAACGACCCACAGGCCGCGCCAGCCGACTGCTGCCATGACCAGCGGCGCGGCGAGCAGCGCCAGGCTGCCGCCCGCCGGCATGTAGGCGCTCCACAGCGACAGCGCCTTGGCGCGCTCGCGCGGCTCGGGCGCAGCGGCGCTCATCAGGGCAACGCCGGACACCGTAAACAGGATGAAGCCCGCGCCCTCGAGAAAGCGCGCCGTCAGCAGCGGGGCGAAGCTCCGCGCTGCGGCGCCGAGGAAGCCGCCCGCGGAGAGGATCGCGAGGCCGAGCAGGGCGAGCCGCTTGGGCCCGAAGCGGTCGGCGAGCACGCCGGCGAGCATGCCGGCCAGCCCGCCCACGACGTTGAACGTCGTCGCGACGAATCCCGACTGCACCAGCGAGAGGCCGAGCTCCGCACGCAGCACCGGCAGCGCGGGCGGGACCTTGCCGATGTAGGCGCCGGCGATCAGCCCGCCGGCGAAGACCGCCCAGACGGCCGGCCAGCGGGTGGCGGCACGGGCGTCCAAGACGCGGCGATCAGGCCGCCGTCACCGGCAGCTTGAACTCCCGGATGCGTTTCTCCCACTCGGCGGGGCCGCTCTGGTGCACCGCGCTGCCGTTTGCGTCCACCGCCACCGTGACCGGCATGTCGCGCACCTCGAACTCGTAGATCGCTTCCATGCCCAGGTCTTCGAAGGCGAGCACGCGCGACTTGCGGATCGCCTTGGAAACGAGATAGGCGGCGCCGCCCACGGCCATCAGGTACGCCGCCTTGTGCTTGCGGATCGCCTCGATCGCCACCGGTCCGCGCTCGGCCTTGCCGACCATCGCCGCCAGCCCGGTCCTGGCGAGCATCATCTCGGTGAACTTGTCCATCCGCGTCGAGGTGGTGGGGCCTGCGGGGCCGACGACCTCGTCTCCCACCGGATCGACCGGGCCGACGTAGTAGATGACGCGGTTGGTGAAGTCGACCGGGAGCTTCTCGCCCTTGGCGAGCATGTCCTGGATGCGCTTGTGCGCGGCGTCGCGGCCGGTGAGCAGCTTGCCCGACAGGAGCAGGCGCTCGCCCGGCTTCCACGCCGCGACCTGCTCGCGCGTGAGGGAATCGAGGTCGACCTTCTTCGCGCTCGCATCCGGCTTCCAGGTGACGTCCGGCCAGTCGGAGAGCTTGGGCTGCTCGAACTCGGCGGGCCCCGAGCCGTCGAGCACGAAGTGCGCGTGGCGCGTGGCGGCGCAGTTGGGGATCATCGCCACCGGCTGGTTGGCGGCGTGGGTGGGGTAGGTGAGGATCTTGACGTCGAGCACGGTCGACAACCCGCCCAGTCCCTGGGCGCCGATGCCGAGCGCGTTCACCTTGTCGTAGAGCTCGATGCGCAGCGCCTCGACCTTGTCCTTCGGGCCGCGCGCCTTGAGCTCGGCCATGTCGATCGGTGCCATGAGCGATTCCTTGGCCATCACCATCGCTTTTTCGGCGGTGCCGCCGATGCCGATGCCGAGCATTCCGGGCGGGCACCAGCCTGCGCCCATCGTCGGCACGGTCTTCAGCACCCAGTCGACGATCGAGTCGGACGGGTTGAGCATGGCGAACTTCGATTTCGCCTCCGAGCCACCGCCCTTGGCGGCGATGTCGATTTCGACCGTGTTTCCCGGCACGACCTGCATGTGCATGACCGCCGGCGTGTTGTCGCGGGTGTTGCGGCGGCCGAAAGCCGGGTCCTCGAGCACCGACGCGCGCAGCTTGTTGTCGGGGTTCAGGTAGGCGCGCCGCACGCCCTCGTTGATCATGTCGGCGACGCCCATTTTCGCGTCCCAGCGCACGTCCATGCCGACGCGCACGAACACGTTCACGATTCCCGTGTCCTGGCAGATCGGGCGGTGGCCTTCGGCGCACATGCGCGAGTTGGTCAGGATCTGGGCGATGGCGTCTTTCGCCGCGGGCGACTGCTCGCGCTCGTAGGCGCGCGCGAGCGCCCTGATGTAGTCGGCGGGATGGTAGTAGGAGATGAATTGGAGCGCGTCGGCGACGCTCTGAATCAGGTCTTCCTGGCGGATCGTGGCCATGGCTTGCGAGGCGATTGCATTGGGGGAAGGAGAGGCGACCAAATGTAGCATAGCGCCGCGAGGCCCCGGCGGCCTTTACATGGCATTGATTTGGTGCTCTTATTTGCCGGCGAGAGAACGCCATCAAATGGGGAGGGGGCAGGCGATGTCGAACATCGAAACGGTGTTGCAGGAGACCCGGGTGTTTCCGCCCGCGCCGGAGTTCGTCAAGCAGGCGAACGTTTCGGGCATGCAGGCCTACCGCGCGATGTGTGCCGAGGCGGAGAAGGACTTCGAGGGCTTCTGGAGCAAGCATGCCAAGAGCGAGCTGCTGTGGCACAAGCCCTTCAGCAAGACGCTCGACGAATCGAACGCGCCGTTCTTCAAGTGGTTCTACGACGGCGAGCTGAACGCCTCCTACAACTGCCTCGACCGTCACCTCGAGACCCAGCCGGACAAGGTTGCGATCATCTTCGAGGCCGACGACGGCCAGGTGACCCGAATCACCTACAAGGCGCTCTACCACGAGGTCTGCCGCTTCGCCAACGCCCTCAAGAGCCACGGGGTCAAGACCGGCGACCGGGTGCTGATCTACATGCCGATGTCGATCCAGGTCGTGGTCGCGATGCAGGCCTGCGCGCGCATCGGGGCAACGCACTCGGTGGTGTTCGGCGGCTTCTCGGCCAAGAGCCTGCAGGAGCGGATCATCGACGCGGGCGCCACCGAGGTCATCACCGCGGACGGGCAGTTCCGCGGCGGCAAAGAGATCCCGCTCAAGCCGGTGGTCGACGAGGCGTTCGCGCTGGGGGGCTGCGACGGCGTGAAGAACGTGATCGTCTACAAGCGCTCGGGCAGCAAGGTGCCGATGCAGGCGCCGCGCGACAAGTGGTGGGACGACGTGGTGAAGGGCCAGCCGGACAGCTGCGAGCCGACCTGGGTCAACGCCGAGCATCCGCTCTTCATCCTCTATACCTCGGGCTCGACCGGCAAGCCGAAGGGCATCCAGCACTCGACCGGTGGCTATCTGCTGTGGTGCATCCTCACCATGAAGTGGGTATTCGACTACAAGCCGAGCGATGTCTTCTGGTGCACCGCAGACGTCGGCTGGGTGACGGGCCACAGCTACATCACCTACGGCCCGCTCGCGGTCGGCGCCACCGAGGTGATGTTCGAGGGCGTGCCGACCTACCCCGACGCGGGGCGGTTCTGGAAGCTGATTCAGGACCACAAGGTGAACGTCTTCTACACGGCGCCGACGGCGATCCGCTCGCTGATCAAGGCGGGCGGCGATCTGCCGAAGAAATACGACCTGTCGTCGCTTCGCATCCTCGGGACGGTCGGGGAGCCGATCAATCCCGAGGCCTGGATGTGGTACCACGAGACCGTGGGCGGGGGGCGCTGCCCGATCGTCGACACCTGGTGGCAGACCGAGACCGGCGGCCACCTGATCTCGCCGCTGCCGGGCGCCACGCCGACCAAGCCCGGCTCGGCGACGCTGCCGCTGCCCGGCATCTTCGCCGACATCGTCGACGAGACCGGAAACCCGGTGGGCCGCGGCAAGGGCGGGATCCTCGTGATCAGGCGCCCCTGGCCGGCGATGCTGCGCACCATCTGGGGCGACCCGGAGCGCTACAAGAAGACCTACTTCCCTGACGACTTCAAGGGAAAGCTCTATCTCGCCGGCGACGGCGCGAGCACCGACGAGGAAGGCTATTTCCGCATCGTCGGGCGGATCGACGACGTGCTGAACGTCTCGGGGCACCGGCTGGGCACGATGGAAATCGAGTCCGCGCTGGTGGCGAACTCCAAGCTCGTCGCCGAGGCGGCGGTCGTGGGGCGCCCGGACGACCTGACCGGGGAGGCGATCGTCGCCTTCGTCGTGACCAAGGGGCCGCGGCCGAGCGGCGAGGAAGCGAAGAAGGTCGCGCAGGATCTGCGCAACTGGGTGGCGAAGGAAATCGGGCCGATCGCGCGGCCGAAGGAGATCCGCTTCGGCGACAACCTGCCGAAGACGCGCTCGGGAAAGATCATGCGGCGGCTGCTGCGCTCGCTCGCCAAGGGGGAAGAGATCACCCAGGACGTCTCGACACTCGAGAATCCGGCGATTCTCGAGCAGCTCAAGCAGGCACGCTGAAGAGTTTCGCCCTAGGCTCTCGACGCCTCGGAGGCCATCAGGGCGTCGGCGTCGAGCGCCCGGCGCAGCTCGCGCCGCACCTGTTGCCAGCGGAAGCGCACCGAGTTGCGCACGATTTCCTCGTCGAGCTGCTTGAGCTCGTCGATGATGGGGGCGCACTCCATGAGCACGCGGGGACTCTCGCTGAACGGCGTCCCGTCGTCGGGGACCGCCGTCCAGTCGCACAGCGTCAGCCGGGCCCGCACGCGCTCGACGCGCGCGGCGTCGTGTTTCCCCTCGCTGGCGGCGAGGATGGCCTCGAGCGTCGCGGTCATCAGGGTGCCTATCCGGGCCGGATCCGAGCGGGTTCGCCGTTCGAGCAGTCCACCGGCATAAACTGACAAATCAGACAGGCAGGCCAGCCACATCTGCCATTTGGCGGCATCCACCGCCTTGACGAACTCGTCGTTGGAGAACAGCTCGGGATAACGCATGCCCGCGCGCGTCCTGAGGTAGCCGTAGAGGGACATTTGGGCGACGAAGTTGGCGCGGGAGTCGATAAAACGCTGCAATGCATCGCGGTCGGCCAACCGTTTGCCGCCCCTCCAGCGACCGCCGGCGGCGAAGTATTCACGTACGATTCGCAAAAAACTGGCGGGTTGCGCCAGGGTTCGCCAGAAAGTCGACATGTAGTTCTCTAATTTATTGATCCTGCGCAAGATTGATAAATCTTGACTTTTCCTGAAATGGATTAGAGCATGCGACACAGACTGCGGCCGAGCTTTGGAGGGGGGCGCGAGCAGGCAGGTGCGCCATCTTGGCCCGGGCGCGGCCAATAACAGCTATCCGTCAATAACGATGATGAGAGGAGGAGGATAGTCGATGAGCGCCGATATATCTCAAAAAGAGGTCCACTGGCAGCGAACCAAGGGCCTGATGATCGTTCACCTGGTCATCTGGTTCATCTTTTCCTTCGTGGTGCACTGGTTCGCTCCGCAGCTGAACAAGATCTCGTTCATCGGGTTCCCGCTCGGCTTCTACATGGCCGCGCAGGGGTCGCTGATCGTGTTCGTGGTCCAGCTGTTCGTATTCGTACATCAGCAGGACGCGATCGATCGCGAATGCGGCATGGCAGAAGAAGAATAGGGGAGGGACCATGAGCATATTCAATCTGAAGGGCTCGTTCGTCGAAAATCTGCCGAAGATCTACGGCCTCTATACGGGGGGCTTCGTGGTCTTCATCATCCTCATGGCCCTGTTGGAAAAGGCCGGGGCGTCGGCGGACACGATCGCCAAGCTGTTCGTGGCGTTCACGATCGTCATCTATGCGCTGATCGGCTGGCTCTCGCGCACCATGCAGGTTGACGCCTACTACGTGGCGGGACGTCAGGTGCCACCGGTGTTCAACGGCATGGCGACGGCGGCCGACTGGATGTCGGGAGCCTCGTTCGTGGCGATGGCGGGCGGCATCTACATGGGCGGCCATCCCTACCTCGCGTTCGTCGTCGGCTGGACCGGGGGCTACGTGCTGGTGGCGGTGCTGATGGCGCCGTACCTGCGCAAGTTCGGCTGCTATACCGTGCCCGACTTCATCGGCACGCGCTACGGCGGCAACCTGGCCCGTTTCTGCGCGGTCGTCGTGCTGGTGGTCGCTTCGTTCACTTATGTGACGGCACAGATCAACGCCACGGGCACGATCGCGGCGTTCGTGCTGCAGATTCCTTTCCAGGTTGCGGTCTGGATCGCGCTGCTGGCGATTCTGCTGTGCGCCATGCTTGGAGGGATGCGTGCGGTGACCTGGACCCAGGTGGCGCAATACATCGTCCTGATCGTCGCCTATCTGGTGCCGGTGTTCTGGATGTCGCAGAAGCAGGGCTTCGGCATCTTCCCGCAGTTCGAGTACGGTGCCGCGGTGGACCGGCTGAAGGAGCTGGAGGTGCTGCAGCAGGTTGGCGTCCTCAAGCCCGAACACGCGGTCCCGGGGATGAGCGCACTGACGGTCCATCACTCATTTGCCGGCAACGACCTGATCTCGCATGTCAAGTTCATCACCCTGGTGGCATGCATGATGATGGGCACTGCGTCACTGCCGCACATCCTGATGCGCTACTTCACCACCCCGTCGGTGAGCGCTGCACGCAAGTCGGTGGCCTGGTCGCTGCTGTTCATCTTCCTGCTGTACTTCACGGCGCCCGCGCTGGCGACCTTGACCAAGCTGCAGGTGCTGGATCCCAGCCTTCCGACCAGCATCATCGGCAAGTCGATCGCGGCAGTGAATTCGCTGGACTGGGTGCAGAAGTGGAGTCACGTCGGCTTCCTGAAGATCATCGACAGCAACAATGACGGCATCCTGCAGATCAACGAGTTCTTCATGCGCGGCGACATTGTCGTGCTGGCGACTCCGGAGATCGCGGGGCTGCCGGCGGTGATCTCGGGCCTGGTCCTCGCGGGCGGCTTGGCGGCGGCGATGTCCACCGCCGACGGGCTGCTGCTCGCGATCGCCAATGCGCTCTCGCACGACCTGTACTACAAGATGATCGATCCGAAGGCCGAAACCAGGAGGCGGCTGATTGTCGCGCGGGTGCTGCTGCTCGGAATCGGGGCAGCGGGCTCGGCGGTGGCGGCGCTCAGGCTGACCGGAATTCTGGGGGCAGTGGCCTGGGCGTTCGACTTCGCGATGTCGGGTCTGTTCTTCCCGCTGGTGCTGGGGGTCTGGTGGAAGCGGGCGAACACCCCGGGCGCGATCGCGGGCATGGTGATCGGCCTCGGGGTCGGCACCTGGTATCTCTATATGGTGCGCTGGGGCGGCATGACGCCGTGGCTCGGGATCGACCACCTGCGCTTCGGCATCATCGGCGCCGGCGCGAGCCTGATCTCGATGGTCGCCGTGTCGTTGTTGACCAAGGAGCCGGATGCGGAAACGCAGGCCATGGTCGACGAGGTCCGCATTCCGAAGGGCGCGACCGTTCTGGCGTCGACGCACTAGCGCCGGAGGCCTCAAATCGAGTCGGGGCGAGTCCCTTCGCCCCGGCTTTTTTTTTGCCGCCGAGACTCACTAGAATGTCCATGAACTTCGCCCGAAGGAGCGCGGATGACTGAGGCTTTTCCGGTCTGGGTGATAGTGATCGACTACATTCTCGGCGCGATCATGTGGACCCTGATCGGCCGTTTCGGCATGGGAATCTTCCTGCCCGAGAGTAGCAGCTTCTTCTTCATGCGCATCTTCGTGCGCACCACCGACCCTCTGCTCAAGCTGTTCGCGCCGATCACGCCGTCGTTCCTCATTCCTCCTATGGTGCCGCTGTACGTGGCGTGGTTCTTCTTCATGATCCGCTTCTACCTGATGCCGTGGCTGCTCGGCTATTCGGTGATGGGCATGCTTTCGTTTCCGCTCGAGGGCGAGATCGCGCGCGGCATCCACGAGCTGTTCGGAGGCCTGTTGCGCTAGTCGCACGGTTGCGATTCATGCAACGAAAACACGGACCTGGAAACCATACCGCGTTGGCAGCCCTGCCGGCCGTGGTGCTCGATCTGGAAACCACCGGGCTGGATGTCACGCGCGAACGGGTGGTACAGGTCGGCGCCGTTACGATGGCGGGAGCAAAGATCCTCGAGGAACCGCGGCTCGACCAGCTGACCAACCCCGGGATGCCGATTCCGCCGTCGGCCACCCGGATTCATGGGATAAGTGACCGCGACGTCGCCGGCGCGCCGGATTTCGCAGCTGTGGCGCCGGCGCTGCAAGAGATCATGTCCGGCAGGGTAGTGATCGGGCACAACACGGCCTTCGACCTCGCGATCCTGCGGCACGAGGCCGCCCGGGCGGGCATCCCCTGGCAGGAACCGGCGGCGCTCGATCTCGTGCTCCTGGCCGGGGCGCTTGAGCCCTCGCTGCCCGATCTCGCGCTGGAAACGGTGACGCGTCTGCTCGGCGTTTCGATCGAGGGCCGGCACACCGCGATGGGAGACTGCCTGGCGACGGCCCAGGCCTATTCGCGCCTGCTGCCGCGCCTGCGCGAAGAGGACGTGCGAACGCTTGGCGAGGCACTTGCCCTCTCGGCCCGCCGCACCGATCTCGTGCAGGGCCAGATCCAGGCGCGTTGGCACCTGGTCCCGGGCGAGGCCGTGGTCGTACCGCCGCCACCTCTCACGCGTATCGACAGCTACATCTTCGAGCGCCGGCTCGACGAGCTGATGAGCGCGCCGCCAGTTTCGGTCGACAGGCGGGCATCCCTGCGCGAAGCCGCCCGCACGATGTGCGAGGGGCGCGTCGGCGCGGTTCTGGTCGGCGCGGCGGGCGCGGCGCCGGAGGGAATCCTGACGGAGCGCGACCTGCTGCGCACGGTCGCGCAGGGCGAGCGGGACCTCGATTCGATCCGCGTCGCGGAGGCCATGAGCGCGCCGGTGGAGACGATGAGCGGCGAGGAGTTGCTGTATCGGGCGCTCGGGCGCATGGACCGGCTGCGCATCCGGCACCTCTGCGTGGTCGACCCGAACGGTGCGGCGATTGGAATGCTCTCTCAACGCGACTTGCTGCACCATCGAGCGAGCGCCGCCGATGTGCTGGGAGACGCGCTCGCCGAAGCGCACGAGGTGCCGGCGCTTGCGGCGGCCTACAGCCAGGTGCCTGATGCTGCCGCGCGCCTTGTCGGCGAGGGGCTAGGGGGCATCGACGTGGCACGCGTGGTCTCCAACGAAGTGCGCGGGCTCACGGCGCGCGCCGCAGAAATTGCGGCCGCGAGCCTGGAGGCCGAAGGCCGCGGCCCGGCTCCGGCGCCGTGGTGCTTGATGGTGCTCGGATCGGGTGGGCGCGGGGAGTGCCTGCTGAGCGCGGACCAGGACAATGCCCTGATCCACGGGGGCAGCGAAGCGGACGATCCGTGGTTCGCGGAATTCGGGGCGCGCATCGCGAACCTGCTCGACGACGCGGGCCTGGCGCGCTGCAGCGGCGGCGTCATGGCGGCGAACCGGGAGTGGCGCGGCACCGTCGAGGACTGGCGGGCTCGGGTGAACGGCTGGCTCAGCCGCGCGAGGCACGAGGATCTCATGCACGTCGATATCTTCTTCGACCTGGTCGCGGTCGCCGGGGAGGCGAGCCTCGCGCGCGACCTGCATGCACAGGCCGTTGCCGCCGCGTCCCACACGCCACCGTTCACGAACCTGCTGGCGGAATGGGTATCCTCGCTGACGCCGTTGTTCGCGATGTTCGGACGAATCAGGACCGTCGAGGGGCGAGTGGATCTGAAGCGCAGCGGACTGATGCCGCTGGTCGGCATTGCACGGACGCTCGCCTTGCGCGCCGGCTCCTCGGCGCGCTCCACTCCCGACCGCCTGCGCGACGTGGCCGCGGCGGGGCGCATCGCAGAGAGCGACGCCTCGACGCTCATCGCCATGCACGCGGAGCTGCTCGATTTCGTGCTGGCCCAGCAGCTGCAGGACCTCCATGACGGCGTCCGGCCTTCGAGCCGGGTGCTGCTTCGGCGGCTGGGCAAGGAAGACGCACGCCGGCTGCGGCGCCAGCTGCACCGGCTGGACGAGATCCTGCGCGGACTGCGCGGCGCGGTCGCCGGGTAGGGCTGGCGCCTCTGCTAAAATTCGAGCTTAGCGAAGCACGGAGAGATGGCCGAGCGGTCTAAGGCGCACGCCTGGAAAGTGTGTATGCGTGATGAGCGCATCGAGGGTTCGAATCCCTCTCTCTCCGCCACCCAAAAAGAAAACGCCCTGCGCGCAGCAGCCTGCGCAGGGCGTCAATGCCGACGCACGCAGCGCGCACGAAGGCGGAGGATTTGCGTGAAGCATAGCGGGTTCGGCCGTCGGGTGCCTTGCGATGCACTTGCGGATGTTTGACGTGCGCGAAGGGCGTTTCGGGCATAATGTCTGTGTCGCGCGCGAAGGCTACGGCGGGCCTCCCCGCATTGCAGCCTGGTGAATCTGGTCAGGTCCGGAAGGAAGCAGCCACAGCTGGTCACTGCAAGTGCCGGGGTTCAGGCTCGCCACCCATCACCCCTGTCCGGAGAACCCGTCCGGACAGGGGCCGCTGATAAAATGAACACATGAGTTATCAAGTTCTTGCCCGCAAATGGCGGCCGCGTGACTTCGGGAGCCTCGTCGGGCAGGAACACGTGGTGCGCGCGCTGCGCCACGCCCTGGAAGCCGGGCGGCTGCACCACGCCTATCTGTTTACCGGCACCCGTGGCGTGGGCAAGACCACACTGGCGCGGATCCTCGCCAAGTGCCTCAATTGCGAGAAGGGCGTCACGGCGGATCCCTGCGGCAAGTGCAGCGCCTGCACGGAAATCGACGCGGGGCGATTCGTCGACCTGCTCGAGGTGGATGCGGCGACCAACACCCGCGTCGACGAGATGCGGCAACTGCTCGATACCGCCCAATACGCCCCGACTCGCGGGCGCTACAAGGTGTACGTCATCGACGAAGTGCACATGCTCTCGAACTCGGCGTTCAACGCGATGCTCAAGACGCTGGAGGAACCGCCCGAGCACCTGAAGTTCATCCTGGCGACCACCGACCCGCAGAAGATCCCGGTGACGGTGCTTAGCCGCTGCCTGCAGTTCAACCTCAAGCAGATGCCGCGAAGCGCCATTGCCGCCCACCTCGAGCAGCTCCTGCGGGCGGAAGGCATCGAGTTCGAGGCCGCTGCGCTGCCTCTGATCGGTCGCGCGGCGTCCGGAAGCATGCGCGATGCGCTCTCGCTGCTCGATCAGGCGATCGCGCACGGAGCCGGCCGGGTCGCGGCGGACGACGTGCGCGAAATGCTCGGCGCCATCGACGAAACCTACCTGCTGCGGCTGCTCGAGGCGGTCGCGGGCGATCGGGCCGCAGACGTGATGTCGATTGCGGCCGATATGCAGGCGCGCAGCCTGTCTTTCGATACGGCGCTGGCCGACCTCGCCGGCCTGTTGTTGCGCGTTGCGCTCGCACAGGCCGTCCCCGGCGCGCTGGAAGAAGATTTGCCGGAGCGCGAGAGGATCCTGGGGCTGGCGGAGCACCTCGACCCCGAAACGGTGCAGCTCCAGTACGAGATCGCACTGCAGGGCAGGGACGAGCTTTCGCTCGCCCCCGATGAGCATGCGGGATTCGTCATGACGCTTCTGCGCATGCTCGCGTTCCGCCCGGAGAACTGCGCCGCTGCAGAGAAAGCGGTCCCGGAGAAGCCGGCGTCCGGAGCGGCGCCTGGCCGCCGCACGAAGCCAGCGGGGGCGACGCCGCAGCCGGACGAGGAAGCGTTCTGGCCGAACTTGGTGCGCCAGCTTCAAATCACCGGGGCGGCGCGCGAGCTGGCGCGAAATGCCGAGCTGGCGCGGCACGAAGGCAGCGCCTTCGAGCTCGTGGTGCCCAAGTCGAAGAGCTATCTGGCGGAGAAGGCCTACCAGGACAAGCTCAGGGCGGCGCTCGAGCAGCATCTGGGCACGCGGGCGACGGTAAAGGTGGGGGTGGGCGAAACCAAGGGGCTGTCCACGGCAGCGATCGAGGCCGGAGAGCGCGAGATCAGACAGACAGAGGCCACGCGGGCGGTCCAGGCAGACCCGTTCGTGCAGGATCTGGTCAAGCTCTGCGATGCCAAGGTGATCGATTCGTCCATCAAGGCCACATCGAAGGATCAGTAACGAGGCTCCCGGTATTCCGGCGGCCGTACAGGCAGGAGAACGCGATGCGAGGCAATATCGGCCAGCTCATGAAGCAGGCCCAGATGATGCAGGAGAACATGCGGCGCATGCAGGAGCAGCTTGCGAGCGTCGAGGTCGAGGGTCAGTCCGGTGCCGGACTGGTGAAGGTCGTGATGACCTGCAAGCACGACGTAAAGCGAGTCTCGATCGACCCCTCCCTGGTGGGCGACGACAAGGAAATGCTCGAGGATCTCGTCGCGGCCGCGTTCAACGACGCGGCACGCAAGGTCGAAGAAACGGTGGCCGAGAAGATGAGCGGGATGACGAGCGGTCTGGGCCTGCCGCCTGGTTTCAAGCTCCCGTTCTAGAGCGCAAGTGGGAAACGAGGCGATACCGACTGCCAAGGGGGTCGAGCGGTTGGTCGAGGCGCTGCGCGTGCTGCCGGGGGTCGGGCCGCGCTCGGCCCAGCGCATGGCCTATTACCTGCTGCAGCACGACCGGGCCGGCGCGGATCTTCTGGCCCAGGCTCTGGCGGCCGCGCTCGCCGGCGTCAAGCACTGCGCCAAGTGCAACAACTTCACCGAGGACGAGGTCTGCGTTCTTTGCCGTTCGCCCCGACGCGACCCTTCACTGCTTTGCGTGGTGGAAACTCCGGCGGACCTCGCCGTGGTCGAGCAGACGCTCAGCTATTCGGGGATGTACTTCGTCCTGATGGGCCACTTGTCCCCTCTGGACGGCGTCGGCGCGCGGGACATCGGGCTCGACCGACTCCTTGCGCGCGCCAGCGACGGTGAGGTGCAGGAGGTGATCCTGGCGACGAACTTCACCAACGAGGGAGAGGCAACGGCCCACTACATCGCAGAGATGCTGCGCACGCGCAACATCAGGGCGAGCCGCATCGCGCGCGGCGTTCCGCTTGGGGGGGAGCTGGAGTACGTGGACGTCGGGACCATTTCCCAGGCCATTCTCGACCGCCGGGGGCTTTGACGCAGGGCAGGGCAGGCGACCGATCTGCTTGAAAATACGGGCTGGCGCATGTGAGAATCCCCGTCCGATTTACAGCGTCACTACAACAAGTACCTCAGGAGGAGAAAGCCCATGAAAGCCGCCATTCGGTCTGTCGCCGCCGCCTTCGCGCTCGCGGGCGTCGCACTCTGCGCCCAGGCCCAGAAACTGGAAAAGCCCGACGTCCACATCGCGGTCGGAGGCAAGGCCGCGTTCTACTACCTGCCGCTCACGATTGCCGAGCAGCTCGGCTATTTCAAGGACGAGGGGCTCAACCTCAAAATCAGCGACTTCAGGGGCGGTTCGAAGGCGCTGGCGGCGGTGGTCGGCGGCAGCGCCGACGTCGTGTCGGGCGCCTATGAGCACACGCTCAACCTTCAGAGCAAGAAGCTGTATTTCCAGGCGTTCGCGCTGGAGGGCCGCCTGCCCCAGATCGTCCTCGGCGTGGCGACGGCGAAGGCGGCCAATTTCCACTCCTTCAAGGACCTCAAGGGCATGAAGGTCGGCGTCACCGCCCCCGGCTCCAGCACCAACAACCTGGTCAAGCAGCTCCTGACCAAGGCCGGACTTGATCCGAACAACGACGTGGCCATCGTGGGAGTCGGCACCGGCGCAACAGCGGTGGCGGCGATCAAGAGCGGAGAGATCGACGCGCTATCCAACGTCGATCCGGTGATGACCAAGCTAGAGCGCGAAGGCGCGATCAAGGTGGTTGCCGACACGCGCACGCTGAAAGGCACCAAGGAGATTTGGGGCGCGCCGCTGCCTGCGGGATGCCTTTACGCGCCGATCGAATTCGTGCGGAAGAACCCGCACACTGTCCAGGCGCTGACCAACGCGATCGTGCGGGCGGACAAGTGGATCGCCAAGGCGAGCGCGGACGACGTGGTGAAGGTCGTGCCCAAAGCGTATCTGCTTGGCGATGAGGATCTCTACAAGTCGACCTTCAACAACGTGAAAGAGGCGATCTCTCGCGACGGCACGATCTCTCCGGCCGGAGCGAAGGCGACGCTTGCGGCGCTGCGCAATTTCGTGCCTTCGGTCAAGGCGGCCAAGATCGACCTGTCGAAGACGTACACGAACAGGTTCGCGAAGAAGGCGAACGCCAAGTACAAGTGACCCCGGCCCTCGCGCTCGAGCGGATTACCTGCACGTTCGCCGCGCGCGAGGATCGGAGCAAGCGCTATACCGCGGTCAAGGACACGACGCTCGTTGTCGCACCAGGCGAGTTCGTGTCCGTCGTCGGGCCGACCGGGTGCGGCAAATCGACGCTGTTGAACGTCGCGGCAGGCTTGCTGGAGCCCTCGACCGGCAGCGTGACGGTCAATGGCGAGCCCCTGACCGGCATCAACCGGCACGCGGGCTACCTGTTCCAGGCCGACGCGCTGATGCCCTGGCGCAACGCGCTCGATAACGTGGTGGCAGGGCTCGAGTTTCAAGGTCTGCCGCGCGAGCAGGCGCGTCAAAAGGGCGAGCAGTGGCTCAAGCGCGTCGGCCTGGCGGGATTCGGCGACCGCTATCCACACCAGTTGTCCGGGGGCATGCGCAAGCGCGTCGCGCTGGCGCAGACGCTCATTCTCGGGCCGCAGATCCTGCTGATGGACGAGCCGTTCTCGGCCCTCGACATCCAGACCCGGCAACTAATGGAAAACGAGCTGCTCGAGCTCTGGTCGGCAGACCGAAAATCGGTTGTCTTCATCACGCATGACCTGGAAGAGGCCATCGCCCTGTCCGACCGCGTGGTCGTGCTGTCGGCCGGACCGGAGACGCATCCGATCGGCGAGTTCGCGATCGATCTGCCGCGCCCGCGCGACGTCTCCGAAATACGATTGACGCCGCATTTCATAGAGCTCCACGGCGAAATCTGGCATCGCATGAAGAGCGAGGTGCTGAAGGGCTATGCGCAACAGCGGAAATGAGCCACGCAAACGGCCGTTGAAGCCGGGCGGCCGCCGGATGAGGGCCTACCAGCTGCTGCTCGCTTTGGTGTTGCTGGCACTTTGGCAGGTCGCGACCAGTCCGACGCTGCTGCCGCCCATCTTTTTCGACGACCCGAACAAGGCGGCGTTCTTTTTCGGCGAACCCCTGAAGGCTGCCGTTCGGATCTGGGTCTGGTTCACGACCGGGGAAATCTACCGCCACCTGTGGGTGACGCTGATCGAGACATTGCTCGCTTTCGTCATCGGAACCGTCTCGGGTCTCGTGGTCGGGATCTGGCTGGGGCTCGCTCCCACCGCATCGGCTGTCTTCGATCCCTATATCAAGGCGGCGAATGCCATGCCGCGGGTGATCCTGGCGCCGATCTTTTTTCTCTGGTTCGGGCTCGGAATCGCCTCCAAGGTGGCCCTGGGGGTCACGCTGGTGTTCTTCATCGTCTTTTTCAACGTGTACCAGGGCGTGCGAGAGGTCAGTCCGGTGGTGCTGGCAAACGCCAGGATGCTGGGAGCGTCGCCGCGCCAGCTGCTTCGGTTCGTCTACCTGCCGTCGGCGATGAGCTGGGTGTTCGCAAGCCTCCACAATTCGGTGGGCCTGGCGTTCGTCGGCGCGGTGGTTGGCGAGTACCTGGGGTCGTCCGAGGGGGTCGGCTACCTCATCCAGCAAGCGGAGGGCGTGTTCGACATCAACACCGTGGTAGCCGGGATTGCCGTGCTGACGGCGTTCGCCCTGGCGCTGGACGGCATCGTTTCCCTCGCGGAGCGCCGGCTCATGGTCTGGCAACCGAAGAGCGGCGAGACCGAGCGTCTCTAGCGGCAGGGGAGGCCGCGAGGGTAGAAATATCTTCCGAAGTTTGTTGACACTGATTCCACCGGATCGCTATAATCTTTTTCTCACTCGGGCGCGGGGTGGAGCAGTCTGGCAGCTCGTCGGGCTCATAACCCGAAGGTCAGAGGTTCAAATCCTCTCCCCGCAACCAGCTCTTTAAAAATTCGCAGCCGATAGGTGTGGGCGCTTGAATGGAAGGCGCCGAACATCCGGTTCATTGGATGTCGGTCGAACCATCTAGTGCTCGCATCACAGTAAACTCCGTTTACTTTGAGCGAGATGTTGGTGCAGCCCAAGTGGCTGTACCGGCGACCCGGCAGAAATGCCGGAACCAGCATTAAACTGAAGAGTTTGATCCTGGCTCAGATTGAACGCTGGCGGCATGCCTTACACATGCAAGTCGAACGGCAGCACGGGGGCAACCCTGGTGGCGAGTGGCGAACGGGTGAGTAATGCATCGGAACGTGTCCTGTTGTGGGGGATAACCAGTCGAAAGACTGGCTAATACCGCATGAGATCGAGAGATGAAAGCGGGGGACCGCAAGGCCTCGCGCGATAGGAGCGGCCGATGCCGGATTAGCTAGTTGGCGGGGTAAAAGCCCACCAAGGCGACGATCTGTAGCTGGTCTGAGAGGATGATCAGCCACACTGGGACTGAGACACGGCCCAGACTCCTACGGGAGGCAGCAGTGGGGAATTTTGGACAATGGGCGCAAGCCTGATCCAGCCATGCCGCGTGTGTGAAGAAGGCCTTCGGGTTGTAAAGCACTTTCGGCCGGAACGAAATCGCGCGGGTGAACAATCCGCGTGGATGACGGTACCGGAAGAAGAAGCACCGGCTAACTACGTGCCAGCAGCCGCGGTAATACGTAGGGTG
>CAZLUX010000007.1:0-2099 GCA_964562815.1 uncultured Enterobacteriaceae bacterium
GTGCCGGTGTAGCCGTGCGCGCCGTCGCGGCGGATGGTCCAGACCCGGCGCTGCGTGCTGCCGTCGGCGTAGCTGAAGCGCTCGTCGAGCACCAGGGTTTCGCCCTCGAGACGGCCGTGGATCACCACCTTGAAGCGCTTCACCACCTTGCCCGAGCGCTCGGCGAACTGGCCCCAGGCATCGACCGTGCCGTCGAAGTAGCGCATCAGATCGAGCACCGGCTTTTCGTCGCGGTAGGTCTCGGGCCCGGGCGTCGCGCAGCCGGCGACGACGGCGAGGGAAGAAAGAACTGCGGCGAGCTTCTTACGCATGGCGTACCTCGAGGTGAGTGTCCAGGCCGCGCCAGAGCAGCGCCGAGGCGGCGAGCTTGAGGGCGCAGGGCAGCAGGCAATAGGCGTAGTACAGCGGCGCAACGCTCGTCGCGTCGCCCGGGACGTAGCCGAGCCAGCCGAGCAGCGGCAGGGCAAGGCCGGCGGCGAGCGCCAGGTTCGCCTTGGTGGCGAAGTTCCAGATGCCGAAATACGCCCCGGCGCGCGAGTCGTCGCCGCGTGCGCGGATCGCGTCGGCCAGCATCGCCGGCGGCAGCGCGAGGTCCGCGCCGAGCGCCATGCCCGAGGCGACGCACACCGCGAGGAAACCGGCGGTGCTTCCGGGACCGAGCGCAAAGGCGCCGATGAAGGCGAGCACCGCGAGCAGCATCGAGGCGAGCCATGCCTGGGCCTTGCCGTAGCGGCGCGAGGCGCCCACCCACAACGGCAGGCTCGCTGCGCCGGAGATGAAATACGCGGCGAGAAAAAGGCCCGCCTGCTGCGGCAGCTGCAGCGCGTCTTCGACGAAGAACAGCACCAGCGTCGCCGGCAGGGCGGCGGCGATGCCGTTGACGACAAACACCGCGAGCAGAGGCTTGAAGCCGGGGTTGGCGAAAGGCGCCGCGAGCGCGCGCCAGCCCTGGGCGTGGGCGGCCTGGCGCGGCGGTGCGGGTGCGCGGGCGAGCGTGAGTCCGGCGCAGAGCGCGAGCAAAGCGACCGCGAACAGCGCGTAGCGCGCGAGTCCCGCATCGAGGGTGGAGGCGAGCAGGGTCGGCGCCACGCTTGCCAGCACCACGCCGGCGAGGCCGAAGCCCTCGCGGCTGGCGGTGACGCGGGTGCGCTCGTGCGGGGTGTCGCCGAGCAGCGCACCCCAGGCCATGTAGCTGATGCTCGCCAGGCTGAAGCCCAGGTAGACCGGCAGCAGCGCCGCGGCGAGCCAGAGCCAGAGCGGAAAGCCGCCGCGCGGCGGGTTGAACGCCGCCAGCAGGCCGCCGGCGAGCAGCAGGGCACCGAGCACAACCATGAGGCGCGGACGCTGCAAGCGGTCGTTGAGCGCGCCGAGCAATGGATCGATCAGCGCGTCGCCGAGCCGCATCGCGAGCAGCAGCGCCCCGAGCAGCGCGAGGTTCATTCCGAGGATGCCGCCGTACAGGTTCGGCAGGTGCACGTACACCGGCAGCGCGGCGCCGGCGAGCGGCAGGCCGAGCGCGCCGTAGGCGGCGAGCGCCGCGGGCGAGAGGGCGCGCGCGCTCATCGGCCGCCCAGCAGCTCGGCGCGCAGCGCGGGCTCGCGGGTGCGCGGATCGAGCCAGATCGAGAAGAATGCGCGCGAGAACTGCGGATCGTCGATCTCGCCCAGCAGCCGGCCGTTATGGAAGAAGCGCGCGCCGCGCTGCGGCAGGTGCACGCCGGTCAGGCTGTCGCCTTCGGCGACGTTCGGAAAGAGCGCGCGCATCGCCTCGGCCCAGGCGGCGCGCTGCGCGGGGCTGCCGAGCTTGAGCGCCTCGATCTCCTGCCGCGAGCGTTCGGCGATCAGACGTCCTTCAAACGCGCGCGCGTAGGTCAGCGAAAGCGCGAACGGGCCGGAGAAGCCGACCGGGCGCGCGGCCGCGCGCAGCTCGGCGTCGTACACGCGCAGGCCGAACCAGCGCAGCGTGCCGGCGCCCACGCGCTGCATGTCCTGCGGCGCGGGCGGATCGCCCGCCCGCGCCAGCAGCGCGCAGCAGGACAGCGCGGCCAGCAGGACGAGCTTCATTGCCGCACCAGCAGGTATTGCCGCACGTCGGTCGAG
>CAZLUX010000007.1:2199-44667 GCA_964562815.1 uncultured Enterobacteriaceae bacterium
CCAGCAGGACGAGCTTCATTGCCGCACCAGCAGGTATTGCCGCACGTCGGTCGAGCCGCTGACGAAGCCGGCCTCGCAGTAGGCCAGGTAGAACTCCCAGATGCGCGCGAAGCGCTCATCGAAGCCCAGTGCGCGCGCCCGCGGCCACTGCGCGCGAAAGCGCCTGCGCCAGGCCGCGAGCGTGAGTGCGTAGTCCCGGCCGAAGCGAAACGACTCGGCCACCTGCAGTCCGGCACGGCGGGCGAGGGCCTGGAAGCGCTCGTTCGACGCCAGCATGCCGCCGGGAAAGATGAACTGGCGGATGAAGTCGCTGCCGCGGCGATACTGCTCGAACAGCGAGTCGTCGATCACGATCGTCTGCACCATCGCGCGTCCGCCGCGCGGCAGGCAGGCCGCGACGCGCTCGAAGTAGGCCGGCCACCAGCGCTCGCCTACCGCCTCGAACATCTCGATCGACGCCACCGCGTCGTAGCGCGCGCGCAGGTCGCGATAGTCGCGCAGCTCGAGGCGCGCGTCGCGCGCCAGGCCCGCGCGCTCGATGCGCTCGCTCGCCCAGGCGAGCTGCGCGCGCGACAGCGTGATGCCCGAGACGCGCAGCCCGCGGCTCGCGGCGAGCTCGGCGAAGCCGCCCCAGCCGCAGCCGATTTCGAGCACGTGCGCGCCGCCGGGTGGCGCAAGGCGCGACAGGATTCGCTCGTACTTGGCGCGCTGCGCATCTTCGAGCGAGCGTTCCGGATCACCCTGGTACAGCCCGGCGGAGTAGGTCATGCCGGGATCGAGCCAGAGGGCGTAGAACTCGTTGCCCAGGTCGTAGTGCGCCGCGATGTTGCGCCGGCTGCCGCGGCGCGTGTTGGCGCGCAGAGCGTGCAATGCGCGGTGCAGCAGCCGGCCCAGGCTGCCGCCCGTCAGCGGGCCTTCCAGCGCGCTGCGGTTGGCCGCCAGCAGGGTGAGCAGGCGCGACAGATCGGAGGTGGTCCATTCCTGGGCGATGTAGCCCTCGGCGAAGCCGATATCGCCGCTGCGCACGATGCGCGAGAACGCGCGCCAGTCGCGCAGCTCGAGGTCGGCTTCGTGCCCGCCGGGGCCGAAGTCCAGCCGCGCGCCGTCCGGCAGCAGCACGCGCAGTCTGCCGTAGCCGAGGCGCCCGAGGGGGGCGAGCACCGCGCGCGCCGCGAGCGGGAGGCTTTGCCTTGGGGTGGTGGTGGCCGTGTTCATCGACTGAGCTCCTCCGCCGGCGGGGCGGGCTTGGGAAAGTAGGGCACCCGCTTGAGCCAGAGCCTCGCCGCCTGCCAGTGGATGCGGGCGATGACGCCGAAGGTCATCAGCGGATGGGTGAAGAAGGCGCGTGCGAGGGCCGCGGCGCGCAGCGCTCGCGCGCTGCCGGCGATGCTGGTGAGCAGCAGCGGCCCGCCCTCGTCGGCATAGTCGATGCGCGCCAGGCGCAGGCGCCCCGAATTGCGGAAACGGAAACGGTAGCCGCCCGCGAGCGTGCAGAACGGCGAAACGTGCAGCGCCTTGCGCGCGGCGAACTCGTCGCCGTCCGCGATCGGGCGCCGGTCCGGGTGCGCGAGGAGGTAGCTGTGGCGCTCGCCGAAGGTGTTGTTGACCTCGGCCAGCACCGCGCGCGTGCGCCCGGCGCGGTCCTCGCAGAACCAGAAGCTGACCGGGTTGAAGACGTAGCCGAGCACGCGCGGAAAGGTCTGCAGCCAGACCTCGCCGTCGGCGCAGCCCAGGCCCTCGTCGGCCAGCAGCGCGCGGATCCAGGCGAGCGGGTGCGAGCCGTCGCGCGCGCCGTAGTCGCGGTAACGCAGGCTGAACAGGTTCGGCGCCTCGATCGAGAAGAGCGCGTTGGCGCAGCCCTCCAGGCGGGTGAGCGGCAGGCGAAGGAAGAACACGCGGTAGGCGAAGCGGTTCTCGACCGGGCGCAGGCGCCGGTGCATGACCTGTCCGAGGACGATTTCCGCGCTCATGCCGCCGCGCGCTCCGGCTCGGTGCGCAGGGCGGACGCGCCGCCGCGCGCCCAGGGCGCGGCGACGCCGAAGCGGTAGGCGACCGCGAGCGCCGAGCGCAGCCCGTCCTCGTGGAAGCCGTAGCGGGTCCACGCGCCGCAGTACCAGGTGCGGCTGCGTCCCTGGATCGCGGACAGCCGCGCCTGCGCGCCGAGCGCGCGCGCGTCGAACACCGGGTGCTCGTAGTCGAACTCGCCGAGCACGCGGCCCGGCTCGGGCGCGCGGTGCGGATTGAGCGAGACGATCACCGGCTCCGCGAACGGCAGCGGCTGCAGCCGGTTGAGCAGGTAGTGCACCGAGACGGGACGGCCGTCGGGCCCCTCGCGCCCGGCCGAGTAGTTCCAGGCCGACCAGACGCGGCGCCGCCGCGGCAGCAGCGCGGCGTCGGTGTGCAGCACCGCGCGGTTGCGCTGGGTCGGAATCGCGCCGAGGACCGAGCGCTCCTCGGCGCTCGCGCCGTCGCCGAGGATGCGCAGCGCCTGGCCGGCGTGGCAGGCGAGCACCAGGGCGTCGAAGTGCTCGCCCAGCACGCGCACGCCCGAGGCGTCGCGCCGCGCCGATCTCACCGGGGTGCCGAGCCGGACATCCCGCAGCGTGCCCGCCATGCGCTCGACGTAGCGGCGCGCCCCGCCCGCGACCGTGTACCACTGCGGCCGGCCCGACAGGGCGAGCAGGCCGTGGTTGCGGAAAAAGCGCGCGAAGCTCGCGAACGGGAATTCGAGCATCGCCCCGGTGGGGCAGGACCAGATCGCCGCCGCCATCGGCAGCAGGTACCAGTCGCGGAACTCGGCGCTGTAGCCGCCGCGCGCGAGAAACTCGCCCAAGGCCGGCCCGCCGGGACCGCGGGCCGCGCGCGCCGCCTCGCGGTTGAAGCGCAGGATGTCGCGCAGCATGCCGAGAAAGCGCGGCCGCACCAGGTTGCGCGGCTGCGCGAACAGGCTGCCGAGGTCGGTGCCGGACCACTCGAGCTCGGGCGCCTCGAGCGACAGGCTGAAGCTCATCTCGCTCCGCGCCGCTTCGACGCCGAGCGCCTCGAACAGCCGGACCAGGTGGGGATAGGTCTCGCGGTTGAACACCAGAAACCCGGTGTCGACCGGGTGGCTGACCCCGCCCAAGGTGACGTCCACGGTATGGGTGTGACCGCCAAGGTAAGTGTTCGCTTCGAACAAAGTCACCTTGTGGCGCTGCCCGAGTAGCCAGGCGGAGGCCAGGCCGGAAATCCCCGATCCCACGATCGCAATCCGAAGCGGCATAATTTTGTCCTAGTCAAAAGTGGATGTTTTGTGCGATGATGGCTTTATGCAAGCATTTTGTCAACAGTGTGTCTAGGACAAATGGACAAAAAACAAGAAATCGCTGGAGGTCTGTCGATCGCGGCCGTGGAGCGCGAGACCGGCATTTCCAAGGACGCGCTGCGGGTCTGGGAACGGCGCTACGGCTTTCCGCTGCCCACGCGAAACGCGTTCGGCGAGCGCGTCTACCCCGCCGCCCAGGTCGGGCGGCTGCGCATGATCCGCCGCCTCATGGACCAGGGCATGCGCCCGGGCCGGATCTTCGCGCTGCCGCCGGGGGAGCTGCAGGCGCTCGCGGCCGGGGCGCCGCCGCCGGCACGCAGCGCGCTGCACGACCTGGCGCTCTACCTGGTCAAGACCCACCAGACCGCCGAGCTCCGGCGCGAGCTCGGACAGGCGGTGGTCCGCGACGGGCTGTTTCGCTTCATCACCGAGACCGCGGCGCCGCTCTCGGTGCTGGTGGGCGAGTCCTGGATGCGGGGCGAGATCGTGGTGTTCGAGGAGCACCTGTTCACCGAGCAGATGCAGGGCGTGCTGCGCCAGGCGATCGCGCAGGTGCCCACCGCCGGCGGGACGCCCAAGGTGCTGCTCTCGACCTTGCCGGGCGAGCAGCACGGCCTCGGCCTGCTGATGGCCGAGGCCGCGTGCGTGCTCGAGGGGGCGCAGTGCGTCTCGCTCGGCGTGCAGACGCCGGCGGGCGAGCTGGTCGCCGCGGCGCGCGCCAACGCCGCCGACGTGCTGGCGCTGTCGTTCTGCGGCAGCTACTCGGCCGGCGCGATGCGCGAGGGCGTGCAGCTGCTGCGCCGGGACCTGCCGGCCGCCACCGCTTTGTGGTGCGGGGGCGCGGGCGCCGCGCGCCTGCGCAATCCGCCCGACGGCGTGCGGGTGATCAACGATCTCGCAGAGATCGGAGCCGCGCTGAACGAGTGGCGCGCCCCGCGCGAGCCGGTTTGACTATATGGTGTCGACATGAAGACCGTGACCGAGATTCCAAAGATGCTCTATCCCGACCTGTTCAAGTCCCTCGAGCGCGTGCGCTGGGACCTGCAGCGCGACGTTCCCTGGGACGATTTCGATCCCGCGCGCCTGAGCGACGAGCAGGCGCTGACGGTGAAGATGAACGCGATCACCGAGTGGGCGGCGCTGCCCGCGACCGAGATGTTCCTGCGCGACCACCGCCACGACAGCGACTTCAGCGCCTTCATGTCGGTCTGGTTCTTCGAGGAGCAGAAGCACTCCCTCGTGCTCCTCGAGTACCTGCGCCGCTTCAGGCCGGACCTGTCGCCGACCGAGGAGGAGCTGCACGCGGTGCGCTTTCCGTTCGACCCGGCGCCGCCGCTCGAGACGCTGATGCTGCACTTCTGCGGCGAGATCCGGCTCAACCACTGGTACCGCTGTGCGGCCGAGTGGCACGCCGAGCCGGTGATCCGGCATATCTACGGCCTGATCTCGCGCGACGAGGCGCGCCACGGCGGCGCCTACCTGCAGTACATGCGGCGCGCGATCGAGCGCAGCGGCGACGAGGCGCGCGCCGCGTTCGCGAAGATGGGCGTGCTGATGGCCGCTTCCGGGCGCGCGGGCAAGCCCTTGCACCCGACCAACCTGCACGTCAACCGCGAGCTCTACCCGAAGGACACGGTGCAGAGCCGCCTTCCCGACCCGGAGTGGCTCGAGCAGTGGCTGGACAGCCAGATCCGCTTCGACCGGGCCTGGGAGAAGAAGGTCTCCGACATGATCCTGCTCAACCTGTCGAAGCTCTTCGGCGTCGAGCTGCGCAGCCTGCAGGACCTGAGCCGCTACCGGCGCGGCCTGGCTGGAAGGGCAGCGGCGCCCGCGGCCTGAGCCGCGCGGCGGTCTGCCGCTACAGGCCGAGGGATCTCTCGGGCAGCCCCATCGCCAGGCCGAGAAGCTGGGTGTAGAGCAACGTGCGAATCGACGGACCGCTGCTTTGCTGCTGGACCGCGTCGAAGCGCAAGTGGCAGTGAACGCAGGCCGAGCAGATCGCCTCGGCGCCCGATTCGAGCGCATCGGCGATCTTGGCCCGCGTCATGTGCTGCGACAGCGCCGGGTTCGCCTGGTGCAGCGGGTCGCCGCAGCAATCGAGGCGCCGTGGCCAGTCGACCGGAGTCGCACCGGTCAGGCTGAGCAAAGTCTCGAAAACCGTGGGCGCCATCGGATTGTCCAGTCCCGCGACGTCGCTCGGGCGCAGTGCGTGGCAGCCGTACTGGGCGGCGACCCGCAGGCGCGCGCTCGGCGCGCGTATCGCCGCGGCGATGGCGTCGAAGCCGACGTCTCGCGCCAGCACCTGCAGCAGGTGCTCGACCGCGCTTTTCCCCGACCAGGCGAGGCCTTGCGCGGCGAGCGCCCGCGCGACGCGCGCGCGCAGCGCCGCGTCCTCGCCGAGGAACCGGATCGCGTGGCGCAGCGTGCCGAAGCAGCAGCTGGAGAGCGTCAGCAGGTCGAGGCCGGCGCGCTCGGCCAGGGCCAGATTGCGCGCCGCGGCGACGACGAAGGCGTCGCGGCTGACATCCCGGGCGGGATAGCCGCAGCAGTCGAAATCGAGGTCGACCAGGGTCACGCCGAGATGGCCGAGCACGGCGCGCGCCGACAGCTCGTACGCCGGCATCTGCCCCGAAGTCCTGCAGCCGACGAATAGGGCGTACTTCATGGAGGGTCCCTTCGCCCGCGGACGGCGCCCAGCCGATGCACCGACAGCGCGCGCAACTCCAGCATGATGTCGGCCACGCGTATGCCTTGCGGGCAATTCTCCTGGCATTGGTAGCAGCCGGCGCAGTTCCACACCATGCGCGAACCCAGCGCGAGATCGCGCAAGCCCAGGCGCAGCAGGTTCATCACCTCCTGCGGCGTCAGGTCGACGCCGTGCTCGGCGTCGTCGACGCTGTGCGCCACGACCGGACAGACGCTGGTGCAGGTCTGGCACTGGACGCAGCGGGAGACCGAGCGACCCTCGGCCGAGAGCGGCGCGAATGCGGCATCGGCGGGCGGCTGCGGCGCGGAACCCGCTTCGAGCGACTCGGCCCACGCGAGCGCGCTGCGCGCCTGCACCCACTGCGCGGGCGCCGGAAAACCGGCAGCGGCCAGGTCGCCGCGCCCCGCCTGCCAGAGGTCCGCCAGGTCCAGCCCCACCGGGCAGCGGTCGGTGCAGCGCCCGCAGTCGGTGCACTGGAAAGCGCCTTCGGCGGCGGGACCCGCCTCGTCCCGCGGCAGCCGGCCGCGGGCGAGCGCGCCGGTGGCGTCGAGTTTGTGCGAGGGCAATAGATAGGCGTTGTTCAGGTGGCGCGCCACCGGCGCCACCGAGCAATTCGCATCGCAGATGCCGCAGTGAACGCAGGCATCCAGCGCCAGCGCCCGCTGCGCTGCGCGACCGGCGCTCGAGACCGCCCGATCCCGCGTCGCGGCGTCCACCAGCAAGCTGGCGGGGGCCGCCACCACGTGGAAGAAGCGGGTGAACGGCAGGCTCGCCAAACCCAGAAAACAGGCGAATACGTGCAGAGCCAGCAGCCAGACATCCGCGCGTCCCGCATCCAGGGCGCGCTCCACGGGTGCCAGGGCGCGCGCGACCGGGTAGGAAACGAAGGCGGACGCAGGCTTCGAATGGCAGGCGGCGCAGGCATCGCGCTGCATCTCGCGTCCCCGCTCAAGCAGGCCCGGGTCGATCGGCCGCTTCAGGTCGCCGAACGCCACTCCGAATTCGCTCGCCCAGACCGCGCGCAGCGGCTCGAGTTTCACCGGGTCGCTCGAACCGATGAACTGCTCCGTCATGCGGTAGAAGGCCCGGGGCGATGCGATCTTGTAGCCCGCGAACAGGAACCCCGTGACGACGACCGCCACCAGGAGCGTCACGAAGGCCCAGTCGACGAGGCGGCGCCGCGGCGGAAAGTCCGCCCGCCGTCCGGACAAGAGCAGCCCCACACCGACCAGGATCATCGCCCCGAAGAGGTCGCGCAGGAAGAAGTAGGGGTCCAGCGTCGGCTGGTAGCCCGGGAACAGCTTTGCGCTCACCAGCGGAGCGAGCGCGTGCATCAACAGCAGCAGGGTGAAGCCGACCACGACGAGCAGGTGCCCCGTCCAGCGCAGCTTCTCGCTCGCGAACAGCTTGCGCAGAAGCAGCACGTCGAGCAGCAAGGCGGCGAGGAGACGGAGAATCCTTCTGCCGAAGAGCGCCGAGGCCGAGCCGCGGAACATCGCGGCGACGCGCTGCGACCAGGTGGCGTCGCGCGCATCGGGACCGATGCGGAGGCGAAGCCAGGCCGAGGCGCGCCAGGCGAGGCCGAGCGCGCACAGGGCCAGGGAAGCATACAGGGCAGCGAGCAGGATCGCCGGCGGCATATTCGGCCTAGCCCGCCGCGGTCCCGCCGAGCTCGCGCGCGACCTGGTCGATGGCCGCCCAGGCGGTGGCGATGGCGAGCCCCGAGCCGCACTTCGAGCGCATCCAGTCCTGATGCGCGAGGATCGAGCCGACGGCGTGCAGTCGCGGCCAGGCCGGCGTTCCGTCCGCATCCAGCGGTCGCCACGCGTCGTCGACACGCAAGCCCGCGCGGTTGATCGCATGGCCCGAGGGATCGAGGAAGTCGCGCTGGTGCCAGGCGGCGCGCGAAGCCGGCTGCTGCACCGGCAAGCCGAGGAGGCTCTCGCGCACGCCCGCGCGATCCGCGCTGAGCCCGCCTCCGCTGAATCGCCCGGTGGCGAGCACGACCGCGCGCGCGGACACGCGCTCGCCGGCCGCGCCGGCCGAAACGCCTTCGAGCTCCAGCGTCGCGCCGTCGGCGTCGAACGCCAGCGCGCGCGCGCCGGACCGATGATGCCGGCGGACTCCGCGCGCCGACATCAGCGCCTCGAGCGCCTGCACCAGCCGCAACCCGGGCACCGAGGTCGGCATGGTCGGGATCTCGAACACGGGCACGCCCAGCCCCGCTTCGAACGCCGCGTGAACCTCGCCGGATCGCGCGAGGCCGAGCACCGCCGGGAATCCGACCGCATGAGCATCGCCCACCAGGGGCTTCACCAGGGCGATCGCGCGCGCGCGCGTCTCGGCGCTTTCCAGCGCGCGGGCGAGGTGGGCGCCGTAGAGCTCGGGCAGGGCTTCGCCGCCCGGGAACTCGACCTGGCGGTGGCGCAGGCCCGGCCAGCGTTCGCCCAGCGTCGCGGCGACCTGAGCGGCGCTGAATTCGCGCAGCCCGCGAAAGTCGAGCAGCAGGCACGGCGGCCGCTTCTCCAGCAGGTCGGCGCCCGCCACCATCGAGCTGGGCACGCCATAGGTGGTCTTGATCGTCCCGATCGAGGTGAGCAGCTTGCGGTTGCGCTCGCCCAGCGGCGCATAGTGCAGCCCCGCGCCGCCCAGGGCGGCGACGAAGCGGTCGAACGCGCTGCGGATCGACCCCGCATCGACCCGCGCCAGGGGATGCAGGGGCTCTTCGCGCGCCAGCGCCGCGAGGGCTTCGAACGGGCTCTGCCACAGCCGCCCCTCGGCCGTCGGCTGCACGCCGAGCAGGTCGAGCAAGCCGCTCGCGAACAGCAGGCCGCCGCCGTTGCCGACCAGGACACAGCTCAGGCCCCGCTCCGCCGCGAACAGCGCCGCCGCCATGCCCGCCATCCCGGCGCCGATCACGGCGACGTCGCAGCTGTCGTGCCGCGCGCGGCTCAATGCAGTTCTTCCCCGAAAAGCCCGCAATGCAGCGCCTCCATCAACTCGGCCTGGGCGAGCTGCTCGCCCCACAGGACCGCACGCTCGCCGCGCCAGCGCTCGTCGAAGAAATCGATCATCTCGGCCAGGCCGCGGCGCAGCCGGAAGTCGCCGCGGTTGTAGAGGTGGGCCACGGTGCGCGGCGCGCAGAACGCGCCCTGGCAGGCGCCCTTGCCGACGCGGCTGCGCAAGCCGATGTCCGTCAGAGTCGGTGCCTCGCCCTGCGCGCGCAGCGCGTCGTAGATGGCGTCGACGGCGCGGCTCGAAACCCACTCGCACTCGCACAACAGCGTTTCCTCCCGCGCGTGGGAACGCATCCACGCGCGCGCGGAGTGTCCCGGTTCGGTCCAGCCGCCTTCCGGCGCCGCGGGCAGGGGCGTCGTCGCGGTGAGACAGGGGCGCGTCACGCCGAGGCGCCGGCACACGAGGTCCGCGGTGCGCTCGGCCATCAGCCTGCAGGTGGTGAGCTTGCCCCCGGTGATCGTCGCCAGATTGTCCAGACCCTGATCCTCGTGGTCGAACAGCGCGTAGCCGCGCGAAACGGCGCGCCCGCCGCCGGTGCCCGGCGTGCCGACGAGCGGCCGCACCCCGGCATAAGCGCGGATATAGCGCATCGTCTCCAGCGCCGGCAGCATGCGCCCGGCCTCGGCCACGATCAGGTCGGCCTCGGCCGTCGTCGGATAGATGTCGTCGAGGGCGTCCACCGGCGTCGAAGTGGTGCCGACGATGGAGACCGTGCCGCCCGGCATCAGGATGTCGGCGTCGGCCGGCCGGCGCAGGCGGTTCACCACGCGGCTGGCCAGGCGCGTGTGCGTGACCAGCAGCGTTCCCTTGAAGTACGCCATCTCGATCGGCGCCGCGGCGAGCAGCGCCAGCTCGTGCGCCCAGGCTCCCGCCGCGTTGACGACCTGCGCGGCCTCGACGCGCAGTTCCTCGCCGCCGCACTGAACACGCACCGCGCGGATGCGCCGCCCGTCGCGCTCGAAGCCGACGACGCGGCTGCGCCGCATCAGGCGCGCGCCCAGGCTGCGCGCATGAGCCATGGTTTCGAGGGAGAGCCGGAACGGGTCGATCGACGCGTCCGGCACCTCGAACACCGCGATCGCGCGTTCCGACAGCGCCGGTTCGAGCGCGCGCGCCGCCGCGGGGTCCACGGCGCGCGCGGCGATTCCCGCGGCCTCGCAATGCGCGGGGAAGTCGGCGACGTAGCGCTCGTCGTCGCCTTGCACCGCGACGAAATAGCCGCCGGTGTCCTCTATCGCCTGCGCCGCCACGGACTTGAGGACGGCGCCCTCGGCGCGACATTCCATCGCCGTCTGGCGGTCGCTCGCGACGTAGCGGGCGCCGCTGTGCAGCAGCCCGTGGTTGCGCCCCGAGGCGCCGGAGTTGATGTCGTCCTTCTCGACGAGGATGCAGTCGACGCCGCGCAAGGCGAGGTCGCGCGCGAGCGCCGTGCCCGTGGCACCGCCCCCGATGATCAGGACCTGGGTCTCGGTATGGTTTGGGGAATTCAACGCCGCCTCGAGCTTCGCCGGCCTCCCTGCCATGCTAGGGGCAGGGAGGCCGCCACCATTGACCAAGGTCAAGGATGATTAGAACGGCAGCGGCGCCTCGGGCTTGAGCGGCGCGAGCGCGCGCCGGAACTCCTCCTGGATGCGCGCCAGCGCCTCGCGCGTGTCGGCCTCGAAGCGCAGCACGATCACCGGCGTGGTGTTCGAGGGGCGCGCGAGGCCGAAGCCGTCCTTGTACTCGGCGCGCACGCCGTCGATGGTGAGCACGCGCTCGGCGCCGGGGAAGGGCTTCGCCTGCTGCAGCTTCGCCACCAGCGCGTGCGGCTCGCCCTCGGCGAGCTTCCATTGCAGCTCGGGGGTGGAGGGCGCGTTCGGCAGCGCCTTCAGCGCGCGGCTCGCGTCCGCGTCGCGCGACAGGATCTCGAGCAGGCGCGCGCCGGCGTAGAGCGCGTCGTCGAAGCCGTACCAGCGCTCCTTGAAGAAGGTGTGGCCCGACATCTCGCCCGCGAGCGGCGCGCCGGTCTCCTTCAGCTTCGCCTTGATGAACGAGTGCCCGGTCTTCCAGATCAGCGGCTTGCCGCCGTGCTGCTCGATCCACGGCGCGAGCAGGCGCGTCGACTTGACGTCGTAGATGATCTCGGCGCCGGGGTTGCGCGAGAGCACGTCGGCGGCGAACAGCATCAGCTGGCGGTCGGGGAAGATGATCTCGCCGTCCTTCGTGACCACGCCCAGGCGGTCGCCGTCGCCGTCGAAGCCGAAGCCGATCTCGCTCTTTCCGCTCTTCAGGCGCGCGATCAGCTCGGCCAGGTTCTCCGGGTGCGAGGGGTCGGGGTGGTGGTTCGGGAAGTCGCCGTCGACCTCGCAGTAGAGCTCCTCGACCTCGCAGCCGAGGCGCCGGTACAGGCGCGGCGCGAGCATGCCGGCGACGCCGTTGCCGCAGTCCACCGCGACGCGCATCGGGCGCGCGAGCCTGACGTCGCCCGCGATGCGCTCGACGTAGGCGTCGAGCACGTCGGCGCGGCTGCGCTTGCCGGCGCCCGAGGCGATGCGCCCGGCCTCGAGGCGCCGGTAGAGATCCTGGATCGCCTCGCCCGCGAGCGTCTCGCCGCCGACCACCATCTTCAGGCCGTTGTAGTCGGGCGGGTTGTGGCTGCCGGTCACCGCGACGCAGCTGCCGCAGCCGAGGTGGTGGGCGGCGAAGTAGGTCACCGGCGTCGGCACCATGCCGAGGTCGATCACGTTCGCGCCGGCCGCGCTCAGGCCCTCGGCCATGGCGTCGGCGAGCTGCGGCCCCGAGTGGCGCCCGTCGCGCCCCACGGCGAAGGTGTCCGCGTTGCGCTCGCGGCCGAGGCTGCCGAGCGCGCGTCCGACCTCGCGCACGATTTCTGGCGTGAGCGTCTTGCCGACGATGCCGCGGATGTCGTAGGCGCGGAAGATTTCGTGGGGGATTTTCATTCGGCGGAAAAGAAGGCGTCCAGACGCTGCGGCAGCCACCCCGGGCTGGCCGGAAATCCCGCATGCCCGCCCGTCTCGGGAAATTCTAGCACCACGTCCGGCGCCGCCCGGCGCGTCGCCGCGCGCAGCGCTTCGGCCGGAAGGAAAGGATCGTTCAAGGCGTTGAGCAGCAGCGTCGGCACCCGTATTTTCTCCAGCCACGGCGCCGACGACGCCCGCGTCCAGTAGTCGCGCACGCTGCGATAGCCGTGCAGGGGCGCGGTCACCAGGTCGTCGAACTCGTACAGCGTGCGCGCGCGCCCCACGCGCCGCGCGTCGTACAGCCCGGGAAAGCGGCGCAGCTTCTCGAGCGCCTTGCGGCGCATGGTTTTCAGGAAGTGGCGCGCGTAGACGACGCGGTTGAGCCCGGCGTCGAGCGCGTAGCCGGCGGCGACGAGGTCGACCGGCGCGGACACCGCGGCCGCGCGCCGCACCACCTCGGCGGCCCCTGCGCCGCGCTCGCCCAGCCACTTGAGCAGCGCGTTGCCGCCGAGCGAGACCCCCGCGGCGCAGACCGGCGCGGCGCGGCCGGCGCGCAGGCGGCGCAGGATCCAGTCGATCTCGTCGCTGTCGCCCGAGTGGTAGGCGCGCGGCAGCCGGTTGGGCTCGCCCGAGCAGCCGCGGAAGTGCGGCAGCGCGCAGCGCCAGCCCCGCGCGCCGAAGTGCGCGGCGGTCGCGCGCGCGTAGGAGCTGGCGGAGCTTCCCTCCAGGCCGTGGAACAGCACCACCATGCGCGCCGCGGCGGCGGGACCGGCGAAGTCGACGTCGAGGAAGTCCCCGTCCGGGGTCTCCCAGCGCTCGCGCGAGAGCGCCGGACGCGGCGGCGGGCGCAGCGCGGCGTAGAGCGTCTGCAGGTTACCGCCCGGCAGCCAGGCCGGTGCGCGGTAGGCGGCGCTCAATGAAGGATCTTCGGGGTTTCGCCCGCCGCGTCCGTCTGCCCCTGCGCGGGCGGCTGGCCCGGCAGGTGCGAGGCGTGGTGCGCGAGCATGCGCCAGCCGGCCGGCGTGCGCAGATAGACGTTGGTCGCGACCGCCGCCGCGGTCCGCGGCTCGCCTTCGACGACGAAGCTCTCGAGCACGCTGTGCACCGCGAACATGACGCCGCTCGTCGCCGCCTGCAGGCTCGTCTGCACCCGCGGGCCCGCGCCGCCGGCGAAGATGCGGCGCCAGCTCTCGCGCACCTGGTCCTGGCCGATGAGGTGAATGCCGGTCGGGTGGACGCAGACGATCTCCTCGTCCTCGGCCCAGACGTTCATCATGGCCTCGAGGTCGGCGCGCTCGAGCGCCTCGTAGAAGGCGTTCTCGGCGTCCTGCGCGGTGGGAAAGATCCGTGTCGTCACGCGGCGGGCGATGTTAGCACGCCGAGGCGCCCGATCTCCTCGAGCACGCGCTCGACGCCGAGCTCCTTCATGCAGCGGAAATGCCCCAGCGGGCAGACGCGCTCGAAGCAGGGGCTGCACTCGAGGCGCAGCCACAGCACGCGCGCCTTGTCCGACAGCGGCGGCGTGTGCTCGGGGCTCGAGGAGCCGAACAGCGCGACCTGCGGCCGGCCGAGCGCCGCGGCGACGTGCATCAGCCCGGAGTCGTTGCTCACCACCAGCTCGGCGCCGGCGAGCAGCTCGAGCGCTTCCTCGAGCGAGGTCCTGCCCGCGAGGTTGAGGCCGGGCACCCCTTCGCAGGCTTCGCGATCGCGCGCCGAGCCGAGCAGCGCCACGGGCAGCGGCATGCGCGCCGCGAGCTCGCCGAAATAGGGCCAGCGCTTGGCCGGCCCGAATTCGGCGCCGGGGCAAAGCGCCGCATAACGGCCGGCGAGGCCGAAGCGCGCGGCGGTGGCGCGCGCGCGCGCCGGGTCGACCGAAAGGCGCGGGGTGGGGAGAGGCTCGGCCGGCGCCTTGCCCGGCGGCTCGGACAGCCGCGCGTAGTGCAGCGCCATCGGCTCGCGCTCGCGCCCGGCGCGGTAGGTCAGGTTGAGCAGCCCGTAGCGCGACTCGCCGACGTAGCCGCTGCGCAGCGGCACGTCGGCGAAGAACGGCACCAGCGCCGATTTCCAGGAATTCGGCAGCACGATCGCCTGGTCGTAGCGATTGGCCCGCAGCCTGCGGCCCAGGCGCCAGCGCTCGCGCAGCTGCAGCGCGCCGTGTCGCAGCGGCGCGGCGATCACCTCGTCGACGCCGGGCAGGCGGCGCAGCACCGGCGCCACCCAGTCGGGCGCGAGGACGTCGATTCTGATCTCGGGCCGCTTCTCGCGCAGCCGGGCGAGAAGCGGCTGCGCCATCAGCGCGTCGCCGATCCAGTTGGGGGCGACGACGAGGAGTCGCGCGGGTTCAGTGGCCCCGCGGCGGGGCGCCCTTGTAGACATACCGGGTGCCGCAGTAGGGGCACAGCATCTCGCCCGCCTCCGCGACATCGAGGAACACGCGCGGATGCCGCGCCCACAGCGGGGCGGTGGGCAGCGGGCAGTGCAGGGGCAGGTCCTTCTCGGTCACTTCGACCCGCCGCGCCTTGTCGCTCGTCTGAATGCTCATCGCTTGGCTCCTTTCTTCCTGGCCGCCTTCTTCATCGGCACCGGCGTCATCCAGTGCTTGTGCTTGCGGTCCTTGCCGGTCACCACGTCGAAGAAGGCCTTCTGCAGCCGCTTGGTCACCGGCCCGGCCTTGCCCGCGCCGATGGTCCGGCCGTCGAGCTCGCGGATCGGGGTCACCTCGGCCGCGGTGCCGGTGAAGAAGCACTCGTCGGCAAGGTAGATGTCGTCGCGCGTCAGGCGCCTGGAGATCACCTTGTAGCCGAGGCCTTCGGCCAGCTCGATCACGGTGCTGCGCGTGATCCCGGTCAGCGCCGAGGTCAGCTCGGGCTCGTAGATCCTGCCGTCCTTGACGAGGAAGATGTTCTCCCCCGCGCCCTCGGCGACGAAGCCCTCGACGTCGAGCAGCAGTCCCTCGTCGTAGCCGTGCTGGGTCGCCTCGAGCGTCGCCAGAACCGAGTTCGGATAGGTGCCCGACATCTTCGCGCGCGCCATCGTGACGTTGACGTGGTGCCGCGCGTAGGAGGAAGTCTTGACGCGGATGCCCTTGGCGAGCGCTTCCGGCCCGAGGTAGGCGCCCCAGGGCCAGGCGGCGATCGCCACGTGCACGGTCGCGCCGACCGGCGAGACGCCCATCTTCTCCGAGCCGTAGAACGCGATCGGCCGCACGTAGCACGACTCGTGCGCGTTCGCCTGCACCACCTCGATCTGCGCCCGCATCAGCGTCTCGATCGAATACGGGATCTTCATCATGTAGATGTGCCCCGAGTTGATCAGGCGCTGGGTGTGCTCCTTGAGGCGGAAGATCGCCGTGCCCTCCGCGGTCTTGTAGGCGCGCAGCCCCTCGAAGACCGCGAGCCCGTAGTGCAGCGAGTGGGTCAGCACATGCGTAGTGGCGGAGCGCCACGGAACCAGCTTGCCGTCGTACCAGATCCAGCCGTCGCGGTCGGCCATCGAGAGCGGCGTGTTTGCCTTCGCCATGAACGGGATTCTCCTTTGCTGTGGCGGCATTCTACCCACAGCGCGGAAAAATCCGCCATACTATTAACGTGGATGTTAATCCTCATCAGCTCGTCTTCGCCGCGCTGGGCTCGGCGCCGAGGCGTCAGGTGATCGCTTTCCTCGCCCAGACCGCGCTCTCGACCAGCGAGCTCGCGCAGCGCTTCGGCATCAGCGCGCCGGCGGTGTCGCGCCACCTGGCGGTGCTGCAGCGCGCGGGCCTGGTGTCGGCCGAACGCCAGGGCCAGCGCGTGCTGTATCGGCTGAACCGCGACGCGCTGCTCGACGCCCTGGGCGGCCTCGCCTCGGCGGTGGACGGCCCGTTGCGGCGGGCCGCGCAGCCGCCGCGCCCGCCGCGCGAGGCGATCTAGGGCGCGGGCGCCTCGCCGAGCACCGTGCGCCACAGGGCGCGCACCGCGTCCGCGTGCCCGGCGAGCTGCTCGCGCGGGGCGCGCGCGTAGCGCGCTCCCGCGAGCCGCAGCGCGTGCTGCACGCGCCTGAACTCGCGGTAAGCCTGCTGGCCGCTGTGCGCGAGCTCGGGCGGGATCAGCCCGAGCTCGCCCGCCATGCCGAGCAGGGCGATGTTGCCCAGGTTGCCGACCAGCTCGGGGTGCCGGTGCGCGTGCGCGAGCACCAGGAACTGCACCACGAACTCGAGGTCGATCATGCCGCCCGGATCGTGCTTGACGTCGAACAGCCCCGAGGGGTTGGGGTGCGCGTCGTGCATCCTGGCGCGCATCGCCAGCACTTCGCGCGCCAGTTCGGCCGCGTCCCGCTCGCGCCGCAGGATGCGCTCGCGGATGGCCTCGAACGCGGCGCCGATGGCGCGGTCGCCGGCGCAGAAGCGCGCCCGGGTGAGCGCCTGGTGCTCCCATATCCAGGCCTGTTTTTCCTGGTATTGCTCGAACGCCTCGACGGTCGAGACCAGCAGCCCGCTCGCGCCGCTCGGGCGCAGGCGCAGGTCGGTGGCGAAGAGCACGCCGGCGCCGGTGCGCGTGGTGAGCAGCAGGTTGAGCTTCTGCGCGAGGCGCGCGTAGGCCTCCGGCGCGCGCTCGTCGGGGTCGTCGTAGAGGAAGATCAGGTCGAGGTCGGAGGCGTAGCCGAGCTCCTTGCCGCCGAGCTTGCCGTAGGCCACCACCGCGAAGCGGGGCGCGCCTTCGCGGTGGCGCCGGACCTGGCCCCAGGCGAGCTCGAGCGCGACCTCGAGCGTCAGGTCGGCGAGCGCCGAGAGGTGGTCGGCGAGGCGCTCGATCGTGAGCAGCCCCGCCAGGTCCTGCGCGAGCAGCCGGAACACCTGCGCCTGGTGCTGCTCGCGCAGCACGTCCATCTGCCGCTCGGGGTCGCCTTCGTGGCCCGCCAGCAGCGCCCGCAAAGTCCGCCCGAACCCGCTCCAGTCCGGGGGCGCGTAGAGAACGCGGTCGTCGAGCAGCTCGTCGAGCAGCAGGGGGTGGCGAGTGACGAACTCCGCCGCCCAGCTCGAGGCCGCCACGATGCGGGCGACGCGCTCGAGCGCCTCCGGGTGCTCGGCGAGCAGCGCCAGGTAGGCCGCCCGGCGCGCGATCGCCTCGATCAGGGTCAGGCCGCGCTCGAGCGTCGCGTCGGGATCGGCGGCGGCGGCGGCCTCGGCGGCGAGCGCCGGCACCAGCGCGTCGAAGCGGCGGCGCGAGTCCTTGGGCAGGTTCTGGTAGCGCTGGCTCGCCCGCACCGCGGCGAGCCGCTCGGCGCTGCCGGCCGGGTCGCGATATCCGCGCGCGGCGAGCGCCGCCGCCAGCGCGTCGCGGTCTGCCTGCCAGAGCTCGCCGCCGCCGTTGTCCTGCGCTTCCGCGAACACCGCCTGGAAGTGGCGCGTGACGCGCTCGCGCTGCGCGCCGAGCGCGGCGGCGAAGGCGTCCCAGCCGCCGAAGCCGCACATCGAGGCGACCCGCGCGCGGTCCTCGGCGTCGGCCGGCAGGGTATGGGTCTGGAGATCGTCCAGGTACTGCAGCCGGTGCTCGACCCTGCGCAGGAAATGGTAGGCCTCGGTGAGCTCGCGCGCCGCCTCCTCGGGCAGCAGCTTCGCCCGCGCGAGCCGCGCCAGCGCCTCGAGCGTCGGGCGCACCGCGAGCTCGGGGTCGCGGCCGCCGCGCACCAGCTGCAGCGCCTGCGCGACGAACTCGATCTCGCGGATGCCGCCGGGCCCCAGCTTGACGTGCTCGGCGAGGTCGCGCCGCTCGACCTCGCGCCTCACCTCCGCGTGCAGGCGGCGCATCGCCGCGAGCGTGCCGTAGTCGAGGTACCTGCGGTAGACGAAAGGGCGCACGATCGCCTCGAGCTCGCGCGCCTGCGTGCCGGTGAGCGCGCGCGCCTTGATCCAGGCATAGCGCTCCCATTCCCGGCCCTGGCTCACCAGATAGTTCTCGAGCGCGTCGAAGC
Source organism: uncultured Enterobacteriaceae bacterium (assembly GCA_964562815.1). Classification (GTDB taxonomy): domain Bacteria; phylum Pseudomonadota; class Gammaproteobacteria; order Burkholderiales; family SG8-39; genus DAHVFK01. The sequence goes on from CAZLUX010000007.1 coordinate 20,141, forward strand.
TCGCCACCAGCGGACCGGATTCGCCGTAGGGGCGCAGCCGCATGTCGACCCGGAAGACGAAGCCGTCTTCGGTGACGTCGGACAGCAGGCCGATCAGCTTGCGCCCGAGGCGCGCGAAATACTCGTGGTTCGACAGCGGCCTGGCGCCGTCGGTGTCGCCTTCCTCGGGGTAGACGAACACCAGGTCGACGTCCGACGAGACGTTCAGCTCGCGCCCGCCGAGCTTGCCCATGCCGACGACGAGCAGCCGCTGCGGCGCGCCGCCGGCGCCGCGCGGACGGCCCGACTGCGCATCCTGGGCCGCCTCGGCCCAGGCGAGCGCGGCGCCGATCGAGGCCTCGGCCAGGTCGCTCATCGTGCCGCAGACCTCGGCCAGGTCGGCCGTGCCGGACAGGTCGCGCGCCATCACCCGCAGCAGCACGCGGCGCCGCAGCCGCCGCAGCCGCCGCTTGAGCGCCGGCTCGTCGTCCTCGCGCGCGCCCTCGAGCGCCGCATCGATGTCGGCGCGCGTGAAGGGCTGGGGGGCGGCGAGCTCGGCGGCGAGCTCGGGCTGCGCCTGCAGAACGTGGCGGGCGTAGCGCGAGGCCTCCAGCGACGCGGGGATCGATGTCAGGCTCAAGATTTCGCGGAAAACCGAATCGGGACGGATGTTTGCGGTTTAAAATGAGCTCGGGCTCGGTGTGTTCAGTCGCCCGCTCACGGACTATAGGGGCAACGCGAAGCACGATGCAAACCGAAACCCGACTCCCGCTCTGGCTGCGGGTGCTCGAGTGGCTCGCCTGGTCCGCGTTTATCTCCTTCGCTGCGGCTTTCCTCGCGCTGCGCTACTGGCTGCTGCCGCACGTCGAGGAGTATCGCGCGCAGATCGTGGCGGCGATCTCCCGCTCGATCGGGCTGCCGGTGAAGATCGGCACCATCGAGGCGGACTGGCTCGGCCTGCGCCCGCGGCTCAGCTTCAGCGACGTGCGCATCTACGACAGCTCCGGGCGCGCGGTGCTGGTGCTGCCGCACGTCACGAACGTGGTCTCGTGGCGCTCGGTTCTGTACCGCGATCTGCGCCTGCGTTCGCTCACCATCGACGCGCCGCAGCTCACCGTGAGGCGCAGCGCCGCAGGCGACATCTACATCGCCGGCATGCAGCTCTCGGGCGGCGGTTCCGAGCAGGGCGGGTTCACCGCGTGGGTTCTCGGCCAGCGCGAGATCGTGGTGCGCAACGCGGAGATCGAATGGCGCGACGAGATGCGCGACGCCCCGCCGCTCGAGCTGCACGCGCTCAACTTCCGCCTGCTCAACAGCGGCGACAAGCACTCGATCGGCCTTTCCGCGCGTCCGCCCGCGTCGCTCGGCACCAACCTGGACCTTCGCGCGGAGCTGATCGGACGCGGCGCGGCGAATCCCGCGGCCTGGACCGGCCGGATCTACGCCGAGATCGGCTACACCCGGCTCGCGAGCTGGCGTCCCTGGGTCGACTACCCGGTCGACCTGCAGCGCGGGCAGGGCGCGCTCAGGCTGTGGGCGACGCTCGGCGACGGCAAGCTGCTGCAAAGCACGACCGACATCGCCCTGACCGGCGTCGCGGTGCGCCTGGCCCCCGACCTGCCGCTGCTCGAGCTCGAAAGCGTGCGCGGGCGCGTGCAGAGCCGCGCGACGGCGAAGGGCTACCAGGTATCGGGCGAGAACCTCGCGCTCACGCGGGGGCAAGGCCTCTCGATGGGGCCGCTCAGCTTCCGCGCCGAGTGGGCGCCGCGCGCCGGCGACGTGCCGGAGCAGGGCTCGGCGAACGCCAGTCTGATCGAGCTCGAGCCGCTCGCGCAGCTGGCGGCATACCTGCCGCTTCCCGCGACGCTGCGCAAGCTGCTCGTCGAGCTCGCGCCGCGCGGCACTCTGCTCGATTCCAGGTTCAGCTGGACCGGCCGGCTCGCCGAGGCCGACAAGTACAGCCTGCGCTCCCGGTTTTCCGACGTCGCGGTGAACGCCTGGCACAAGGTGCCGGGCTTTTCGGGGCTCAGCGGCAGCGTGGACGCGAGCACCGCCGGCGGCCGCGTCTACCTTTCCTCGAGCAAGACCGAGCTCGACCTGCCGCAGGTCTTCCCGCAGCGGCGTATCCAGCTCGACCGGCTCGACGGGCAGATCGACTGGGAGCATCCGCAGCCGGGCGCGTTCGACGTGCGGCTCTCGTCGCTCGCCTTCTCCAGCAAGCACTTCGCCGGCAACGCCTCCGGCACCTACTCCTGGCGCGAGGGGAGCGGCCCGGGCACGATCGATCTGTCGGCTCGCCTGTCGCGGGCCGACGGCAGCCAGGTCGCGCGCTACCTTCCGCTCGGCAGCCTGATGGGCGAGAAGGCGCGCGCATGGGTCGCGGGCGCGGTCGTTTCCGGCCGCGCGAGCGACGTCAGCCTGAGGCTGCGGGGCGACCTGCACGAGTTTCCCTACGCCGATCCCTCGAAAGGGGAGTTCCGGGTGAGCGCGCACTTCAGCGACGGCGTGTTCCAGCCCGCGCCGAAATGGCCCCGCATCCAGGACATCGACGGCGAGCTGATGTTCGACCGCGACAAGATGACGATCGTCGGCAACGCGGGCAGCGTCTACGGCGCCAAGCTGTCGGACGTGCGCGTCGGCATCGAGAGCCTGAAAGCGCCGCAGAAGCTGCTCGAGATCGCGGGGACGGCGGAGGGGCCGAGCGCTGCGTTTCTCGCCTACATCGCCGGCAGCCCGGTGCACGGCATGGTGAAGGGTTTCACCGATTCGATCCACGCCACCGGGAGCGGCACGCTCAAGCTCAAGCTCGAGCTGCCGCTCGGCAGGCTCGAGCACAGCAAGGTGGCGGGGGATTTCCGCCTCGACGACAACAGCGTGACCCTGAGCCCGCAGCTGCCCGCGATCGAGCACGCGACGGGCACGGTGAGCTTCACCGAGTCGAGCGTCACGCTGAACGACGTGCAGGGCCGGTTCCTCGGCGGCGCGGTGACGATCAGCGGCGGCACCGCGCCCGGCGTGCGCCTGCGGGCCGTCGCGCGCGGCCGCGCCGAAGCCGCCGAGCTCGAGCCTCTGCTGCCCTCCCGCTGGCGCGGCTTTCTGTCGGGAGCCGCCGGCTACGTCGCCACGGCGACGCTGCGCGACGGCAACGCGCAGCTCAGCGTCGCGTCGTCCCTGAAGGGCGTGGCGAGCACGCTGCCGGCGCCGCTCGACAAGGCCGCGGGCAGCGAGCTGCCGCTGCGCATCGAGCTGCTGCCGGGCACCAACGACGCGCGCGACCGCATCTCGGTCAGGCTCGGCGACCGGCTCGCGGCGGAGATTCTGCGCCAGCGCGAAGGCAAGGAGCTCGCCGTGCAGCGCGCCTCGATCGCGATCGGGCCGCGGCGCGGGACGAAGATGCGCCTGCCCGAGCGCCCGGGGGTGCTGGTGTACGGCGCGATGCCGGCGCTCGATCTCGATCGCTGGCTGCCCCTGATCACGGGCGGGGGGTCGGCGGTCGGGCCGACCGCGGTGGATCTCAAGACCGGCACGCTCGACGCGTTCGGCAAGCGGCTGAGCGCGGTCACGCTCAAGGCCGGCGCCGACGCCGAAGGATGGTCGGCCAACGTGCAGGCCGACGAGCTCGCCGGCGACCTCTCCTACCGCACGGGCGACGGCGGCAAGCTGATCGCGCGGCTGTCGCGATTGCAGATTCCGGAGGACGCGCCGGGACATGGGACGGGCGCGAAAGGCGACGAGAAGGAGGTCAAGGATCTGCCGGCCCTCGACCTGATCGCCGACCGTTTCGCCTTCCGCGGCAAGCAGCTCGGCAGGATCGAGGTGGCCGCGCAGCGCGCCGGCCCGGACTGGCGCATCGAGCGGCTCGCGATGGTCAACCCCGACGCGTCGATGAGCGGAAGCGGGGCCTGGCGCGGCGGCGCAACGCCCTCCACCAATCTGAAATTCGAGCTCAAGGCGAACGACGTCGGCAAGTTCCTCGACCGCATCGGCTACAAGGGATTGGTCAAGGACGGCAAGGCGACCCTGGGCGGCGCCGTGACCTGGACCGGAGACCCCTTGAGCATCGACTATCCGTCGCTGTCGGGGCAGCTGAAGCTCGACGTCAAGGACGGCCGCTTCCTCGAGATCGAGCCGGGGTTCGGCAAGCTGATCTCCCTCATGAGCCTGCAGATGCTGCCGCGCCGGATCACGCTCGATTTCCGCGACGTGTTCTCGAAGGGGTTCCAGTTCGATCGAATCAGCAGCACGCTGCATATCCACAACGGCGTGATGGCGACGAGCGATTTCAAGATGCACGGGGCGTCGGCCGACGTGTCGATGAGCGGCAACACCGACCTCGCGAACGAGACGCAGGACCTGACGGTGCGCGTGGTGCCGGGGCTGGGCGACAGCGCCTCGACCGTCATCGGGCTGGTCAACCCCCTGGCGGGCGTCGCCTCGGCGATTGCGCAGCGCCTGTTGAAGAACCCGCTCGGGCAGATTTTCTCCTACGACTACAAAATCACGGGAACCTGGAGCGATCCGAAGGTCGAAAAGCTCAGAGCCCCCGCGCCGTCGGTGGGCGGAGAGCTCTCCGACGGCGGCTGACTGCTATGATCATCCGCACGGAGACCCCATCGACCATGCAGACCACCCCGCAAGACCTTCTCCTGGGCACCGCCGAGCAGCGGCTGCTCCAGCCCTACGAGCTCGAGACGGGCAAGCTCGAGCGCGTCTTCGGCGCGCTCGGCGCGCACCGCATCGACTTTGCCGACCTGTACTTCCAGTATTCGCGTTCCGAGAGCTGGAGCCTGGAGGAGGGGATCGTCAAGTCGGGCAGCTTCAACATCGAGCAGGGCGTCGGCGTGCGCGCGATCGCCGGCGAGAAGACCGCCTTCGCCTATTCCGACGAGATCAGCTTCGACGCGCTCGAGGACGCCGCGCGCGCGACCCGCGCGATCGCGGCCGCGGGCCAGAGCCGGCGCGCCCGCGTCGCCCGCCGCGGCCGGCTGGTGCGGCGCTACGAGCCGGTCGATCCGCTCGCCACCCTCGGCTCCGAGGCCAAGGTCGCGATGCTGGAGAAGCTCGAGCGCATGTGCCGCGCGCTCGATCCGCGCGTGAAGCAGGTCATGGCGCATCTCGGCGGCGAGTACGAGGTCGTGCTGGTCGCGCGCTCGGACGGCGTGCTCGCGGCCGACGTGCGGCCGCTGGTGCGGCTTTCGGTGCAGGTGATCGCCGAGCAGAACGGCAGGCGCGAGAGCGGCAGCGCCGGCGGCGGCGGGCGCACCGGCTACGCGCACTTCAGCGACGAGGTGCTGAAGCAATACGCGGACAAGGCGGTCTCGCAGGCGCTCGTCAACCTGGAGGCGCGCCCGGCGCCCGCGGGCACCATGACGGTGGTGCTGGGCCCGGGCTGGCCGGGGATCCTGCTGCACGAGGCGATCGGGCACGGCCTGGAGGGCGACTTCAACCGCAAGGGCAGCTCGGCCTTCTCGGGGCGCATCGGCGAGCGGGTGGGCGCGCCCGGGGTCACCGTGGTCGACGACGGCACGCTGCCGGGGCGGCGCGGCTCGCTCAGCGTCGACGACGAGGGCAACCCGACCACGCGCACGGTGCTGATCGAGGACGGCGTGCTGCGCGGCTACATCCAGGACAGCCTCAACGCGCGCCTGATGAAGATGCCGCTCACCGGCAACGGCCGGCGCGAGTCCTTCGCCCACCTCGTCCTGCCGCGCATGACCAACACCTACATGCTCGCCGGGCCGCACGATCCGCGCGCGATCGTCGCCGGGGTCGAGCGCGGCGTGTACGCGGTCAACTTCGGCGGCGGCCAGGTCGACATCACCAACGGCAAGTTCGTGTTCTCGGCCGCCGAGGCCTACATGATCGAGAACGGCAAGGTGACGCACCCGATCAAGGGCGCGACCCTGATCGGCAACGGCCCGGACGCGCTCACCCGCGTGACGATGATCGGCAACGACCTGCAGCTCGACAGCGGCATCGGCACCTGCGGCAAGGAGGGCCAGAGCGTGCCGGTCGGCGTGGGCCAGCCGACGCTTCGCATCGACGGCCTGACCGTAGGCGGCACCTCCTGAGCATGGACGCGCTGCCGGCCAACGCGACGCGCTTCCTCGCCGACGCCGAGGCGCTCGCGGCGCTGATCCCGGACGGCGCGCGCGTCGCCATGCCGCCGGACTACTCGCTGCCCGCGATGGCGGTGGTGCGCGCGCTGGTGCGCCGCCGCGCCAGGGGCCTGCGCCTGCTCGGCGTGCCGGTGCTTGGAATGTGCGCCGACCTGCTGATCGGCGCCGGCTGCGTCGCCGAGGTCGAGACCAGCGCGGTGTCGCTCGGCGAAGCCGGGCTCGCGCCGCGCTTCACCGAAGCCGCCGAGAAAGGCGAGATCGCCGTGCGCGACGCCACCTGCCCGATGATCCACGGCGGCCTGCAGGCGGCGGAGAAAGGCGTTCCCTTCATGCCGCTGCGCGGCGTGCTCGGCTCGGACCTGGTGGCGCAGCGTCCGGACTGGAAGGTCATCGACAATCCCATGAGAAATCGGGGTCAGAGTCGGATTTCCTCGAAATCCGACTCTGACCCCGATTTCGAGGATCCGATCATCCTCGCCCCGGCGATCTCGCCCGACGTGGCGCTGTTCCACGCGCGCTGGGCCGACCGCGCGGGCAACGTCTGGCTCGGGCGGCGGCGCGAGCTGGCGACGATCGCGCACGCGGCAAAGTCCACGTTCGTCAGCTTCGAGCACCTGCGCGAGGGCGACATGCTCGAGGACGAGCTGCTCGCGCCCGGCGTGCTCGGCTCGGTCTACGTCAGCGCGCTCGCGCCCGCGCCGCGCGGCGCCTGGCCGCTCGGGGTGGCCGACGAGTACGGAATCGACGACGCGCACCTGATGACCTACGCCAAAGCCGCCCGGACCCGCGAGGGATTCCGCAGCTACCTCGAGCAATGGGTTCTTACGCCAGAGAAGAGCTTCTCGCCTGCGTGATCGCGCGGCTGATCGGCGACGCGGCGCACGTCGCCGTCGGCGCCGCTTCGCCGATCCCGGCCACCGCCTGCGCGCTGCTCGCCGCGCGGGGAAGGCATCTCAGGGTTTCCCTTCTCCATAAGCGCAAGGGCAACCCCTTCAGCGAGGGCTCGCGCGAGCTTTTCGACCTCGCCGGGCAGGGCAGGATCGACGTCTTCTTCCTCGGCGGCGCGCAGATCGACGGCGAGGCGAACGTCAACCTGGTGCGCGCCGAGGGGCGGCGCTTCCCCGGCTCCTTCGGCTCGGCGTTCATGTACTTCGCGGCGCGCCGCACGATCCTCTTCCGCGAGGAGCACTCGCGCCGCGTGCTGGTGCCGAAGGTCGAGTTCGTCAGCGCGCCGGGCTCGAGCGCGCCGGGGGTGTGGCGCCGCGGCGGCCCGCAGGCGCTGCTCACCGGCAAGGCGCTGTTCGCCTGGCAGCCCGAGCGGCGGCGCTTCCGGCTCGAGAGCGTGCACCCCGGCTCGAGCCCCGAGGAGATACGCGAGGCCACCGGCTTCGATTTCGACTGCGAGGCCGACGTCCCCGTCACCGCCGAGCCGTCCGCCGCCGAGCTCGCGCTGCTGCGCGGGCCGGTGGCGCGCGAGATCGCGCCGAACTACCCCGCCTTCGCGCGCAGGGTCTGGGCGCCGGAGGCTTCCCACTCGAAGACGTAGGTCAGATTCCCGTCGCTTCCTTCATGAGCTCCCGCCAGCGCCGGTAGCGCGCCGTGAGCCTCTCGTCGCGCGCGGGCTCGAAGCGGTCTTCCGTCGCGCCGCGGCTCCACCCGGCGGGGCGCCCCGCCGCCAGATAGGCGATGCCGCGCGCGCTCGCTTCCGGGTCGTCGCGCCTGATCACCGGCAGGCCGCTCACCGCGGCGATGCGCCGGCACAGGCCGTCCAGGCGCGACACGCCGCCGCTCACGCGCACCCGGCGCGCGCTCGGCACCCAGGCCGCCATGTGGTCGACGTTCGCCTGCAAGAGGAAGGCGATGCTCTCGATCACCGCGACCGCCTTCAGCCGGGGCTCGCCTTCGCCGACGAAGCGCGAGGCGAAGTCGGCCTGCCAGAACGGGCCGCCCAGGCCGGCGATGCCGTTGAGAAACAGCGGCGGCTCGTGCGCCGAGCGCTCGGCTTCATCCAGCCAGCGCGGCAACCGCGCCAGCGCGTCCTCGATCCCCAGCCCGGCGCGCAGCCACTCGAGCGCGGTGCCGGCGCCGTTGACGTTGCCCTCGACCGTCCAGACCGTGTCGCGGCCGTCGTCGAGGATGATGCCGGTGAGCTGGCGCGGCACGTGGCCGGGGGCGCGCTCGAGGGCGCGCTGGACGAACGCGCTGGTGCCGATGTTGACGTAGGCCGAGTCGGGCTCGGGCCAGCCGAAGGCGAACACCGCCGCCGACTGGTCGCCGTTGACCGCCGCGAGCGGCAGCGCCGGGCCCGCGATGTCGAGCGTCCCCCACGCATGGCAGGTCGGAACGCTCGCGGGCAGGAAGCCCGGCGGCAGGCCGAACAGCGCGAGCAGCTCCGGGTCCCAGTCGCGCGCGGCGAGGCTCCACAGCTGGGTGCGCGCGGCGCACTGCGGATCGGCGGCGAAGGTTCGCTCCTGCGTCAGTCTGAAGACGAGGAAGCTCGCGAGCGGCCCCCAGGCGAGCGAGCCCGCCTTCGCCGCGGCGCCGACCGCGGGCAGGCGATCGAGCGCCCAGCGCAGCTTGCTCGCGCCGTAGTGCGGCGAGAGGTAGAGCCCGGTCTTGCGGTGCACCGCGTCGCCGTGCGCGGGCTCGAGCTCCGAGATCCAGGCGTGGGCGCGCCGGTCCTGCCAGCTGAACACGGGCGAGAGCGGCCGCCCGTCGCGCCGGTCCCAGCACACGCAGCTCGCGCGCTGGCTCGACAGTCCCGCGACCGCGACCTCGGCGCGGCGCGCGCGGACCGGCGCGAGGGCGCGCTCGATCGCGGCGAACACGGAGGCGACGATCTCCTCGCCGTCCTGCTCGGCCCAGTCGGTCTGCGGGTGCGCGAGCGCGATCTCCTTCTCGCCGACGGCGACGCTCCGCCCCCGGGCGTCGAGCACCAATGCCCGGCTCGCATGAGTGCCCTGGTCGATCGCGAGGATGAGGGCGTCCGGGTTCACAGCCAGGCCAGCGGCGCGATGCCGAGCGCGGCGAGCGCGAGGAGCAGGACGAGGCTCGCCAGCCCCGCGCGGCGCGAGCCGAGCGCGTAGGCGTAAACGCCCTTGGCGACGTTGTTGGCCGCCGCCGCGATCAGGATCGCCGCCGCGGCGAGCGCGACCGGGGTCGTCGCCGGCGCGGCCTGGGTCATGCCCATGACGAACGGATCGACGTCGCTGACCCCCATCGCCGTGGCGAGCAGGTACACGCCGCCGCGCCCGAAGTGCTCGAGCGCGAGGTGCGTCGCGACCAGCATCGCGACGAACACCGCCGCGAAGGCGAACGCGGTGCCCAGCTCGAGCGGGTTCTTCGGCGCGCGGCGCGGGGCGATTTCGTCGCCCCCGCCGCCGCCCCGGTGGCACCAGTACCAGCCGGCGCCGATCGCGATCGCGGCCAGCATCGCGAAGCTCGGCGCGAGCACCGCCATGAGCGAGCGGTTGAAGAAGCCGAGCAGCACGATCAGGCGCAGGTACATGACCCCGGATGCGATCACGATGCTGCCGGCGAAAAGATGCGGATCCTCCTCGTCCTCGCGGCGCGAGCGGCGGGCGAGCGCGACCGTGGTGGTGGTCGAGGAATACATTCCGCCCAGCACCGCGGTCAGCATCAGCCCGCCGCGCCCCTGCATCATCCGCTGCAGCACGTAGCTGCCGTAGGAGACCGCGCTCACCGCGGCGACCACCAGCCAGGTCTTGTGCGGGTTGATGTCGAACGGCGTGAATCCGGCGTTGGGCAGCACCGGCAGGATCACCGCGGTGACCAGCAGGAACTTGGCGAAGGTGAGGATGTCGTCCGAGGCGATGCGCTTGGCGAGGCCCTCGAGGCCGACCTTCAACTCGAGCAGGAGCAGGCTCGCCACGCTCACCGCGGTCGCGATCCAGAACTGCTCGCGGTAGACGAGCGCTCCGACCAGATAGGTCGCGAGGCCGGTCATCTCCGAGGTGACGCCGGCGTTGGTCGAGGTGGTGAGCTTGTGCCAGTACGACAGCATCATGAAGCCGGACACGGCGGCGAAGCCGATCGCGAGCGGCAGCAGGTCGTCGCCCGAGAGAAACGCGATCACGTAGCCGATCAGGCCGATGAGCGGAAAGGTGCGCACTCCGCCGAAGGCGTAGCGTCCCTGCTCGGCGACCCTGCGCTCCTCGCGCTGCAGCCCGATCAGGAACGACAGGAAGAGCACCAGCAGGAGCTTGAAGACCTCCGGGTTGAGCCACTGCGGCAGGCTCACGGAGCGCTCCGGCTTCTCAGTCCTGGTCCGCCCAGCGCAGCGAGCGGCCCACGGCGGCGCGCCAGCGCCCGAGCAGGTCGGCCGCGGCGCCCGCGTCCATCTGCGGCTCGAAGCGGCGGTCTTCGGCCCAGTGCGCGGCGATCTCGTCCGGCGAGCGCCACAACCCGATCGTCAACCCGGCGAGGTAGGCGGCGCCGAGCGCGGTGGTTTCGAGCACGCGCGGGCGCACCACCGGCACGCCGAGCATGTCCGCCTGGAACTGCATCAGCAGGTTGTTGGCGGTGGCGCCGCCGTCCACGCGCAGCTCGGCGAGCTTCTCGCCGGCGTCCTTCTGCATCGCCTCGAGCAGGTCGGCGACCTGGAACGCGATCGACTCGAGCGCGGCGCGCGCGAGGTGCGCGCGCGACGAGCCGCGCGTGAGGCCCAGGATCGCGCCGCGCGCGAACGGGTCCCAGTGCGGCGCGCCCAGGCCGGTGAACGCCGGCACCAGGAACACGCCGCCGCTGTCGGGCACGCTCGCCGCGAGATCCTCGATCTCGGCCGAGGAGCGGAAGAACTGCAGCTCGTCGCGCAGCCACTGCACCACCGAGCCGGCGACGAACACGCTGCCCTCGATCGCGTAGCCGCGCGGGGTGCCCTTCGCGGCGCTCGCCTTCGCCGCCGGCGTGGTCACCAGGCCGCTCGCCGAGCGCACCGCGGTCTCGCCGGTGTGCATCAGCATGAAGCTGCCGGTGCCGAAGGTCGCCTTCGCCATGCCCTGGCGGTGGCAGCCCTGGCCGAAGAGCGCGGCCTGCTGGTCGCCGGCGATGCCCGCGATCGGGATCGCGGCGCCGAGCTCCTCGGGCGCGGCCATGCCGAACACGCTCGCCGAGGGCTGCACGTCGGGCAGGATCGCGCGCGGGATGCGCAGGAGCGAGAGCAGCTCCGGGTCCCAGTCGCCCTTGTGGATGTCGTACAGCAAGGTGCGCGAGGCGTTGGTCTCGTCGGTCACGTGGGTGCGGCTCTGCGACAGCCGCCACACCAGCCAGGTGTCGACGGTGCCGAAGGCGAGCTCGCCGCGCTCGGCGCGCGCGCGCGCGCCCGGGACGTTGTCGAGCAGCCAGGCCAGCTTGGTGCCGCTGAAGTAGGGATCGATGACGAGGCCGGTCTTCGCCTTGATCGTCTCCTCGGCGCCCGCCGCGCGCAGCTCGGCGCACAAGGCGGTGGTGCGGCGGTCCTGCCAGACGATCGCGTTGTGCAGCGGCTCGCCGCTCTGGCGGTCCCACAGCAGGGTCGTCTCGCGCTGGTTGGCGATGCCGATCGCGCTCACCTCGGTCGGGTCGATCCCCGCCTCGGCGATCGCCTCGCGCGCGGTGTCGCGCTGCGAGACGTAGATCTCGTGCGGGTCGTGCTCGACCCAGCCGGGCTGGGGGTAGATCTGGCGGATCTCGCGCTGCGCGCTCGCGCGCGGCGCGCCGTGCTCGTCGAACACGATCGCGCGCGAGCTGGTGGTGCCCTGGTCGAGCGCGAGGATGTACTTCATGGCGTTGATCTCCGAGACCCTGTCGGAATTCTAGCAGCGTGCCGGGTGTTAAAATCCGCGGCGCCATGCCCTTGCCGATCCAGGAAGTCGAGCGCGAGCTCACCCACACCCGCCGCATACGCTTCGAGGGCTACAAGCGCGCCGACGGCCTCTGGGACATCGAGGCCCACCTGACGGACATCAAGAACCACGACTATCCGCTGCAGACCGGCGTGCGCCGCGCCGGCCAGCCGATCCACGAGATGTGGGTGCGCATCACCATCGACCGCGGCCTGAACGTGATCGACGCGGTCGCGGCGGCGGACGCGGTGCCGTACCCGGGCGGCTGCGACCAGGCGCCGCCGCACTACAAGAAGTTGATCGGGCTCAATCTGCGCCGCGGCTTTCGCAAGAAAGTGCACGAGCTGCTCGGCGGGGTGCAGGGCTGCACCCACATCACCGAGATGCTCGCCGGCCTGCCCACTGCCGCGATCCAGACCTTCGCCGGCGAGGCGAAGGAAGACGCCGGAGACGGCTCCAAGCCCTTCCAGCTCGACCAGTGCATCGCGCTCGAGACCGGCTCGGAGACGGTGCGCCGCTGGTACCCGAATTGGTACAAATCACGCGAGGAGGCCGCGAGGAAATCATGAAGATCCACGAGTATCAGGGCAAGGAGCTGTTCAGGAAGTACGGCGTCGCGACGCCGCGCGGCACGCCGTGCTTCACGGTCGACGAGGCGGTCGCCGCGGCCGGCTCGCTCGGCGGCAAGGTCTGGGTGGTCAAGGCCCAGATCCACGCCGGCGGGCGCGGCAAGGGCGGCGGCGTGAAGGTCGCCAAGTCGCCCGAGGAAGTGAGGAAGTTCGCCTCGCAGATCCTCGGCATGCAGCTCAAGACCCACCAGACCGGCCCCGAGGGGCAGAAAGTCAGAAGGCTCCTGATCGAGGAAGGCGCCGACATCAGGAAGGAGCTCTACGTCGGCATGGTGGTCGACCGCGGCACCCAGCGCGTGTGCCTGATGGCCTCCTCCGAGGGCGGAATGGACATCGAGGAAGTCGCGGCCAGCACCCCCGAGAAGATCCACAAGGTCTTCATCGACCCGGAAACGGGGTTGAAGGACGCCGAGGCCGCCGACGTGGCGCGCAAGATCGGCGTTCCCGAAGCCTCCGTCGCCGAAGCGACTTCCCTTCTGAAATCGCTCTACCGCTGCTTCTGGGAGACGGACGCGTCGCTCGCCGAGATCAACCCGCTCATCTACACCGGCGAGGGCAGGGTGATCGCGCTCGACTCGAAGATGAACTTCGACGACAACGCGCTCTTCCGCCACGCCGACATCGTCGCCATGCGCGACCTCGACGAGGAGGACCCGCTCGAGATCGAGGCCTCGAAGTACGACCTGTCGTACATCTCGCTCGACGGCGAGATCGGCTGCATGGTGAACGGCGCGGGCCTGGCGATGGCCACCATGGACACGATCAAGCTGTTCGGCGGCGAGCCGGCCAACTTCCTCGACGTCGGCGGCGGCGCGACCACCGAGAAGGTCACCGCCGCGTTCAAGATCATGCTCTCCAACAAGAAGGTCAAGGCGATCCTGGTCAACATCTTCGGCGGCATCATGAAGTGCGACACCATCGCCGAGGGCGTGGTCGCGGCCGCGCGCGAGGTGCACCTCTCGGTGCCGCTGGTGGTGCGCATGAAGGGCACCAACGAGGACCTCGGCAAGAAGATCCTCAAGGACTCCGGCCTGCCGATCATCTCGGCCGACAACATGGCCGACGCCGCGCAGAAGGTCGTCGCGGCGGTGAAGGGGGAGAAGAAATGAGCATCCTGATCAACAAGGACTCCCGCGTCATCACGCAGGGCATCACCGGCAAGACCGGCCAGTTCCACACCCGCACCAGCCGCGAGTACGCCAACGGCCGCGCCTGCTACGTCGCCGGCGTCAATCCGAAGAAGGCGGGCGAGGATTTCGAGGGCATCCCGATCTTCGGCACGGTCGCGGAGGCGAAACAGAAGACCGGCGCCGACGTCTCGGTGATCTACGTCCCGCCGCCCTTCGCCGCCGCCGCGATCTGGGAGGCGGTCGAGGCCGACGTCGGGCTGGTGATCTGCATCACCGAGGGCATCCCGGTGCGCGACATGATCGAGGTGCGCGACCGCATGAGGAAGCAGAACCGCAAGAGCATGCTGGTCGGGCCGAACTGCCCCGGCGTGATCACCCCGGGCGAGCTCAAGATCGGCATCATGCCGGGCCACATCCACAAGAAGGGGCGGGTCGGCGTGGTGTCGCGCTCGGGCACGCTCACCTACGAGGCGGTCGGCCAGCTCACCGACCTCGGCATCGGCCAGTCCTCGGCGGTCGGCATCGGCGGCGACCCGGTCAACGGCATGAAGCACGTCGACGTGCTGAAGGCCTTCAACGACGACCCCGACACCGACGCGGTGGTGATGATCGGCGAGATCGGCGGCTCGGACGAGGAAAACGCGGCCGAGTGGGTGAAGAGCAACATGAAAAAGCCGGTGGTCGGCTTCATCGCCGGGGTCACCGCGCCCCCGGGCAAGAGGATGGGCCACGCCGGCGCGATCATCTCGGGCGGCAAGGGCACGGCGCAGGAAAAGCTCGCGGTGATGGAAGCCTGCGGCATCAAGGTGACCCGCAACCCGGCCGAGATGGGCAAGCTGCTGAAGAAGGTCCTGAAGTAGCCCGGGCGTGATGGCGCCCGCTTTGGGCGTGCTGCGCCACGGCGGGCTGCGCTGGTACCTGCTCGCGCGCCTGTTCGGCACGCTCGCGTTGCAGATGCAGACGGTCGCCGTGGGCTGGCAGGTCTACGAGGCGACGCACGACCCGCTCGACCTCGGCCTGATCGGGCTGTCGCAGTTCCTGCCTTTCATCCTCTTCGTCCTGCCCGCCGGCCATCTCGCCGACCACGGCGATCGCCGGCGCATCGTCGCCGGCTGCTTCGCGCTGCAGGCCGTGGGCGCGCTGCTGATGCTCGCCTACACGCGCGCCGGCGTGCCGCAGGTCTGGCCGGTCTTCGCCATCATGAGCCTGTTCGGCCTTGCGCGCGCCTTCCTCATGCCCGCGGCGCAGGCGCTGCTGCCGAACGTGGTCGCGCCGGAGCAGCTGGGCCGCGCGATGCCGCTCAGCTCGTCGGCGAACCAGGTCGCGCGCATCGCCGGCCCGGCGCTCGGAGGGCTGCTCTATTTCGCCGGCGCCGAGGCGGTCTACGCCACGGTCGCGCTGCTCCTCGCGGCGGCCTTCGGGCTGATCCTCGCCGCGCGCGTGGTGTCGAGCGCGCCGCGCGCGCGCGTGCCGCTGTCGTGGGCCAACCTGCTCTCGGGGCTCGCCTTCGTGCGCTCGCGCAAGGCGGTGCTCGGCGCGATCTCGCTCGACCTCTTCGCCGTGCTCTTCGGCGGCGCGACCGCGCTGCTGCCGGCCTACGCCGGCGACATCCTGCACGCCGGCCCCGTCGGGCTGGGTTTTCTTCGCACCGCCTCCGGCATCGGCGCCGCGATCTGCGGCCTCGCGCTCGCGCTGCGCCCGATCCAGCGCCACGCCGGGCGCTGGATGTTCGGCGGCGTCGCGGCCTTCGGCTTCGCCACCCTGGTGTTCGGCGTCTCGACCAACCTGTGGCTCTCGCTCGCCGCGCTCACCGTGCTCGGCGCGGCCGACATGCTGAGCGTGTTCGTGCGCCAGATGCTGGTCCAGCTCTCCACCCCCGACGCGATCCGCGGCCGCGTGAGCGCGGTCAACTCGGTCTTCATCGGCGCCTCGAACGAGGTCGGCGAGTTCGAGTCCGGCGTCACCGCCGCCTGGTGGGGCGTGGTGCCGGCGGTGGTGGTGGGCGGCGCGGCGACGATCTTCGTCGCCTGGGCGTGGACGCGGCTGTTTCCGGCGCTGTGGAAGACCGACCGCTTTCCCGAGCCGGAGCGCTGATCAGCCGCCCTGGTAGACCGTCTGCCCGGCCGCGTCGGTGACGCTCACTTTCACCGGGATGCCCTTGCGGATGCTCTCGGTGACGATGCAGAAGTCCTCGAACTGCTCGGCGCAGCGGTCCAGGTGCTGGATCGCGCCGGCCTCGTCCGAGAGCGAGATGGCGACGTCGATGCCCTCGATGCGAAAGCGCCCCTTCTCGTTGCGCTCGAGCCGCCCGCTGACCTTGGCCTTGACGGGCCCCGGCTTCTGCTTGAACTTGCCCTGCATGCAGAACACCAGGCTCGCCGAGAGGCAGTTCGCGACCGCCGCGGCGACCAGGCGCGCGGCGTTGGGCCCGCGTTTCTTTCCGAGCGGCTCGGGCTCGTCGAGCACGAGCTCGGCGACGTCGGGCCAGTCGAACTTGACGCGGAATTCGTAGCCCTCCTGCTGCTCCATCGTGAAGCTGAAGCCGTGCGCGTGCGAAGGCGCCTCGGACTTGGTCTGCGCTTGTTCCTGTGCCATGGGATCCATTCCGCCGCAAAAGAGGATGGACCCAGCCTAGCTGCCCGCGTTCCCGGCGTTTTGCGCTAGATCAACGCCCCCGGCCCGCGGCCGATCGATCATTGCCGCCATGTGCGAGCTATTCGCCATGTCGAGCCGCTACGAGGCCGACGTCAACCTTTCGCTCGAGGAGTTCTCGCGCCACGGCGGCCTCGCCGGCCCGCACAAGGACGGCTGGGGCATCGCCTACTACGCCGGGCGCGACGTGCGCCTGATGAAGGAGATCGAGCCCGCAGCCGACAGCGCCTGCGTGCGCTTCATTCGCGAGCATCCCTTTTCGAGCCCGCTGGTGCTGAGCCACATCCGCAAGGCGACCCAGGGCGCGCTCACGCTCGCCAACTGCCAGCCGTTCGCGCGCGAGATGGGCGGCGCGATGCACGTCTTCGCCCACAACGGCCACCTCGCCGCGCGCCGCCTGAGGAGCCGGCTCGCGCTCGGCGCCTTCCGCCCCGTCGGCGAGACCGATTCCGAATACGCCTTCTGCGCGCTGCTCGAGCGCCTGCGCCGGCTCTGGCGCGGCGCGCGGCGGGCGCCGCCGCTCCAAGAGCGTTTCGCGATCGTCGCCGCCTTCGCGCGCGCGATCGCCCCGCTCGGGCCGGCCAACTTCCTCTACGCCGACGGCGACGCGCTGTTCGCGCACGGCCACCGGCGCCGCCACGCCGACGGCGGCATCCGCGCGCCCGGCCTGCACCTGCTCTCGCGCCGCTGCGCCGCGCGCGAGGCGCGCCTCGAGACCGGCGGGCTGTCGATCCGGGCGAGGACGCCGGGCGAGCAGAGCGTGGTGCTGCTCGCGAGCGTGCCGCTGACCACGGCGGAGGACTGGAAGCCGCTCGGCGAAGGCGAGCTCGTCGCGGTTCGCCGCGGCAGGATCGTCGCGCGCGACTAGCTCGCCGCCGCGATCTTCTCGAGGATCTCGGTCAGGGCGTCGGGCGCGGTGACGTTCGGGCTGTGGCTCGCCTCGATGTCGAAGCACTGCCAGCCTTCCTGGTGCGCGCGCTCGCGGAACTGGCGGAAGACGTCGCCCGGGCGCGCCTTGGTGCAGTAGATGTAGCTGCGCGGGAGCTTGTCCACCGCGCCGGTCAGCTTCGCCGGCTCCTGGAACGACTTCAGCGCGAGCGGCACGCGGCGCGGCCCGATCCAGGCCATGTCCTCCGCGCTCGTGTCGGGCGGAGGCGGGCTGGGCGCCATGCGCCAGCCGTCGCCTTCCTCGGCGAGCGCCAGGCGCCGCGCGCGCTCTTCCGGGGCGACCAGGTCGAGCAGGCACTGGCCGTCGCGCGGCGCGAAGGCGTCGAGATAGGCGAGGCGCCGGATGCGCTGCGGCGCGCGGTCGGCGGCCACGGTCGCGACCATCCCGCCGTAGCTGTGCCCGAGCAGGATCACCTCCGACAGATCCTCGTACTCGAGCACGCCGAGCACGTCCTGGACGTGGGTCTCGAGCCCGTACTCGGGGCGCGCGAGGTGCGCGCGCTCGCCGAGCCCGGTGTAAGTCGGCGTGAACACCTCGTGCCCGCGCGCGCCGAGGCGCTCGCGGATCTTCTTCCAGGACCAGCCGCCCGACCATGCTCCGTGGGCAATCACGAATGTCGCCATTTCATCCTCCCGAGTGAGCCGAGATGATGCCTGAATCCGGGCGGTTTGATCTTGCGCAAGCCCGGCGACAGCGGCGGGCCTAGGCTGAGATCAGAACAAAACCGGAAAGCGAGCTTGCGCGCCGCCTTGATCCTCGTCGCCGCCGCCGTGGCGGGATGCAGCAACCTTCTGCCGCGCGGGGAGCAGCTGACCTACAGTCCCTGGAACAGCTTCGGCGAGGCGCAGGCGACCTTCGACAAGATCGAGCCGCACCGGACCACGGTCGCCGAGCTGAAGGCGATGAAGCTGGATCCGAAGCGCAATCCGAACATCACCCTCCTCAATTACTCGGACATCCTGCGCCGCTTCCTGCCCAGCCCCTCGATCAACGCGCACGACCTCGACCCCGGCGTGCAGGAATGCATCGCCGCGCGGAGCGAGTGCGAGGGCTACGAGCTCAACCTGCAGACCATCAAGCGCAAGCGCTACGGCAGCTTCCTCGCCGACCTGTTCAACTTCCGCCGCAAGACCGACGTCGCGGGCTTTCGTTTCAACGGCGTGCTCCTCATCAAGAGCGGCGTCGTCATCTACAAGCTGACCGGCGGCGAGCCTGCGATCCACCAGTACGAGGAGAGCGTCAATCCGCTCGGGCCGTTCCAGAGCGGCGAGGCGGTCACGCGCGTGATCCAGTAGCCTCGGCCCGGCGCTCGAGCCGGCGCGGCAGCGAGTCGAGCAGCCAGACGAGGTAGGCGCCGTGGACCGCGCCGGCCACCGCGCCCGCGGCGGCGAGGCAGACGATGACGATCACCGCCGCCAGCGCCGCGCCGGTCTCGGGCCGCACGCCCGCGGCGACGAACACGAGCGGCATCGCGAACGCCCAGGCGAGCGCGTTGGCGGCGAGCCACCAGCCCGCGTGCGCGACATGGCGGCGCAGGACGCGCCACTGCGGCCAGGCGAGGATCGTGCCGGCGACCACGCCGAGCGGCGCGGCGAGCAGGAGCTGCAGCCAGTCGGGAACATCGGGCGCCGGCGCCGGCCCGGGCGGCCGGTAGAGGCTCGCCACCGTGCTCGGCAGCATGCCCAGCGCCCAGGCGACCGCGGCGCCCAGCGCCGTCGCGGCGATCCAGCCGCGCAGCCGCGGCAGACGCCGACGCAGCACGCTCGCCTGGGCGTAGCCGACGATCGCGCCCTCGACCGCGCCGAGGCAGACCGACATCGCGGCGAAGGCGAGCGCGTAGCCGGCCGAGACCGGCTCGCCGAACACGCGCACGACCGAAGAGGCGACCGCGCCGACGACGCCGAGCCCGGCGAGCTCGCCGAGCGTGTTGGCCGCGACCCACCGGCCCCAGAACGAGAGTTTCGAGGGCTCAGTCCGCATCCGACCAGCTGAGCGCCTTGTCCGCCTCCCACACGGCGAGGTATTCCTTGAGCAGCTCGAGCTCGCCCCGGTTCGGCACGACCGTGAGCGTGCGCAGCGCGGGGTCCCGGGACACGGCGGTGGCGAAGGCCAGGATCAGGCCGGTCGCGACCTTCATTTCCTTCTCGTCCAGCCAGTCCGCGAACTTGATCCGCAATGCCCCGCTCATCGCCGAAGTATCCTCCCGCGGCCCGAAACCTCCAACTTATCCGCGCGTCCGGTCGAGGTCGAAGGGGCGCGGCGTTCCGGCGTAGATCCGGTCCAGGATCCGCGTCTCGCGCGAGCCGATGGTGTCGAGGAAGCGCTGCGAGTCCTTCATCTGCTTGAAGGCGCGAAAGCCGCGCTCGAGGAAGTCCTGCAGCTCGCCGCAGCCGGCCGCCTTGGCCGGCGCGCGCATGCTGCGCAGCATCGCGTAGACCATCGACTTGCGCACCAGCTGCGCCAGGTCTCCCCCGACCTCGACGATGAGCTCGATCTGGTGCTTGCGCCGCTCGTAGTTGTCGCAGCGCCGGTAGCCTTCGGCGTAGGCTTCCTCGGTCAGCTCGTCGCGCACGCCGAGCTTCTGCACCAGGACGTCGAGCAGCTGCGCGTCGAGCTCCTCGCTCAGCGCGTCGAGCTCGACCGCGAGGCCGACGCCGTGCAGCGCCGCGTCCGGCAGGACCCTGGCCATCACGGGCAGGACCCGCTCCAGCCCTTCGTCGCGCCCGCGGGTGTCCTTGAGGCCGTAGAGGTCGCTGAGGAAGAACTCGGCCGCGGGACGGTAGGCTTCGTCGCCGAGCAGATCCTCGTAGGTGCGCGCCAGCCGCGCCGCCTGCCAGCGCCGCAGCCACATGCGCTGCGCCGCGCGCTCGGCGCTCGCCTCGTGCTCCTGGCGCAGCGATTTGACCCTTTCGATCTGCTCGCGCAGGAAGTCCGCGATGTCGCTCATGTCCGGCCCGCGGCGCGCGCCGACTCCTGCTCCCTGATCGCGCGCCGCAGGATCTTGCCGATGTTGGTCTTCGGCAGCGGCTCGTCGCGGAAGACCACGTCCTTCGGCACCTTGTAGCCGCTGAGGGACTTGCGGCAGTGCGCGATCAGCGACTCCGCCGTCAGCCGCGGGGACTTCGGCACCACGACCAGGCGCACGCGCTCGCCCGAGCGCTCGTCGGGAACGCCGACCGCGGCCGCCTCGAGCACCTCGGGGTGGCTCATCGCGACGTCCTCGACCTCGTTCGGATAGACGTTGAAGCCGGACACCAGGATCATGTCCTTCTTGCGGTCCACCAGCTTGACGTAGCCGCGCTCGTCGATGAAGCCCATGTCGCCGGTGCGCAGCCAGCCGTCCGCGGTGAGGACCTGGGCGGTCTCCTCGGGCCGGTTCCAGTAGCCCTTCATCACCTGCGGCCCGCGCACGCAGATCTCGCCCGTCTCGCCGAGCGCGAGCTCCCTGCCGTCGCCGTCGCGGATGCTCACCTCGGTCGACGGCAGCGGCAGGCCGATGGTGCCGGTGTACTGGCTGATGTCGAGGGGGTTGGCGCAGACGATGGGCGAGGTCTCCGTCAGGCCGTAGCCCTCGATCAGGGGGACGCCGAACAGCGTCTGCCAGCGCTCGGCCACCGCGCGCTGGACCGCCATGCCGCCTCCCACCGCCAGCTTGAGCGCCCTGGCGTTGACCTCGCCGATTCCCGGCGCGTTGAGCAGGGCGTTGAACAGGGTGTTGACGCCGGTGATCGCCGTGAACGGCACTTTCTTCAGCTCCTTGATGAAGCCCGGGATGTCGCGCGGATTGGTGATCAGCACGTTGTGGGCGCCGAGCTTGAGGAAGGTGAGCAGGTTGGCCGTGAGCGAGAACACGTGGTAGAGCGGCAGCGCGGTGACGATCGTTTCGGCGCCTTCCTCCAGGTTGCGGCCGATCCAGGCCGCGGTCTGCTCCAGGTTCGCGACCATGTTGCCGTGGGTCAGGATCGCGCCCTTCGGCACCCCGGTCGTGCCGCCGGTGTACTGCAGGAAGGCGATGTCGTCGGCGCCGAGCGGGACGTCGACGAGCGGGCGCTTGCCCAGCTCGAGCGCGAGCCCGAAGCCGACCGCGCCGGGAATGCGCCAGTCGGGCACCATCCGCTTGAGGTATTTCACCGCGAGGTTCGCCACCAGCCCCGTCGGAAAGGAAAGCAGGTCGCCGATCCGGGTCACGACGACGTGCGGCACCGGCGTGCGCTCGAGCGCTTCCTGCACCGTGCGCGCGAAGTTCTCCAGCACCACGATCACCTTGGCGCCCGAGTCCTCGAGCTGGTGCTGCAGCTCGCGCGGGGTATAGAGCGGGTTGACGTTCACCACGGTCATGCCGGCCCGCAGCGCGCCGAACATCGTCACCGGATACTGCAGCAGGTTGGGCATCATGATCGCCACCCGGTCGCCCTTGGCGAGGCCCGGCAGCTGCTGCAGGTAGGCGCCGAAGGCGCGGCTCATGGCGTCGAGCTGCCCGTAGGTGAGCGTCGAGCCCATGTTGCTGAACGCCGGCAGGTCGCGGTAGCGCGCGCAGCTGCGCTCCAGGATCTCCTTCAGCGAGGGATAGGTCCGGACGTCGATCTCGGCCGGAATCCCCTTCGGGTAGTGCTTCAGCCAGATCTTGTCCATGGTCGGAAGCCGGGCGTGGGACGCTTCCTCCTTCTATACATCGTGCGCGGCGATTCCCCTTGATGGAGGTCAAGCTGCGGGCCCGCGCAAAGTGCATAGTGAGGCTCGTATCGCTTTCGCAAGAGTGGAGACCGAGATGGCACAGAAGCTCAAGGGAACGTCAGGCGACGGAAAATTCGGCCAGGTGGTGATGAGCTCCGCTCAGCAGATCTGGCTGGCCGGGCTGGGCGCTTTTGCCCGGGCGCAGGCCGAGGGCGGGAAAATGTTCGACTCGCTGGTGAAGGAAGGCGCGGCGGTCCAGGCGCGCACCGGCAAGGCCGCCAGCGCGCAGGTGGCGCGGCTGAGCAAGAACGCGACGGGCACCTGGGACAAGCTCGAGCAGGTGTTCGAGGACCGGGTCGCGAAGTCGCTCAACCGGCTCGGCGTGCCGAGCTACGGCGACATCCAGGCGCTGTCCAAGCACGTGAACGAGCTGAACGCGAACGTGCGCCTGCTGGTCAAGCAGTCCAAGGGCGGCGCCCGCAAGCGCAAGGCCGCGGGCAAACCGGGCAAGGCAGCCACGCCGCCGGCGTAACGGCGCGCCATGCTGAGAGCGCACGCCGGGCGCCGCAGCAAGCGCCGGCGCGAGGAGCGCTCGCGCGTCGGGCTCGCGCTCGCGGGCGGAGGGCCGCTCGGCGGCATCTACGAGATCGGGGCGCTGCTCGCGCTCGACGACGCGCTCGAGGGCGTCGATTTCAACGACCTCGGGATCTACGTCGGCGTCAGCTCGGGCAGCCTGATCGCCTCGGGCCTGGCCAACGGCCTCGGCCCGGCCGAGCTCTATCGCATCTACATCGAGAACGGCTCGGACGAGCACCCGATCAGCCCGGGGGTGTTCCAGCGCCCCGCCGTGGGCGAGTACTTCGCGCGCGCGGCGGCGATCCCCTCGCTGCTGCTCGGCGCGCTGACGCGCTACCTGCAGAACCCGCTCGAGCGCGGCCTGCTCGCGTCGCTGCAGGCGCTCGGCCGCGCGGTTCCGACCGGAGTGTTCGACAGCGCGCCGGTCGGGCGCTTCCTCGCGAGGCTGTACTCGAGCGGCGGGCGCAGCAACGACTTCCGCCGCCTCGGACGGCGCCTGGTGGTGGTCGCGACCGACCTCGACAGCGGCGAGTCGGTCGCCTTCGGCACGAAGGGCTGGGACCACGTGCCGATCTCGACCGCGGTGCAGGCGAGCACCGCGCTCCCCGGGCTGTTCCTGCCGACGCGCATCGACGGGCGCGATTTCGTCGACGGCGCGTTGAGGAAGACGCTGCACGCCTCGGTCGCGCTGCGCGAGGGCGCGAACCTGGTGATCTGCGTCAATCCGCTGGTGCCCTTCGACGCCGTGCGGGCGCGCGCCAAGCACCGGCCCAGGCACGAGAAGCTGGTCGAGGGCGGCCTGCCGACGGTGCTGTCGCAGACCTTCCGCGCGCTGATCCACTCGCGCATGCAGGTCGGCATGGCCAAGTACGACGTCGAGTACGAGGACGCCGACGTTCTGCTGCTCGAGCCGGATCCGGACGACGCCGAGATGTTCTTCGCCAACGTCTTCAGCTACGCCAACCGCAAGCGCGTGTGCGACCACGCCTACCGCAACACGGTCCGCGACCTCATTCGCCATGCGCGCACGCTGAAGCCGCTGCTCGCGCGGCACGGCGTGCGGCTGCGCACCGATCTCGCGCACCTGCACGCGAGCCCTTCGCTGCGCAGGATCTCGGGCAAGGGCGTGCGGCGCGAGCTGGGCGCGAGCCTCGCGCAGCTCGATGACTGGGTGCGGGCGCAGCGACAAGGAGCGCAATGATGGCGAGGAAATCCGGCTGGGCGGCTTTTCCCCATCCCGATGGGGCCTACGACTACGCCGGCGCGGCGCTGAAAAAGCACTGGGCCCGGCTGCACCTCGGCGACCGCGAGCCGTTCCCGAGCGAGGCGAAGCTCGCCGATGCCTGGCGCTGCTTTCACCGCGGCGAGTTCGAGCGGGCGGTCGAGCTCGGCCTCGAGCTGGGGCCCGCCGGCTACGCGGTGGCGAACAAGGCGCAGGCGATCTACGCCAACTACCTCGAGCCGCGCAAGGCGAACAAGCTGAAGCTCTTCGAGGAGGTGAGCGCGCGCGCCGAAGAAGCGATGGCGGCGCTGCCGAAGCACGCCAACTCGCATTACCTCTACGCCTACGCGCTCGGCCGGCGCAGCCAGGGCGCCTCGGTGGCCGAGGCGCTGGCGCAGGGCATCGGCGGCAAGATCCGCGACGCGCTCGCGAGGACGCTCAAGCTCGAGCCGAAGCACGCCGAGGCGCACACCGCGGTCGGCACCTACCACGCCGAGATCCTCGACAAGGTGGGCGCCCTCCTCGGCGGCCTGACCTACGGCGCGAGCAAGGACGAGGCGGTGAAGCACTACAGGAAGGCGCTCGAGCTGCACCCGGGCTCGGCGATCGCGCGCATCGAGTATTCGGGCGGCCTGCTCATGATGTACGGCAGGAGCCGGCTCGACGAGGCCACCCGGCTCGTGGTCGAGGCCTCGAAGCAGGAGCCGGCGGACGCGATGGAGCGGCTCGACGTCGAGCTCGCCCGCTCGAAGCT
>CAZLUX010000008.1:0-40296 GCA_964562815.1 uncultured Enterobacteriaceae bacterium
TCACCAAGGACGACGAGAACATCAACTCGCAGCCGTTCATGCACTGGCGCGACCGGTTCCTGTACTGCATGGAGGCGGTCAACCGCGCCCAGGCCGCGACCGGCGAGCTGAAGGGCACTTACCTCAACGTCACCGCCGGAACCATGGAGGACATGTACGAGCGCGCCGAGTTCGCCAAGGAGCTCGGCAGCACGATCGTCATGATCGACCTGGTGATCGGCTACACCGCGATCCAGTCGATGTCGAAGTGGGCGCGCAGGAACGACATGATCCTGCACCTGCACCGCGCCGGCCACTCGACCTACACCCGGCAGAAGACCCACGGCATTTCGTTCCGCGTGATCTCGAAATGGATGCGCCTCGCCGGCGTCGACCACATCCACGCAGGTACCGTGGTGGGGAAACTGGAAGGCGACCCGAACTCGGTGCAAGGCTTCTACAACGTGCTGCGCGAGGACCACAATCCGGTCGACCTGCAGCGCGGCCTTTTCTTCGAGCAGGACTGGGGCGGGCTGCGCAAGGTGATGCCGGTGGCCTCGGGCGGCATCCACGCCGGGCAGATGCATCAGCTGATCCATTACCTCGGCGAAGACGTGGTGCTGCAATTCGGCGGCGGCACGATCGGCCATCCGATGGGCATCGCCGCCGGCGCCGAGGCGAACCGCGTCGCGCTCGAGGCGATGGTGCTGGCGAGGAACGAGGGGCGCGACATCTGGAACGAGGGCCCGCAGATCCTCGAGCAGGCCGCGCGCCATTGCACGCCGCTGAAGCAGGCGCTCGAGACCTGGAAGGACGTGACCTTCGACTACGCCTCGACCGACACGCCCGACTTCGTTCCCACCGCAACCCCCGCCTGATTCCGGAGAACCGCCATGAGATTGACCCAAGGCACCTTTTCTTTCCTTCCGGACCTGAACGACGCCCAGATCCGGGCCCAGATCGAGTACTGTCTCGGCCGCGGCTGGGCGGTTTCGGTCGAGTACACCGACGACCCGCACCCGCGCAACGCCTACTGGGAGATGTACGGCATGCCGATGTTCGACCTCAAGGACGCCGCCGGCGTGATGGCCGAGGTCGACGCGTGCCGCAAGACCTTCCCGCGCCACTACGTCAAGGTGAACGCCTTCGACGCCACGCACGGCTGGGAGTCGCTGCGCCTGTCGTTCATCGTCAACCGCCCGCCGAACGAGCCCGGATTCGCGCTCGAGCGCGAGGAGGGCGCGGGCCGCCTGCAACGCTATTCGGTACGCAGCTACGCGGCCGAGCGCCCGGAGGGAGAGCGCTACTGATGTCGGCGCCCGAGAGCCTGCCGCTCGACCTCGAGCAGCTGTACCGCGACTCGAACGTCGCGGGCGTGCTCGAGGCGCTCGAGCGCGAGCTCGTGGGGCTCGCGCCGGTGAAGACGCGCGTGCGCGAAATCGCCGCCCTGCTGGTGGTGGAGAAGCTGCGCCGCTCGGTCGGGCTCGAGGCGGGTGCGCCGTCGCTGCACATGAGCTTCACCGGCAACCCCGGAACCGGCAAAACGACGGTCGCGCTGCGCATGGCCGAGATCCTGCACGCGCTCGGCTACTCGAGGAAAGGGCACCTGGTCGCGGTGACGCGCGACGATCTGGTCGGGCAGTACATCGGCCACACCGCGCCCAAGACCAAGGAGGTGCTCAAGCGCGCCATGGGCGGCGTATTGTTCATCGACGAGGCCTACTATCTCTACCGGCCGGAGAACGAGCGCGACTACGGCCAGGAGGCGATCGAAATCCTGCTCCAGGTGATGGAGAATCAGCGCGAGGACCTGGTCGTCATCCTCGCGGGCTACAAGGACCGGATGGACCGGTTTTTCTCGTCCAACCCGGGGATGGCTTCGCGCATCGCGCACCACATCGACTTTCCGGACTACAAGGAAGACGAGCTGCTCGCGATCGCCGGGCTGATGCTCGAGAAGATGAAGTACCGGTTGGATGCCGGCGCCGAGGCGACGCTGCGCGAGTACATCGCGTTGCGTAAGACGCAGCCGCACTTCGCCAACGCGCGCTCGATCCGCAACGCGCTCGACCGCGCGCGGCTGCGCCAGGCGAAGAGGCTGTTCGAGCAAAGAGGGGCGCCGCTCACGCGCGAGGCGCTGATGACCATCACGGCCGAGGATATCCGCGCGAGCCGGGTGTTCGAGACCGCGGGAGAACAGAGATGACGCTGCAAGCGCTGATTTTCGACGTCGACGGCACCATCGCGGACACCGAGGAAGTGCACCGCCAGGCGTTCAACGCGGCGTTCCTCGCGATGGACCTGGGCTGGAACTGGAGCGCGGACGACTACATGGAGCTGCTCAAGGTCTCGGGCGGCCCCGAGCGGATCGCGTACTATGTTTCGCGCCTCAGGGTGGGCCCCGCGGAAAGGCAGCGCCTGACCGGCCTGGTGCCGGCGATCCATCGCGAGAAGACGCGCCTGTACTACGAGCTGATCAGCGACGGCCGGGCGGTCGCGCGGCCGGGCGTCGCGCGCCTGATGAACGAGGCGCGCGAGGCGGGCCTCAAGCTCGCGCTCGCGGCCACCAGCTCCACCGCGAACATCGAGGCGCTGGTCGGCGCGGTGCTCGGGCCCAAGGCGCTGGGTTGGTTCGACGCAGTGGCGAGCGCCGACGAGGTGGCGCAGAAGAAGCCCGCGCCGGACCTGTACCGCAGGATCGTCGGCACGCTGCGCGTGCCGACGGACGCCTGCGTCGCGATCGAGGACTCGGCCAACGGCGTGCTGGCGGCAAAGGCGGCCGGGCTTTACACGATCGCAACGCCCTCGCGCTGGACCGCGGCGCAGGACTTTTCCCAGGCCGACCTGGTGCAGCCGAGCCTGGACGAGCCGCTGCTCAGCCCGGCGCGGATCGCGGCGCTGCACGCGGCGCGGGCCACGCGCGCGGCCTAGGAGCGACGATGCGGCAGGAAACAAAGACGATCACCGAGTTCATCATCGGGGAGCAGCGCAAGTCACCCGGCGCGACCGGCGGCTTCACCGCGTTGCTGAACGACATCCGCCTGGCGTGCAAGCGCATCGCCTACCGGGTGGGCAAGGGTGCGCTCGCCGACGTTCCGCTGAACGCCATGCGCGAGGTCGCGAACGAGACCTTCCTCAGCACCAACGAGTGGGGCGGGCACCTCGCGGCGATGGCCTCGGAGGCCGACCCCGAGCCGCACCCGATTCCGGACCGATACCCGCGCGGGCGCTACCTGCTCGCGTTCGATCCGCTGTGCGGCGCGTCCGCGCTCGACGTCAACGCGGTGGCGGGGAGCCTCTTCTCGGTGCTGCGCGCGCCCCAGCCGGGGCAAGGGATGGAAGACGGTTTTCTGCAGCCTGGCACGGCGCAGGTCGGCTCGGGCTACGCGATCTACGGACCCGTCACGATGCTGGTGCTGGCTCTGGAGACGGGCGTGAACGGATTTACGCTGGACCGCGAGATCGGCGAGTTCATGTTGACGCATCCCGGCTTGCGCGTTCCCGAGGACAGCACCGAATTCGCGATCGACAACTCGGGTGCGCGTCTGTGGGAGCCTGCGGTCAAGCGTTACGTCGATGAGTGCCTTGCCGGTGCCGCCGGTCCGCGCGGGCGCGACTACACCATGCGCTGGGCCGCTTCGCTGGTGGCCGACGCGCACCGCATCCTGATGCGGGGCGGGGTGTTCCTGTCTCCACGGACGTCGGCGGAGGGCCGCCACCAGCTCCTGTTCGAGGCCAACCCGCTCGGCCACCTGATCGAGCGCGCCGGCGGGCGGGCGAGCACGGGAGACGGGCCGCTGCTCGAGCTCGTGCCGGCTGCATTGCATCAGCGCACCCCGCTCATCTTCGGCTCGCGCAACGAGGTCGAGCGCCTCGAGCAGTATCACCGCGACTACAACGAGCGCGATTACGACGCACCCCTGTTCGGCACGCGCGGGCTTTTCCGCGCCCCGGCCGAGCTCTGAAAGGACGCTGCATGTCGGCCAAGCACCCGATCATCGCGATTACCGGCTCGTCCGGGGCCGGAACCACCTCGGTGTCGAAGACCTTCGAGCAGATTTTCTACCGCGAGAACGTCAAGGCCGCGTTCGTCGAGGGCGACGCCTTCCATCGCTACGACCGCGAGGAAATGAAGGCGAGGATGGCCGAGGAGCTCGGCCGCGGCAACCACCACTTCAGCCATTTCGGCCCCGAGGCGAACCTGTTCGCCGAGCTCGAGCAGCTTTTCCGCGACTACGCCGAGACCGGCGGCGGGCGCACGCGTAAGTACCTGCACAACGACGCCGAGGCGGTCCCCTACAAGCAGAAGCCGGGCACTTTCACGCCATGGGAAGATCTGCCGGCGGGCACCGACATGCTGTTCTACGAAGGCCTGCACGGCGGCGTCGCCCACGGCGAGGCGGACGTCGCCTCCCACGTCGACCTGCTGATCGGCGTGGTGCCGGTGATCAACCTGGAATGGATCCAGAAGCTGCACCGCGACCGGGCCACGCGCGGCTACTCGACCGAGGCGGTGACCGACACGATCCTGCGGCGCATGAACGACTACGTGAACTTCATGACGCCCCAGTTCGCGCGCACCCACATCAACTTCCAGCGGGTGCCGGTCGTCGACACCTCGAACCCGTTCATCGCGCGCCACATCCCGACCGCGGACGAGAGCCTGCTGGTGATCCGCTTCGCCAACCCGCGCGGCATCGATTTTCCGTATCTGCTGTCGATGCTGCACGACTCGTTCATGTCGCGCCCGAACACCATCGTCTGTCCGGGCGGCAAGATCGATCTCGCCATGCAGCTCATCTTCACGCCGATGATCTGGCGCCTGATGGACCGGCGCAGGCAGGCGCTCGCGCGCTAGGACAACGGATTTTCAATCATCGGAGGGGGAAAGATGGCCTTCATTTCGCTGCGCCAGCTGCTGGACCACGCCGCGGAGCACGGCTACGGCGTGCCGGCGTTCAACATCAACAACCTGGAGCAGATCCAGGCGATCATGCAGGCGGCCGACGAGGCCTCGAGCCCGGTGATCCTGCAGGCCTCGGCAGGCGCGCGCAAATACGCGGGCGAGGCCTTCCTGCGCAGGATGGTCGAGGCGGCAGTCGAGTCCTATCCGCACATTCCGGTCGTGCTGCACCAGGATCACGGCGCGAGCCCGGCGGTGTGCCAGGCGGCGATCCGCTCCGGCTTCACCAGCGTCATGATGGACGGCTCGCTGCTCGAGGACATGAAGACGCCCTCGGACTACGCGTACAACGTGGAGGTGACGCGGCGCGCGGTCGACATGGCGCACGCCGTCGGCGTCTCGGTCGAAGGCGAGCTCGGCTGCCTGGGGTCGCTCGAGACCGGCACCGCGGGCAAGGAGGACGGCGTCGGCGCCGAAGGCCAGCTCGCGCGCGAGCAGCTTCTCACCGATCCCGAGCAGGCGGCGGACTTCGTCCAGCGAACCGGCGTCGACGCGCTCGCGGTGGCGATCGGGACCTCGCACGGCGCCTATAAGTTCACCAAGAAGCCGACCGGCGAGGTGCTGGCGATCGACCGCATCCGGGAAATCCACGCGCGCATCCCGGACACTCACCTGGTGATGCACGGCTCCTCCAGCGTGCCGCAGGAATGGCTGGAAGTCATCCGCCGCTACGGCGGCAGGATTCCCGAGACCTACGGCGTTCCGGTCGAGGCGATCCTGCAGGGCATCAAGCACGGCGTGCGCAAAGTGAACATCGACACCGACATCCGGCTCGCGATGACCGGCGCGATGCGCCGTGCGATGGCCGAGGATCCGGCCGAGTTCGATCCGCGCAAGTTCCTGAAGGCTGCGACAGCGGCCGCGAGGGCTCTGTGCAAGGAACGTTTCGAGGCGTTCGGCTGCGCCGGACAGGCGCAGCGCATCCGCCCCGAGCCGCTCGAGCGCATGGCGCAGCGCTATCTTGCGAGCCCGGCGCTGAGCCGCGCGGCCTGAGGTTTACAATTAGCGTATGAACACCCCGACCACGGCGGCCGTGGCCGCCCCCCCTGCATCATCCCAAGAGACCCTGCAGCGAGACATGGCGAACGCGTTGCGCGCGCTCGCGATGGACGCGGTGCAGGCCGCCAACTCAGGCCATCCCGGCATGCCGATGGGCATGGCGGAGATCGCGCTGGCGCTGTGGAGCAAGCACCTGCGCCACAACCCCGGCAACCCGCACTGGGCCAACCGCGACCGCTTCATGCTCTCGAACGGCCACGGCTCGATGCTGCTCTACGGTCTGCTGCATCTCACCGGCTACGCGCTGCCGATCGAGGAGCTCAAGCGCTTTCGCCAGCTCGGCTCGAAGACGCCGGGGCACCCGGAATACGGCTGCGCCCCGGGCGTCGAGACCACGACCGGGCCGTTGGGGCAGGGCATCGCCAACGGCATCGGGATGGCGATCGCTGAACGATTGCTGGCCGATCAGTTCAACCGGCCCGGATTCGACGTGGTCGACCATCACACCTACGTCTTCATGGGCGACGGCTGCATGATGGAGGGCGTGTCCCACGAAGCCTGCGCGCTCGCCGGCACGCTGGGCTTGGGCAAGCTCATCGCCTTCTACGACGACAACGGGATTTCGATCGATTCCGAGAAGGGGCACATCGATCAGTGGTACACGGACGACGTGCCCAAGCGCTTCGCCGCCTACGGCTGGCAGGTGATCCCACATGTGGACGGCCACGACGTCGCGGCCCTCGACAAGGCGATCCGCAAGGCCAAGCGGGAGAAATCGCGCCCGACGCTGATCTGCTGCAAGACCGTGATCGCCAAGGGCTCCCCCCACAAGGCGAACACCGGCGCCGCGCACGGCGCGCCGCTCGGCGCAGACGAGGTCGCCGCGACGCGCGCCGCGATCGGCTGGCCGTATCCGCCGTTCGAGATTCCACCGCACGTCTACGCGGCCTGGGACGCCCGCGCCGCGGGCAAGCGCGCCGAGCGGCGCTGGGCGAAGATGTTCGACGCCTACCAGGCGGCGCATCCGGAGCTGGCAGGCGAATTCCGCCGCCGTATGGCGGGCGAGCTTCCGCAGGATTTCGACGCGCTTGTGACCAAGCTGGTGGATGAATGCAACACGAAGGCCGAGACGATCGCGACCCGCAAGGCCTCGCAAAATCTGCTCGAAGCGCTCCAGCCCTCGCTGCCCGAGCTGGTGGGCGGATCGGCGGACCTTGCGCCTTCCAACCTCACGATGGTCAAGGGTTCCAGAGCGATCGGGCGCACGGGCGGCGGCAATTACCTGTTCTACGGCGTACGCGAATTCGGCATGTGCGCGATCATGAACGGGTTGTCGCTGCACGGCGGCCTGGTGCCCTACGGCGGCACCTTTCTCATCTTCTCGGACTACGCGCGCAATGCGCTGCGCATGGCCGCGCTGATCGGGACGCGCGTGGTCTACGTGCTCACGCACGATTCGATAGGCCTGGGCGAGGACGGGCCGACGCACCAGCCGATCGAGCAGGCCGCCAGCTTGCGCCTGATCCCCAACATGGAGGTCTGGCGCCCCTGCGATACGGTCGAGACAGCGGTTGCCTGGGGCGCGGCGCTCGCGCGCAAGAACGGGCCGACGGCGCTGCTCTTGTCGCGCCAGAACCTTCCGTTCGCCGCACGCGATGCCGCGGCGCTGGAGAACGCCCGTCGCGGCGGCTACGTGCTCTCGGAGGCGGCAGGGGCGCCGCGGGTGGTGCTGATCGCCACCGGCTCGGAGGTCGCGCTCGCGCTCGGCGCGCAAAAGCAGCTCGCCGAGGGGGGCGTCGCCGCACGCGTGGTCTCGATGCCCTCGAGCACCGTGTTCGATCGCCAGGACGCGTCTTACCGCGATAGGGTGCTGCCGCGCGGCGTGCCGCGGGTGGCTGTCGAGGCGGGCGTCACCGATTTCTGGCGCAAATACGTGGGGCTCGACGGCGCCGTGGTCGGCATCGACCGGTTCGGCGAATCGGCGCCGGCGGGCGAGCTTTTCAAGCACTTCGGCTTCACGGCGCAGCACGTGGCGGAGGCCGCGAGAAGCGTCCTGAAAAACGAGGAATGATCTAGGTCAAACGCCGGCCCGGCCGCCGCATCATCATTACGGTTGGGTCCGCGGTTTCATGGAATCGGAGAAGGAATTATGGCGATCAAGATTGCGATCAATGGCTTCGGCCGCATCGGCCGGAACGTGCTGCGCGCGCACTACGAGTACGGCAAGAAGCAGGGGCTGGAATTCGTCGCCTTGAACGACCTGGGCGACGCCAAGACCAACGCCCACCTGCTCAAGCACGACACCGCGCACGGGCTCTTCGGCGGCAGCGTGCAGGTCGACGGCGACTCGCTGGTGGTCAACGGCGACCGCATCAAGGTGCTCGCCGAGCGCGACCCCGCCAAGCTGCCCTGGAAGGCGCTCGGCGTCGACGTGGTGTTCGAGTGCACCGGGCTGTTCACCAGCAAGGCGAAGACTGCGGGGCACATCCAGGCGGGCGCGAAGAAGGTGATCATCTCCGCCCCCGGGGGCAGCGACGTCGATCGAACCATCGTGATGGGCGTCAACGACAAGGACCTCAAAGGCAGCGACACGGTCATCTCGAACGCCTCGTGCACCACCAACTGCCTGGCGCCGCTGGTCAAGGCGCTGGACGACAGCATCGGCGTGGTGAACGGGCTGATGACCACGATCCACGCCTACACCAACGACCAGGTCCTGACCGACGTCTACCACAAGGACCTGCGCCGGGCGCGCTCGGCGTCGCAGAACATGATCCCGACCAAGACCGGCGCCGCGGCCGCGGTGGGGCTGGTGCTGCCGCACCTGAACGGCAAGCTCGACGGCTTCGCCATCCGCGTGCCGACGATCAACGTCTCGATCGTCGATCTCACCTTCGTCGCCAAGAAGGCGACCACGGCCGAGGAGGTGAACGCCGCGGTGAAGAAAGCCTCCGAGGGCGCATTGAAGGGCGTCCTCGAGTACAACACCGAGCCGCTGGTGTCGTCGGATTTCAATCACAACCCCGCGAGCTCGATCTTCGATTCCACGCTGACCAAGGTGAGCGGCGGCACGTTGGTGAAAGTCAGCTCGTGGTACGACAACGAGTGGGGCTTCAGCAACCGCATGCTCGACGCTGCCGTGGCGTTGATGGGCGCGAAGTGACGTGCCTTCGGTCCTCGTCGAGCGCGCCGGCGAGGTCGCGGTCGTCCGCCTGAACCGGCCGCAGCGCCTCAACGCGATCAACGAGGACATCCGCCGCGAGCTGCCTCCGGCGCTCGCGGCGCTGAACGCCGAGCCCGGCGTGCGCGCGCTGGTCCTCACAGGCGCAGGCGAACGCGCGTTCAGCGCGGGGCAGGACCTGGACGAGGCTGCGCGCTACGGCCCGGACGACGTCGAGCGCTGGTTCACCGAGCTGCACGCGACCTACGCCGCCGTGCGCGCCCTGGACAAGCCATCGGTGGCCGCGATCGTCGGCGCCGCGGCGGGCGCGGGCTACCAGC
The DNA here is from genome assembly GCA_964562815.1 of uncultured Enterobacteriaceae bacterium. Classification (GTDB taxonomy): domain Bacteria; phylum Pseudomonadota; class Gammaproteobacteria; order Burkholderiales; family SG8-39; genus DAHVFK01. Next base: position 9,443 of record CAZLUX010000008.1, read on the forward strand.
TCGCGCTCCACTGCGACCTGCGCGTGGCGCATCCGGAGGCGAAGATCGGGCAGCCTGAGGTGAAGACCGGGCTGGCTTCTATCCTTGGGACTTCGGTCATGATGTGGCACCTGCCCTTCGGGATGAACGCTGAACTCTCGCTGCTGGGCGACCTCATATCGGGAGAGCGCGCGGCGCAACTCGGCCTGGTGAACCGCCTCGTGCCGCGGACCGAGGTCCTGGAGCAGGCCATGCAACTCGCGCGCGCGTTGGGTGCCCGCCCGCCGAACGCGGTCCGGCTCACCAAGGCGCACATGCGCGAGCTGACGCAGCCCGCGTTCGACGACATCCTGGCCGCGGCCAGACGCTATCAGCGCCTCGCCTACGAATCGGGCGAACCGCAACGACTGACGAAAGAATTGAGCAAAGGAAAACGCACATGAAATTCAAGCGAATGAGCGAGCTCGACCTGCGCGGCAAGCGCGTGCTGATCCGCGCCGACCTCAACGTGCCGCTGGACGACGCCGGAGCGGTGTCGGACGACACGCGCATCCGCGCCTCGCTGCCCGGCATCCGCGCCGCCCTCGAGGCGGGCGCGGCGGTGATGGTGACCTCGCACCTCGGCCGCCCCAAGGAGGGCGAGCTCAGGCCCGAGGATTCCCTCGCGCCGGTCGCGAAACGTCTCGGAGAGCTTCTCAAACGGGATATCAAACTGATACCCGATTGGGTCGACGGGGTCTCCGTGCGTCCTGGCGAGTTGGTGGTGCTGGAGAACTGTCGCGTCAACAAGGGCGAGAAGAAGGACGACGAGGCGCTGGCGAAGAAGATCGCCGCGCTGTGCGACGTCTACGTGAACGACGCCTTCGGCACCGCGCACCGTGCGGAGGCGACCACCCACGGCGTGGCACGCTTCGCGCCGGCGGCCTGCGCGGGGCCGCTGATGGCCGCGGAGCTCGACGCGCTGGGCAAGGCGCTGGCGAACCCCGCGCGGCCGCTGGTGGCGATCGTCGCCGGCTCCAAGGTCTCGACCAAGCTCACCATCCTCGCCGCGCTCGCGCAGAAGGTCGACCAGCTCGTGGTCGGCGGCGGAATCGCCAACACCTTCATGCTCGCCGCCGGTCTGCCGATCGGAAGATCGCTCGCCGAGCCGGATCTCGTCGACGAAGCGAAGAAGGTCATGGCGGCGACCAAGGTGCCGCTGCCGCTGGACGTCGTGGTGGCGAAATCGATCGACGCCGCCGCCGGGACGGTGAAGGCAGCGAAGGACGTCGCCGCCGACGAGATGATCCTCGACATCGGACCGGAGAGCGCGGCGCAGCTCGCGGCGAGTCTCAAGGCCGCGGGGACCATCGTCTGGAACGGTCCGGTCGGGGTGTTCGAGCGCGAGCCCTTCGCCCGGGGCACCCAGGTCGTGGCGCAGGCCATCGCCGCCTCGAAGGCGTACTCGATCGCGGGCGGCGGCGACACGGTCGCTGCGATCAACAAGTACGGCATCGCCGACAAGCTGAGCTACATCTCGACCGCCGGCGGCGCCTTCCTCGAGTTCCTCGAAGGCAAGACCCTGCCGGCGGTGGCCGCGCTGGAGGCGCGGGCGGGGGGCTAGCGTTTTGCAATTGGAAGGCAAGTGGATTATCCTTGCATTTGCAAGGAGCCGCCCCTGACCGCCCAGTCTTCCCCCCGACGCGTATCGCGGCCCGAGCCCGGCGCCGTCCTGACCAAGGCCCTGCTGCGCGCCGCGGAGCTGCTCGGGCTTTCCAGCGCCCGCCTCGCGCGCGTGCTGGGAGTGAGCGAAGCGAGCATTTCCCGGCTCGTTACCGGCGCGCGCACCATCGACCCGGAAAGCAAGGAAGGCGAGCTGGCGCTCATTCTGGTGCGGGTCTACCGCTCGCTCGACGCGCTGGTGGGCGCGGACGACGCACAGCGCAAGGCGTGGATGCGAGGCCACAACCGCGCCCTCAACGGCAAGCCGGCCGAGCTGATCGAGCGCGCCGAAGGCCTGGTCGCGGTGGTCGGCTACCTCGACGCTATGCGCGCGCCGGCGTGACGCGCGCCTGGAAGGCCGCCTGGTTCGACGCCGGCGTCCGTGCGCGCGCGGCGGTCCTTTGGCGCGGGGTGGAGGCGCAGCACCTGGTGGCGACGATGCGGCTCGCGGACAACCTCGAGGAGCAGCGCGTGCTCGAAGAGCTGCTCGAGACGAGCAAACCGCCGTTGCCGGAGGCCGCGGGCCGAAAGCACTATCTGATCTTCACGCCGTTTCGGTATCGCTCACCGGTCGCGACGCGTTTTCGGCGTACTTCGGATCCCGGGGTCTGGTACGGCGCGGAGGAGCTCAAGACCGCATGCGCGGAGGTCGCCTACTGGAAGTGGCGCTTTCTCACCGACAGCGACGCGCTGGCCGGCGAGGCGCTTCACACCCAGCATAGCTTCTTCAAGGCGAACGCGCGCGGGCGCTGCGCGGACCTGACGGCGGCGCCATGGACGGCGTCGGCGCGCGCCTGGACGCACAAGTCGGACTATTCGGCCTGTCAGGATCTCGCCGACGAGGCCCGCAGGCGGAACCTGGCATGGATCCGCTACACCGCCGTGCGCGTGGCCGACGGCACTGGCGGCGCCGTGCTGCGGCCCGAGGCGCTGTCCCTCGGCGCGGCGCCCGCGCAACAGACCTGGGCGTGCAAGACCACGGCCACCGGCGTCTACCTGCAGCGCGCGGGGTCGGCAGACCGATTCGAGTTCCCCGCCGACCAGTGGCGCTGATAGACTGAACGAAATGCTCCGCAGCACGAAAATCGTCGCCACACTGGGGCCGGCATCGAGCGACCCGACGGTGCTGGAGAGGATGATCCGTGCCGGGGTCGACGTCGTGCGGCTCAACTTCTCGCACGGCAGCGCGGACGACCACCTCAAGCGGGCGGAGCTGGTGAAGGACATCGCGCGTGCGGCCGGGCGCACGGTCGCGATCATGTGCGACCTGCAGGGCCCCAAGATCCGGATTGGAAAGTTCAAGGACGGCAAGGTCGCCCTTCAGGCCGGGAGCCGCTTCATCCTCGACGCGGACTGCAAGCTGGGCGATGCCGAGCGCGTCGGCCTCGACTACAGGGAGTTGCCGCGGGACGTCGAGCCGGGCGCGGTGCTGCTGCTCGACGACGGCAAGATCGTGCTCGAGGTCACCGATGTGCGTGGCGAAGAGATCCACACCATCGCCCGCCACGGCGGCGTGCTCTCGAACAACAAGGGCATCAACCGCCAGGGCGGCGGACTTTCCGCGCCCGCGCTGACCCCGAAGGACATGGAGGACGTGCGCACCGCGGCGGCGCTGCAGGCGGACTATCTGGCGGTGTCGTTCCCCAAATCCGGCGCCGACATGTACATGGCGAAAGAGCTGATGCGGGCGGCCGGCGGCAAGGCGATGCTGATCGCCAAGATCGAGCGCGCCGAGGCCGTCACGGAAGCCGCGCTGCTCGACATCATGCACGCCTGCGACGGCATCATGGTCGCGCGCGGAGACCTTGCGGTGGAAGTGGGCGACGCGTCGGTGCCGGCGCTGCAGAAGAAAATGATTCGCCTCGCGCGCGAGCACAACAAGCTCACCATCACCGCCACGCAGATGATGGAGTCGATGATCGACAGCCCGGTGCCGACGCGCGCCGAGGTCTCCGACGTGGCGAACGCGGTGCTCGACGGCACCGACGCGGTGATGCTCTCGGCCGAGTCGGCGAGCGGCAAGTATCCCGTGCAGACGATCGAGGCGATGCACCGTATCTGCGTCGAGGCGGAGGCGACGCAGCCGGTCACGCTCGACCAGGAATTCTTCAACCGCGTGTTCTCGCGCGTCGATCAGTCGATCGCGATGGCGGCGCTTTTCACCGCCTTTCACCTCAAGGTCAAGGCGATCGCCTCGCTCACCGAGTCGGGCTCGACCGCCTTGTGGATGTCTCGCCTAAACTGCGGCGTACCGATCTACGCGCTGACGACGCAGACGCACACGCGCTACCGCTGCGCCCTGTTCCGCGACGTCTATCCGCTGGTGGTGGAGTACGCCGGCCACGACCGCGAGGAGCTGCTGGCCGAGGCGGAGAACGCTCTGGTCGACCAAGGGGCGGTGAAAACGGGGGACCTGATCGTGCTCACCATCGGCGAGCCGATCGGAAAGCCCGGCGGAACGAACACCATGAAGATCGTCCGGGTGGGCGAGCATCTCAAGGGATAGGAGGAACGGCATGGCTGCAATCACCCCCAACGCGGCGGAGCACGCCAAGCTGCCGCCGATGGCATCACGCTTCGTCGACGTCGCGGCGCTGCCCTGGCAGAAGACGATCTATCCGGGCGTCGAGGCCAAGACGCTGCTGCTCGAGCGCGCCTCCGGCCTGCTCACGGTGCTGCTGAGGATGGCGCCCGGGGCGAAGCTACCGGACCACGAGCACGTCCTGATCGAGCAGACCTGGGTGCTCGAGGGCAGCCTCGTGTGCGGCGAGGGCACCTGCAGCGCGGGCCAGTTCGTCTGGCGACCCGCGGGCAGCCGCCATGAGGCCTGGGCCGGACCCGAGGGCGGCCTGATGATCGCGATGTTCCAGATCCCGAATCGCTTCTACGAGAAGGACGGGCGCGAGATCGATTTCCTCGGCAACGACTGGAAGGCCTCCTGGGGCGAGGCCTACGAGCGCCTCGAGACGGCAAGGATCTAGCCCGGCAATGGCCGCGAAAACGCTTCCGCCGAAGGCGCCCGCCACCGAGCACAGCGTTCCCTGGTTCTGGCCGTTCGCCGCCGCGATCGAGCTCGAGGAGGAGGGCATGAAGCTCTACCGCCAGAATCTCGATTTTCTCGCGGAGGCGGGCGAACTCGCGGTTCCGCCTGAGCCCGAGTGGGCCACGCCCAACCGCGTCCTGCTCGACCTGGACAGCATGCGCGTGCGGGAGTTCAGGGCCAGCGGTGGCGTACCGGTGCTGGTCGATGCGCCGTATGCCGGGCACAGCTCGTCGATCGCCGACTACGCCAAGGGCCAGAGCCTGGTCGAGACCCTGCTCGCCGCTGGGCTCGGGCACGTTCTCGCTACCGACTGGAAACGGGCCACGGCTCAGATGCGCGACTTCGACATCGACAAGTATCTCGCCGAGATCAACGTCGTGGTCGACGAGTTGGGTGGCGCGGTGCACCTGGTCGGCCTGTGCCAGGGCGGGTGGATGAGCACGATGTACGCAGCGCGCTTTCCGCATAAGGTCAGAAGCCTGGTGCTCGCCGGCTCGCCGATCGACACCGATGCGGGGGACGGGCCGATCAAGAAGATCGCGCATCGCCTGCCGATGAGCTTCTACGAGGAGCTCGTGCAGTCCGGCGGCGGCAGGATGCCGGGCAAGTTCATGCTCGCGGGCTGGAAGAGCATGCATCCGGAGCAGCAGTACGTCGACAAGTACCTGGACCTGTACCGGCACATCGAGGACAAGTGCTACATCAAGCGCACCGAGCAGTTCGAGCGCTGGTACGAGAATCCGATCGATCTTCCGGGGCGCTACTACCTGCAGGCGATTCAGCTCTTGTTCAAGGAGAACCGGCTGGCGAAGGGCGAGTTCGTCGCCCTGGGACGAAAGCTCGACCTGAAGCAGATCAGGATCCCGCTCTACCTGCTCGCGGGCGAGCAGGACGACATCACCACCAAGGAGCAGGTGTTCAACGCAGCCGCTCTGTTCGGCGCGCCGGCGGACGAGATCGTGAAGCAGCTCGTGCCGGGCGGCCACATCGGTCTGTTCATGGGAGCACGAACGCTCGCGGAGGTCTGGCCCGGGATCGGCGCCTGGATCGCGGCCCGCGACCCGCGCACGTCCGCATAGCGCGCAGCGTCAGCCGAGCGACAGGCACTCGGCAGTTCGCCGGACTATATTGGCGCTCCACTCGCGGCAATCTGCCGCAGCTCGCGCCCATCGTTGGTGGCGGGCAGTGAGACCACCAAGGAGATTCCATGGCAAAGAACGATTCAGACATTCAAACGGACGCATCGCGTCGCGCGTTTCTCGCGACCGGCGCCGGCATCGCCGGCGGCGTGCTGGCGGGCGGGCTGATGCCCGGTCTCGCCGAGGCCGCGACCCGGGCACCGCTCGGCAACTGGCCCCAGGGCGCGAGCGGAAAGTCCGTGTTCGTCGGCATCACATCGCCGCTCACCGGGCCGTATTCGGCCGCCGGCGAAGACCTCAAGGCCGGATATGAGCTGGTCATCGAGCAGCTGAACAGCGGCGAACTGGCCCACAAATGGCACCACGTTCGCGGCAAAGGGGTGCTCGGCAAGCGGATCGAGTACCAGGTCGCGGATTCGGAAACCAAGCCCAATCCGGCGGTGCAGGCGCAGTCGCGCTTCATTTCCGAGAACAAGGCGATCATGATCACCGGCAGCCTCTCGAGCGCGACCGCGGTGGCGCTCGAGAAGCTCGCGCAGCGCGAGAAAGTGGTCAACATGGTCGGTGCGAGCGGCTCGAACGACACCACCGGCAAGGACTGCCAGCGCTACGGCTTCCGCTCGCAGCTCTCGGCCTACATGGGCGCGAAGGCGCTCGCGCCGGTGCTGGTGAAGGAGATCGGCCGCAACAAGAAGGTCGCCTACCTGGTGCCCGACTACACGTACGGCCACACCGTTTTCGACTCGGCGAGCCAGTTCACCGAGAAGGACGGCAACTGGAAGATCGCGACCAAGCAGCTGGTGCCGCTCGGCACCAAGGACTTCAGCTCGTATCTGCTCAATATCGCGAACAGCGGCGCCGACGTGTTCATCAACGTCGCTTTCGGAGCCGACGCGGTTCTGTCCACCAAGCAGGCCAAGCAGTTCGGCATCCTCGAGAAGATGAAGCTGGTGGTTCCGAACATCTCGCCGTTCCAGGCCAAGGAGCTCGGTGCCGACCTGATGCAGGGCGTGTACGGCACGATGGACTTCTGGTGGACGCTCGAAGACCACTATCCGATGGCGAAGTTCTTCGTCGAGAGCTTCGAGAAGAAGCATCAGCGCAAGCCCCGCTGGTGCGCTCACATCGCGTACATGCAGATGATGATCTGGGCTGCGGCGGTCGAGAAGGCGCGCTCCTTTTATCCGGTCGACGTCATCAAGTCGCTCGAGAAGCACGCCTGGAGCGGCACCACGCTCGGCACCGTGCGTTACGACGCGGAGACGCACCAGCTGATCCGTCCGGTGCCGGTGGTGGTGGGCAAGAAGCCGGGCGAAATGAGGAATTCCGAGGACTACTACCGCATCGCTGGGCTCGTGCCCGGAAAGGATACGATGGCGCCATCGGGCTTCTTCGGCTGCAAGCTCGGCAGCTACACCTGAGACCGCGCTAACGCGCGGCGCGGCGTCCAGCCGCAGACGACGGCCGTGGGGACGGCATGGCCCGCCCCGCGGCCGTTGTATGCTTGCCCGCGCGGACATCACGACAAGCCTCCTACTGCGGCATGCCCAGTCTCGGACTATTCCTCTCTCAGCTGTTCAACGGCCTGGCCTCGGGGGCGTTGCTCGCCCTGGTCGCCTCGGGCCTGACCATCATCTTCGGCACGCTCGGATTCGTGAACTTCGCCCACGGGGCGCTGTTCGCGTTCGGCGCCTACGCGGGATTCCTCACCTATCACGCGACCGGTTCCTTCGTGCTGGCGCTTGCAGTCGGCGCTGCCGCGACCGGCCTGCTGGGGCTGGTGCTGGAGTGGGGCCTCATCCGCCGCTACTACGATCGGCCGCCGGAAGACCAGATCCTGGTCACTTTTGGCATCGGCATCGTGATCGTCGAGTCCCTGCGCGCGGTATTCGGCGGTTTGACACGCAACGTGCCGCAACCCTCCTGGGGCAACGGCATCCTCAACCTGCACTATTTCTTCTACCCGGTGTACCGGCTCCAGGTGCTCGGCATCGCGGCACTGGCGCTGTTCGCACTGTACCTGCTGATCTACTGGACCCGCATCGGCCTGATCGTGCGCGCGGGAATCGAGGATCCGCTGATGGTGCGGATGCTCGGCATCCGCGTGCCGCGCATCCTGACCCTGGTGTTCGGCATCGGCGCGCTCGCTGCGGGATTCGCCGGCGTGGTCGACTCGCCGATCGTTTCGGTCGCGCCCGACGTCGGCAGCCGGGTGCTGGTCGAGTCGTTCGTGGTGGTCGTCATCGGTGGGTTGGGATCTTTCCCGGGGGCGATCATCGGCGGTCTCATCGCCGGGGAAATCCTGAGCCTCACCTCGATGATCAACCCGGCCTACTCGGACGTCGCGCTGTACGCGGCCATGGCGCTGGTGCTGTTCCTTTTGCCACGGGGCCTGCTCGGAACCGAGGGGCGGATATGACACGGGGCGCCGGAGCGCGCGCGCTCGTCCCCGAGGGCATCATGCTGGCGGTCCTGCTCGCGCTGCCGTGGCTCGCGCCGCTGCTGCATTTGACCGCGGACGTGCTCACCCGCTCGCTCATCTGGGGACTGTTCGGGCTCGGCTTCGACATCCTGTTCGGATTCACCGGGCTGCTCTCGTTCGGGCAGGCCGCCTTCTACGGCACCGGCGGCTTCGTCGCCGCCTGGCTGCTGACCAGCCAGACGGTGAACAGCGTCGCGCTCGCGCTGCTGATCGGCACTGCGGCCTCGGCGCTCTACGGGCTGATCGTCGGCTACATCTCGCTTCGCCGGGTGGGCATCTACTTCGCGATGATCACGCTCGCGTTCGGCGAGATGTCCTTCTTTCTCGAGAACTCGCCGCTTTCGGCGCTGACCGGCGGCGAGAACGGCCTGCCGGGCGTGCCGGCGCCGAGCGTGGAGCTGTTCGGCCACACCTACTCCGTGAACTCGGGCTGGCCGATGTACGCTTTCATTGCGGTGATCTTCTTTGTCGGCTACGTGATCGCGCGCCGCATCATCCGCTCGCCCTACGGCATGGTGTTGCGCGCGATCCGCACCAACCCGCGCCGCACGCCTGCGGTAGGCCACGACATGCAACGCTACAAGCTGAGCGCGTTCGTGCTCGCCGCCGTCTACGCCGGCCTCGCCGGCGGGCTGCTCGGCCTGTTCCAGGGCTACATGCCGCCGGACGCCTTCTATCTCGACACCTCGGGACAGCTGGTGCTGTCGACGGTCATCGGCGGCCGGGGCACGCTGATCGGCCCGCTCATCGGCGCCTTCACGTGGATCGACCTGCGCGATGCGCTGCAGCAGTTTCCGGCGCTTGGCGCCACCTGGAAGCTCTTGTTCGGCGCCATTTTCGTGCTGATCGTGACCCTGTTTCGGCGCGGCATCGCCGGAGAAATCGGCGCGCTGCTGGAGCGCCGCCGGCGCGTGCGTGCTTCGCTGCAGCCGCCCGCCGCGACCGGGCAGCGACCGTCGCCGCCGTCTATCGCGACGGAACGCACCCGCGGCGCGGGCGCGGGGCCGGTGATACTCGAAGCGCACAACGTCGCCAAGCGCTACGGCGCCTTTGTCGCGGTGGCCGACATTTCGCTCGAGGTGCGCGAGGGCGAGCTGCTCGCCATCATCGGCCCTAACGGCGCGGGAAAGTCGACCCTGCTCAATGTGCTGGCAGGGGATCTGGAGGCGAGCGGCGGGCGAATCGCATTCCTCGGCAATGACATCACGCGCGAGGGCGTGATCGACGTCTGCCATCGCGGCATCAGCAAGACTTACCAGATCAACCAGTTGTTTTCCGACTTCACGGTCTGCGAGAACGTCGAGATCGCCGTCCTCGCGCACGCCCGGGGCCGTTTCCGAATCGACTGCTTCCGCAGCCTGAGTGCGGACCCGTCCCGGCGCGCCAGGGCCGAGCAGATCCTGGACAAGCTCGGGCTGCTGCCGTTCGCGGACCATCCGACCGCCGAGATGTCCTACGGCGAGAAGCGCCGCCTCGAAATCGCCATCGCGCTTGCGAATGACCCCAAGCTGCTCTTCATGGACGAGCCGCTGGCAGGCATGAGCCCGGTCGAGCGCGCCGAGGCAGTGCAGCTGATCGGGGCGTTGGCGAGCGAGCGCACGGTCGTGCTGGTGGAGCACGACATGGACGCGGTCTTCCGGCTCGCCGACCGCATCGTGGTGATGCAGAACGGGGTGCTGCTCGCCGAGGGCACGCCGGAGCAGATCCAGAACGACGCGAACGTGCAGCAAGCCTATCTCGGAGGGGTTGAAGAGCATGAGCCTGCTTGAGACGCGGGGCGTCAACACCTACTATGGCGACTCGCACGTGCTGTTCGACGTCGATTTCGACGTCGCGCGCAACGAGGTGGTGGCGCTGCTCGGCCGCAACGGAGCCGGCAAGACGACGATGCTGAACAGCATCATGGGCGTGCTGCATCCGCGCTCCGGAAGCATCTCGTTCGACGGCGAGGCGATTCACGGCCTCGACCCGCAGGAGATCGCGCAGCGGGACATCCAGCTGGTGCCGGAGGAGCGGCGCATCTTCAGCGGGCTCTCGGTGGAGGAGAACCTCAGGCTGGCCGCGCTGACCGCGCCCAAGCCGCTCGAGCTCGGCTGGATCTACGAAGTGTTCCCCCGCCTGAAGGAGCGGCGCCGAAGCCGCGGCGGCAACCTCTCGGGCGGCGAGCAGCAGATGCTGGCGGTGGCCCGCGCGCTGATCCGCGATCCCAAGCTGCTCATGCTCGACGAGCCCTTCGAGGGCCTTGCGCCCGTGATCGTGCAGGATCTCAGCCGCGTGATCCGGGAGCTGGTGCGCGCCGAGCGCACCATCGTCATCGTCGAGCAGAACGTGCGCGCGGCGCTGCAATTCGCCCACCGCGTCTACGTGCTCAACAACGGGCACGTGGTGTTCCACGGCACCCCGCACGAGCTGACGGATGACGCGGAGCTCACTTCCGCCTACCTGGGCGCCGCGGTCTAGAGCCCGCCCCGGCCCTTGACCTAGGTCAGGAACGCCGGCCCGGTTCGCGCTAGCGTTGGGGCCATGACGACCAAGACCGACGATTACGCGCGCCAACCCGTCGCCGACACCCTGCGCACGCTGGAGGTCGACGCCAAGCAGGGGCTCAGCGACCAACAGGCAAGAGAGCGGATCACCCGCTTCGGCTACAACGAGATCCAGGAGAAGGAAGAGCCGCTCTGGCACCGCATCTTCCGCCGCTTCTGGGGCCCGATCCCGTGGATGATCGAAGCCGCGGCGATCCTCTCGGCGGTCGTGCAGAAGTGGGAGGACTTCACGATCATCGCGGTCATGCTGCTGGTCAACGCGGGGCTCGATTTCTTCCAGGAGCACCGCGCGCTCAACGCGCTCAAGGCCCTCAAGCAGCGGCTCGCGAACGAGGTCACGGTGCTGCGCGAGGGCGAGTACAAGACGGTTCCGGCGCGCGAGCTGGTTCCAGGGGACATCGTCAAGCTGCGCATCGGCAACGTCGTGCCGGCCGACGTGCAGCTGCTCGAGGGCGACTACCTCAGCGTCGACCAGTCGGCGCTCACCGGGGAATCGCTGCCGGTCGACAAGAAGGCCGGCGAGGCGGCGTACGCCAACACCATCGTCAAGCAGGGCGAGATGATGGCCGTCGTGGTCAATACCGGGACCGCCACCAACTTCCACACGGTGGTCGCCCTGGTGGCCAAGGCGTCGCTCGAGGAGCAGAGCCACTTCCAGAAGATGGTGATCCGGATCGGCGACTACCTCATCCTGATCACCGTCGCTCTGGTGGTGCTGATCGTCATGGTGGCGCTGTTCCGGCACTCGCCCTTCCTGGAAATCGCGCGCTTCGCCCTGGTGCTGACGGTGGCGGCGATTCCCGTCGCCCTTCCGGCGGTACTGTCGGTGACCCTTGCGGTCGGGGCCGTGAACCTGGCGCGCCGGCAGGCGATCGTCAGCCGCCTGACCGCGATCGAGGAACTGGCCGGGGTCGACGTGTTCTGCTCGGATAAGACCGGTACCCTGACCAAGAACGAGATGCACGTCGCGGAGCCGATCGCGCTCGGAGGGCACGAGGCGCGCGAGCTTTTCCTGGTGGCCGTGCTCGCGTCGCGCCTCGAGAACCGCGATCCGATCGAGCTGCCGATCTTCGATTACGCAGAGGAGCATTTCCCCGACCTCGACTGGAAGAGCTACCGGCAGGCGGCGTTCACTCCCTTCGATCCGGTGCGCAAGCGCACCGAGGCCCGGGTCGAGAAGGCGGGCGAACGCTTTGCCGCGATCAAGGGCGCCGCGCAGGTGCTGCTCGGCATGGCGGAGCTCGAGGACGAAAAGGCCGAGGAAATTCGCAAGAAAGTCGACGCGCTCGCCTCCAAGGGCTACCGCACGCTCGCGGTCGGGCGCAGGAGCGGAGACGGGCCGCTCGACCTGCTCGGCCTGATCCCGCTCTACGACCCGCCCAGGGACGATTCCGAGCAGGTGATCCGGGAAATGCGCGATCACGGCGTCGACGTCAAGATGGTGACCGGCGACAACTCCGCCATTGCGCGCGAGATCGGGCGCATCCTGGGGCTGAAGCAGCGCACCATGACCTCGGGGCAGCTCTCCGGCAGCTCGAGCAACGAGCTGCTCGAGCTCGCTGCGGTGCTCTCCGCGGCGATCTTTCAGCGCCTCAAGCCCGAGGTCTCGCCCAAGGACGCGCGCCGCTTCGCCGACGAGGTCATGAACAACGTGCGCGCGACCTACGACACCAGCCTGATCGAGCGCGAGTTCCTGCACACGCACGAGTCGGCGATCGTCGAGATGATCGAGTCGGTGAACATCTTTGCCGAGGTGGTGCCGGAGGACAAGTACCGCATCGTCGACACCCTGCAGAAAGGCGGGCACATCGTCGCCATGACGGGCGACGGGGTCAACGACGCTCCCGCCCTCAAGAAGGCCGACTGCGGCATCGCCGTGTCCAACGCCACCGACGCCGCGCGCGCCGCCGCGGACATCGTTCTCACCGCGCCGGGCCTGGACGTCATCAACGAGGCGGTGAAGCAGGCTCGGATCACCTTCGAGCGCATGAAGAGCTACGCGATCTACCGCATCGCGGAGACGGTGCGCGTCATCCTGTTCATGACCGCAAGCATCGTGCTGTTCAACTTCTACCCGGTGACGGCGCTGATGATCATCCTGCTCGCGCTGCTCAACGATATCCCGATCCTGAGCATCGCCTACGACCGCACCAAGGTGCAGAAGCGTCCGGTGCGCTGGAACATGACCGAGCTGCTGACCGTCGCGACCATGCTCGGCGCTATCGGCGTGGTCGCCTCCTTCGGCCTGTTCTATATCCTGGTCGAAATGAAGCTGCCGGGCGGCGTGATCCAGTCGCTCATCTTCCTCAAGCTGGTGGTGGCGGGCCACGCCACGATCTTCCTCACGCGAACCGACGACTGGTTCTGGAAGCGCCCCTTCCCCTCGGCGCTGCTGCTGCACGCGAGCTTCTGGTCGGCGGCGCTCGCCACCCTGATCGTGGTCTACGGCTTCCTGGTGACGGCGGTCGGATGGGCCGATGCGCTCTGGGTCTGGGGCTACGCGCTTGCGTGGGTGGGGCTGAACGACGTGGTCAAGGTACGGACACTGCGGATGCTGCGCACGCGCGGCGCGATATGATCGGGTAATCTCCGAGTTCGACGTCGTCCGAGGCCATGCGCATCGCTCTCTGCAACGAGGTCATCGCGCCGATGCCCTTCCCGGCGCAATGCGAGTACGCCGCCAAGCTCGGCTACGACGGGCTCGAGGTGGCGCCCTATACGCTGTCCGAGGAGCCGCAGCGCATGGGCGCGGCCCAGATCGCCGCGGCACGCGCAGCCGCCGAAGACGCCGGAATCGCGGTAACGGGCCTGCATTGGCTCCTCGTCAAGCCCGCCGGCCTTTCGATCACCTCGCGCGACGACGGAGTGCGCAGGCGCACCGTCGATGCGATGCTTGCCTTGATCGACCTTTGCGCCGAGCTGGGCGGGCGCTATCTGGTCCACGGCTCGCCGCAGCAGCGCCGGATCGAGGCGGGCGACACGCGCGCGGGCGCGCTCGCGCGCGCCAGGGCCTGCTTCGAGACCGCAGCCGAGCACGCCGCCAAGGCCGGCGTCGTGTACTGCGTCGAGCCGCTGGCGGCGGACGCCACCCCGCTGATCAACACGCTCGGGGAGGCCGCCGCGCTGGTGCAGGAGATCGGCAACCCGGCGCTGCGCTCGATGCTCGACTGCAGCGCCGCTGGCCGCAGCGAGAGCGAGCCGCTCGCCGCGCTGGTCGAGCGCTGGGTGCCCTCCGGAATGATCGCGCACGTGCAGCTGAACGACCGCAACCGGCGCGGCCCGGGGCAGGGGGAGCAGCGCTTCGCGCCGCTCTTCGCGGCGCTGCTGCGAAACGGCTACGCGGGCGACGTCGCGGTCGAGCCCTTCGACTACGTGCCGGACGGTCCGGGCGCGGCCGCGCGCGCGGTCGGCTACGTGCGCGGCATTCTGGAAGCGCTGGAGCGGCTGTGACCGCGCCCCGTTTCACGGTCGAGGCGCTCGAGCTGTTCGAGCGGCCGCTGCGGCTGCGCATGCCGTTTCGTTTCGGCGCGGCGACGCTCGTTTCCGCGTCGCAGGCCTACGTGCGCGCGCGCATACGGCTGGACGACGGCCGGCAGGCCCAGGGCGCCGCCGCGGAAATGATGGCGCCCAAATGGTTCGACAAGAGTCCCGCGCTGTCGGACGAAGAGAACCTCGAGCAGCTGCGAACTTCGCTGGCGCTGGCTCGCGACGCCTACCTCGCCGGAAGTCCGAACACGGCTTGCGGGCACTGGCGCGACAACTACGCGCCGCAGATCGCCCTGTGCGCGCTGCGCGGGCTGGGCGGCCTGGTGGCCTGCTACGGCCCGGCGCTGATCGACCGGGCGCTGCTCGACGCGCTGTGCCGGGCGCTGGGCGTGTCCTTTTACCGCGCGATCAGGGCGAATCTGGCCGGCATCGAAGCGCCGGGCTGGCTGCCTGAATCGGTGATGCTCGACATGGACGGGTTCGTGTCGCGGCTCGAACCCGCGACAACGGTCGCCGCCCGGCACACGGTCGGACTCGCCGACCCGATCACCTCGGCCGATCTCGGCGAGCGGGTGAACGACGGCCTGCCGGAGACCCTGGAAGAGGTCGTGGCGCGCTACGGCCACCGCTATTTCAAGCTCAAGGTCGGCGGCGAGACGCGGGCCGCGGTCGAGCGGCTCGCCGCCATCGCCGCAGTGCTGGACCGCACCGAGGGGCCCTACCACGTCACGCTGGACGGCAACGAGCAGTACGAGGACGCCGACGCCGCGCTCGAGTTGTGGCGGCGCATCGGCGAGGACCCGCGCTTGGCGCGCCTCGCGCGCAGCATCCTCTTTCTCGAGCAGCCGATCCGCCGCGCGAGCGCCCTCACGCAGGACGTCGAGCGGCTCGCGCGCGAGGTTGCGGTCATCATCGACGAGTCCGACGATTCGCTCGAGGCTTTCCCGCAGGCGCGCACGCTCGGCTACACCGGAGTGTCGTCCAAGACCTGCAAGGGCCTATACAAGTCGCTGATCAACGCCGCGCGCTGCGCGCTATGGAACCGCGAAGAGCACGCCGACCGCTACTTCATGAGCGGCGAGGACCTCACCGTCCAGGCCGGGCTGGGTTTGCAGCAGGACCTCGCGCTGGTGTCGCTGCTCGGGATCCGTCACGTGGAGCGCAACGGCCACCACTACGTCAACGGCATGGCGGCGGCTCCGGAATCCGAGCAAAGCGCTTTCCTGGCGGTCCACCCCGACCTCTACGAAAGAAGTCACGGAGCGGTTCGGCCGCTGATTCGCGACGGAATGCTCGCGATCGGCTCGCTCGATTGCGCGGGCTACGCCAGCGGCGCGCTGCCGGATTGGGATGCCTTGCCCAGCATGAAAGTGGCCGCGCAGACCGCGGCGAAATCCCCGAGCAGCTGATTCACCTGCTCCGGCGCTTCGAGCTGGGGAAAGTGGCCAAGGCCGGACAGGATTTCGATTCGGGTGCTCGGAGCGAGGCGCTTGACGAGATCGAGCCACGGCGTCGACTCGTCCGGCGAAAGCCCGACTCGAACTCGCTGCGCGTTCACGTTGGTGCATTGAATCACCAGCAGCGGCGCGGCGAGCGTCGACAGGGCTCGCTCCATGTTCGCGGCGTCCCAGGTAATCATGCGCGGAAAGAGCGCTGTGCCGATGGGCGCGGGAAGCTCCAGCGCGCGCTCGACGATCGCGTTCTTCAGCATCACGCCGCTCGAGGGCAGGAACATCTCCTCGAACAAGCGGCGCGCGAACGCGCCGTAGCCGGTGGCGCGGATCTGCTCGCGCATCACGCGCCCGGCGGTTTCCGGGTCGCCCATGCCGATGCGGCTGCCGTCGACGAGCACCACCCCCGCCACCCGCTCGGGCGCATCGAGCGCCGCCTGCAGCACCACGCGGCACCCCATGCTGTGCCCGATCAGCACGGCCCCGCGCAGATCGAGCGCGGCGAGCAGTGCGGCGACATCCGCGCCGTAGATCTCGATCGAGCAATCCGCGGGATCGCCCGGTGTCGCGCCGTGCCCGCGCAGGTCGCATGCGACGACGGTCTGGGTGGAGGCGAAGTGGTCGATCTGCGCCCGCCAGTCGGCGTGGCTGCAGGCGAATCCGTGCACGAACACCAAGGGCGGCGAGCCTGCTCCGGCGCGCTCGTACCAGACGGGAGGCCGCGCTTCGCTCAAGCTTCCTCGGCGGCTGGCTTGTGCTGGGCCACGAGCTTTTGCTGCAGCGCTGCCGGCGCGGGCTCGTAGTGGCTGAACTCGAGCGTGTAGGAGCCATGGCCCGCGGTGAGCGCCTTGAGCCGCGAGGGAAAGGTTTCGAGCTCCGAGAGCGGCGCCTGTGCGGCGACGCGCAGCGTTCCGGGGCGCGGCGCCTCGGAGCCCTTGATGTGGCCGCGGCGCGCGGAGAGGTCGCCGGCGATGTCGCCCATGTGCTCTTCCGGCAGCGCGACCTCCACGTTCACGATGGGCTCGAGCACGATCGGCTTCGCTTTCGACAGCGCATCGAGGAACGCCTTCCTGCCCGCGGCGATGAACGCCACCTCTTTCGAGTCCACCGGATGGCTCTTGCCGTCGTATACCGTGATGCGCAGATCCTGCAGCGGAAAGCCCGCGAGAAAGCCCGAGTCCATCACCGAGCGCACGCCTTTTTCCACCGCCGGGATGTAGACCGAGGGAATCACTCCGCCCTTGACCTGATCGACGAATTCGAATCCCGCGCCGCGCGCGAGAGGCTCGACGCGCAGGTACACCTCGCCGAACTGCCCTGCGCCGCCGGTCTGCTTCTTGTGCCGGCAGTGGCCTTCGGCCTTGGCGACGATGGTCTCGCGGAACGGCACCGCGGGCGGCCGCGTGTCGAGCTCGAGCTTGTACTGCGTCGCCATCTTCTCGAGCATCATCTTCAGGTGCATCTCGCCGAGGCCGCGGATGACGGTCTCGTTCGCCTGCGCGTTGTGCTCGATGTGGAAGCACGGATCCTCTGCCACGAGACGGTGCAGGACGTCGGAGATCTTCTGCTCGTCGCCGCGCTTTTTCGACTGCACGGCGAGGCCGAAGATGGCCGCCGGGAGCTCGAGCGGGCGCGCATGGATGTGGGCGTCCTCGGGCGAGTCGTGCAGGATGTGGTCGAACTGGATGTCGTCCACCTTGGCGATGGCGCAGATATCCCCGGGCAGCGCCTCCGCGAGCTCGGTCTGCTGCTTGCCGCGCAACATGAAGATATGGCCCGGCTTGATCGGCTTGCGTCCTTCGCCGATGAAGAGCTGGGTGGCGGGCGTGATGCGGCCCTGGTGAACCCGGAACACCGCCAGGCGCCCGAGATAGGGGTCGATCTCGACCTTGAACACGTGCGCCAGCGCGTGCTTGGACGGATCCGGCTCGGCGCGGATCTCCTGCGCGGCGCCACCTTCGGCAGGAGTTTGAACGTACACCGGCGGATTGCCTTCGGTCGGATTGGGCATCAGGCGCACGATGACGTCCAGCAGCTCCGCGATCCCGGCGCCGGTCGTGGCCGAGGTGAACACGACGGGAATCAGGTGGCCTTCGCGCAGCGCGCGCTCGAGCGGCGCGTGCAGCTGCTCGGGCTCGATGCTGCCCTGCTCGAGGTAGAGCTCCATCAGGGCCTCGTCGACCTCGACCACCTGGTCGACCAGCTGCTTGTGCGCCTGCTCGACCGAGGAGAAATCGGCCTCGCCGGAGGGGGCGAAGAAGCAATCCGAGACGCGCGTCGCGCCGTCGGCCGGCAGGTTGAGCGGCAGGCATTCCTTGCCGAATGCCTGCCGGATGCTCTCGAGGAGCGCGGCCAGGTCGGCGCCGGTGTCGATCTTGTTGACCACGATCAACCTGTCGAGCCCCCGTCGTGCGGCCCACTGCATGAAGCGGCCGGTCATCATTTCGGGCCCGTTCTGCGCATCGATCACCACCGCGGCGGTCTCGACCGCCGCCAGTGCGGGCAAGGAATGGCCGAGGAAATCCGGGTAGCCCGGAGTGTCGAGCAGATGCACGCGCGTGTCCTGCACCTCGAACGAGGCGACAGCGAGCTTGAGCGAGTGCCGCTGTGATTTCTCGAGGGGAGTGTAATCGCAGACCGTGCTGCCGCGCTCGACGTTGCCGGGCGCGCTGATCGCCCCCGCGCGTGCCATCAGGGCCTCGGCGAGCGTCGTCTTGCCGCTGCCCGCCTGGCCTACCAGCGCGAGGGTTCGGATGTTTTCGGTTCCGGGCGTGGCCACGGTCGAATCCAGATGTTGATCCCCATTTATATCAGCATACGGGGCCCAAGGGGAAGCGGAACCGCGGTTGCGGTTCAGTGGGCGGGGCCGCGCGGAGCGATGACTGCCAGGAAAATCTCGCGCAGGAACAGCAGCAAACAGACGATCAGCGCGAGCACGGCGAGCACGAACAGCGCGCCGATCATGCTCGAGAGGTTCACCGACACGAAAGCGCCGAGAAACGCCGCCGCGATCAACAGGCAAACGAACAGCGCCGACAGCACCGCGAACAGGATCGCGAGATAGATGCTCCGGATGCGCCGCGCGATCTGCGCGAGCTCTTCGCGCACCGCATGCGCGTGCTCGCCTGCGAGTCCCGGCTGCAGCGGCTCGAGCACCCGCCTCCGGTCGACCGCGCGGCCAAGGCGGACGCTCAGTGCGGAGATGATGGTGCCTACCGCGGTGAGCATGAATACCGGCGCCACCGCGAGTTGAATGACGTGCGTGATGTCGTAGATGTGCGCTTCGACGGCCATCGCGTCAGCCCTTGCGCCGGCTGACCTGATTGATGAGCTCCATCTGCACTTCCTGGATCTCCACCAGCCGCTCCCACTGGCGCGAGAGCAGGTGGTCGATCTTCTGGTGCAGGTGCCGGATCTCCAGCTCGGCCTTGAGGTTGACCTGGTAGTCGTGCAGCGCGTGCTGGCGGTCGCGCGCCTCCTGCCGGTTCTGGCTCATCATGATGACCGGCGCCTGGACCGCCGCGAGGCACGACAGCACCAGGTTGAGCAGGATGTACGGGTAGGGATCGAACGGACGCGTGGCGAGAACGTAGGAATTGAGCAGCATCCAGCTCAGCATGACCAGCGCGAAGATGCCGATGAAGATCCAGCTGCCGCCGAAATCGGCGATCCGATCGGCCGCGCGCTGGCCGAGCGTCAGGCCGGCGTCGAACTCGGTCTCGGGGTTCTGCGACAGGATTTCCTGGTCGCGCAGGCTCTCGAGCACCCGCTGCTCGAGCTGGGTGAGCTCGCCCTTTTCGTCCTCCAGCAGGTGCTCGACATACTTGTGCTGGAATCGCTGCAGGTCGTCCAGGCAGATCCAGCCGTTCTCGTCCCAGCGCCCCGTCTCGCGCTCGATCAGGCTCACCAGCGCGGGCCTGACCACGATCGCGCGCCGCAACGTGGTGGTCCGCCCGCAGACCTGACAGGCGGGTTTCTCGGCCGGGGCGCCGGACACGCTCAGCTCCCGGGCGCGACGACCTCGATGTGCTCGCGGCTGACGTTGATGAACGGCGCGGTGAAAACCTGCCGGCCCTCCAATGCCCAGACCTCGGCGTCGGTCACGGCGATGAAGTCTTTCGCTTCCACCATGTAATCGGTCACGCGCGCGCCGGGAACGAGATCGATGTAACCCTTGATTCGGTAAGTGCCGGTCAGGATGACCACCTTGGTCCTGGTTTCCTGTGTCGCCATGAGCTGTGCTCCCCTTATGGGCCGCCCCCTATGATAGCCGGGGACCGCGCGGCGCGCGGCTACTTCTTCTTCTCGAGCAGGTCGGCGCGCTTGATCAGGGTGTCGTCGAGCTTGGACTTGGCCACCAGCAGCGTATAGGGCTCGAGCGCTTTCTCGCGCGCGAGACGCGCCTCGTCCTTCGGCTTCCCGTGGGGCTCTCCCTGGCGCGTGAACCTGAGGTAGTAGTCCTCGCCGTCCAGCCTGCCGACGCTGAACCGGTAGGTGAGCCCGTTCAGGGTGGTGGCGACGATCGTCGCCGCGGGCTTGTCGAAGCCGGCGCTGTGCGCGCTCGTGCCCGGCGGCGCGACGTCGGCCAGCTCGAGCAGCGAGAGCGAGTAAGACGCCGCATTGGCCTTGGTCGACTCGACCTTTTCGCCGGCACGCGCGCCCACCAGCTTCCAGTCGGCGTCCGCGTTCGCGCGCTCGATCTTCCAGTGCTCGCCGTCGGCGAGATGTACTTCCAGCGTCTTCAGCTTCTCGGCGCTGATTCCGCTCTTGTCGATCCACGCCGCGCTGCGGGCGGTGGCCTGGGTGAGCGGATCGGAGACGACGTAGACGGTGCCCGGATCGGCCGGCCGCAGCACGAAGCGTCCGTCGGCGGCCGCCGTGGCGGGATCGTTCGGCGCATGCTTGAAATACTTCTTGCCGATCAGCAGGCGCGCGAGCGGCTTGCCGTCGGCGCCGCGGAACTCGACCAGGGTGCCCGCGCCGTGGCCCTTGTCCGGCTCGAGCAGGTGCAGCCGGGCGCGGTCCTGGGTGCCGATCGGCTCGCTCTGGCCGATCTTGAGCTCGATCGCCTCGAGCACGAAGGCGCGCACCTTGTCGAAATCGGCCGGGAAGCCGCCTCGCTCGTCGATCACCCAGCCGCTGCCCTTGTGCTCGAGGGTGAGGATCGACTTGGGCTGCGCGATCCGGATCGCGGCGATCTTGGCCGCCACGAGGCCCTTCAGCAGCGGCTGCCCCAGCGTGCCGATGTTGGCGGGCTGCATCGCGTGCTGCCGCTGATAGACGAGCACCGCGCCGCCGCCCAGCAGCACCAGCAACAGGACGAGGATCGCGGCGATGCGCGCGTTCATCGCGCCGCCCTGCGCCTGCGCACCAGCGCCATGCCGAGCCCGAACAGCGCCACCAGCGCCGGCATCAAGGCGATGTTGGTCACCTTGGTCCAGAACACCAGGCTCTCGGCGTCATGGCGCAGGTTCTTGCGCACTTCCTTCAGCTGCAGCTTCGTCTCGGCGACGCGCTTGCGGAAGCGGTCGAGCTCGGCCTGCTGCTCGGCGGTGAGGATTTGCGCCGACGCCGCGCTTCCTCCTTGCGCCTTCTGCAGCTCCTGCAGCTTCTCGGTGGTGCTCTTGATCTCCTCCTCGAGCTCGCGGATCTTGCCGAAGTACTGCTTCTGCGCGTTGGCCTCGAGCTCGCGCACCACGGTGAGCGGACGGAAGGCGGCCGCGCGGCTGCGCAGCGAGATCAGATCGTTGCCGGCGGCGAACTGCTCGACCATGGCGAGCGCGAAGGTGAGGTTGCCGTTGGACGGCACCACTACCTTGCGGCCGAACACGTCCTGCACGTCGACCGCCGCCGGGTCGGCCAGCATGTCCGCGTCGGCCACCAGGATCACCGAGTTCTCGTGCGCCGATTCGGTCAGTTGCGGCGCCCCCTCCGCCTTCGCGCCCTTCTTGTCCTTGGCGGCGGGCGGGCCGTCGGGGAACGCGGTCTTGAATTTTCCGGTCAATCGCAGCGCGAGCGGCCAGGACTTTCCGCTCGGTCGGAAATCCTTGGTCGCGGCGTCGCCCGAGGCGGTGGCGGCCGAATCGTCGACCAGCATCGAGTTGGGCGAGCTCTCGACCAGATCGGTCACCTTGATGCCCGCGACCGGCTTGACCTTGAAGGCGCCGCCGAAGACGTACAGCAGCGTCTGCAACTGGCTCGTCACCACGTCGTGATGGTTGAAGGCGTCGCTGTTGAGCGAAAGGACCGTCGGCGTGTAGCGCTGCCCGGAGCCGGAGGCGTAGACCAGGTCCGAAATCACCTTGTTCGTGTTCATCTCGATGCCCCAGGCCTTGAACAGCGCCGGCAGCGAGGAGCTGGTTCGCTGCGGCGGCATGCCGGGCACGCTCGGCAGCGGGTCGAAGTAGGCGTAGGGATCGACGAAGGCGATCAGCTTGCCCCCGCGCAGCACGAACTGGTCGAGCGCGTATTCGGTCTGCGGCGTGATGTCGCGCGGGTGGATCACCAGCAAAACCTTCAGGTCCTTGGGAATCTCGGTCGCCGTCATGTTGATCTGCTTGACGTCGAACTCGCGCCTGAGCTCGTTCGCCAGCACCCAGGGATCGGAGGGGCCGCGCGTCATCGGGTTGTAGGCCTCGCCCAGCACCGGCAGCGCGCTCATGAGCCCGATCACGGGCTGCTTCGCCGTGCTGACCTGGGCGATCGCGCGCACCAGGTCGTACTCGAGCAGCGGCTCGCGCTGCGGAGAGATGACGGGAATCGTCTGCTTGCGGTCGAGCCGGCTGACCGACGCGCCCAGGTAGAACGAGTCGCCGCTCGGAAGCTGCTGCGCCTCGATGCCGTCGAGCTGCGCCGCGTCCTCTTCCTCCGAGTCGGGCGTCGGGTGGTAGATCTGCACCACCAAATTCCTGCCGGCGGCGGCCTTGAGCTCGTTCACGACGTCTTCGACGCGCTTGGAGAACGCGCGCAGCTGCACCGGCACGCCGTCGCCGCGCGAGACGTAGAGCTTGATCGTCACCGGCGCCTTCAGGTCGCGCAACAGCTTTTTGGCGCCAGCCGAGAGGGTGTAGAGCTTGCCCTCGGTCAGGTCCAGCCGCAGCGGCGAGATTCCGGCGAGGAAGTTGAACGCGACCAGGGCCAGGAACAGCGCGACCAGGCCGACGGCGGAGTAGACGAGGGTGTCGTACTTTTTCATCGTGCTAGCCCGCCCGGTGGTTGCGCAGGATCACGCTCGTCGCGAACAGCGAGAAGCCGATCACCGAGAGGAAGTAGAACAGGTCGCGGGAGTCGATCACGCCCTTCTGAAAGCCGTTGAAATGCGTGATGACCGAGAATGCCGCCACCGTGTCGACCACTGCGGGGCTGGCGAAGCGCGCGAGCAGGTCGGTGACCGGGTTGAAGCCGCAGAGGATGAGGAACAGGCAGATCACCACGCCGATGATGAAGGCGACCACCTGGTTGCGCGTCATCGCGGAGGTCATGCAGCTGACCGCGAGGTAGGTGCCCGAGAGGAGCAGGCTGCCCAGGTAGCCGGTGGCGATCACGCCGTTGTCCGGGTTGCCGAGGATGTTCACGGTGAGAACCACCGGAAAGGTGAGGGCGAGGGCGATCCCAAGAAAGACCCAGGAGGCGATGAACTTGCCGAGGATCGCCTGCCAGGTGGTCACCGGCATGGTGAGCAGCAGCTCGAGCGTGCCGGAGCGGCGCTCCTCGGACCACAGGCGCATGCCGACCGCCGGCACCAGCACCAGGTAGAGCCACGGGTGCCAGCCGAAGAACGACGCGAGGCTCGCCTCGCCGCGCTCGAAGAAGCCACCGGCGGTGAAGGTGAAGAAACCCGTCAGCAGCAGGAAGATGACCAGGAACACGTAGGCGACGGGCGAAGTGAAGTAGCTCGCCAGCTCGCGCCGCGCGATGGTGCGGACCGTTTTCCAGGCGGAGATCATTTCTTCACCGTGTCGGGCAGGGTGATGCGGCGGAAGACCTCGTCGAGCTGGCCTTCCTCGGTGCGCAGCGCTTCCAGCCGCCAGCCTTCGCGCGTCGCGAGCGCGGCGACCTCGCGCGCGAGCTCGCCCGCCGCGGACTTGTCGGCCGGGAACACGCGGAAGGCGCCGTCGACGAGCTCGACCCGGCCGAGCGGCGCCAGCTTCTCGGCGCTCACGCCGGCGCCCGAGACGGTGACCGCGCCCGCCAGATCGGACATGCCGCGCAGCTCCGCCGGCGTGCCGTTGGCCACGATGCGGCCGCGGTCGATGATGATCGCGCGGGTGCACGCGGCGTCGACTTCCTCGAGGATGTGAGTGGAGAACACGACGGCCTTCTTGCGCCCCAGCTCGCGGATCAGGTTGCGCACCTCGTGCTTCTGGTTCGGGTCGAGGCCGTCGGTCGGCTCGTCGAGCACCAGCACTTCCGGGTCGTGGATCAGCGCCTGCGCGAGGCAGGTGCGGTGCTTGTAGCCCTTGGACAGCGTGTCGATGCCCTGGTGCAACACCGACGCGAGAAAGCACAGCTCGACCACCCTTGCGATCGCCTTGTTCTTCGCCTCGCCCGTCAGGCCGCGCATGTCGGCGGCGAAGGCGAGGAAGCCCTGCACGGTCATGTCCGGGTAGGCCGGCGCGGCCTCGGGCAGGTAGCCGATCAGGCGCTTGGCCTCGAGCGGCGACTCGACCACGTCGAAGCCGCCGACCGCGACCTTGCCTTCGGTGGGGGGGATGAAGCCGGTGATCATCCGCATCGTGGTCGACTTGCCGGCCCCGTTCGGCCCGAGGAAGCCGAGCACCTCGCCGCGCTCGACATTGAACGAGACGCCGTCGACCGCGCGCTTGGGGCCGAACGATTTCACCAGATTCTCGATTTGGATCATGGAATAGCGGCGCGCGCGCTGCGGCTTCAGGGGGCCGCATTATCGCTGAATTCGACGCGGAGGCCAGAGGATCGGCCGGCTGCCTTAAATCAGGCTTAAAGGTGGCCGCCCAAGGGGCGCGGCGGTAAAATCGCCACCTCCCAGTCCCGCGTTTCATTTCCACACCGAGGATCCGTATGGACAAGGCATTGCTTTCCAAGACCGCGGCCGCGATGGTCGCGAAGGGCAGGGGCCTGCTGGCCGCCGACGAGTCGAGCGGCACCTGCGAGAAGCGCTTCAAGTCGGTCGGCGTCGAGAGCACCGAGGAGAACCGGCGCGCCTACCGGGGCCTGCTGTTCACCACTCAGGGCATCGAGCAGTACGTCTCGGGCGTCATCCTGTTCGACGAGACGATCCGCCAGAAGACGAACGACGGCATGCCGTTTCCCCAGTTCCTGGCCGGCAAGGGGATCATCCCCGGCATCAAGGTCGACAAGGGCGCGAAGGAGCTCGCGCTTTGCCCGGGCGAGAAGGTCACCGAGGGGCTCGACGGCCTGCGCGAGCGGCTGGCGGAATACTTCAAGCTCGGCGCGCGCTTCGCCAAGTGGCGCGCGGTCATCACGATCGGCGACGGGATCCCGACGCACGCCTGCCTCTACGCCAACGCGCACGCGCTCGCGCGCTATGCCGCGCTGTGCCAGGAGGCCTCGATCGTGCCGGTCGTCGAGCCCGAGGTGCTGCTCGACGGCGACCACACGATCGAGCGCTGCGAGGAAGTGACCGAAGCGACGCTGCGCGCGACCTACGCCGCGCTCGCGGCGCACAATGTGTCGTTCGAGCACACCATCCTCAAGGCGAGCATGGTGGTGTCGGGCAAGGAATGCGCGCGCCAGGCCGGCGTCGACGAGGTCGCCGAGCGCACCGTGCGCGTGCTCAAGCGCACCGTGCCGGCGGCGCAGCCGGGGGTGGTGTTCCTCTCCGGCGGGCAGTCGGACCTCGATGCCACCGCCCACCTCAACGCCATGGCGGCGATGAAGGGGCTGCCCTGGCCGCTCACGTTCTCGTACTCGCGCGCACTGCAGAACCCCGCGCTCAAGGCCTGGCGCGGCAGCACGCAGAACGCCGCCGCGGCGCAGAAGGCCTTCCATCACCGCGCGCACATGAACGGGCTTGCCTGCCAGGGCAAGTGGAAGCCCGAGCTCGAGAGCCAGGCGGCATGAGCGCCGCCCTGTTCGAATCCGGCATCGCCAGCCTGCCGCGCATCGGCCGCGGCAAGGTGCGCGACATCTACGCGGTCGGCGACGACAAGCTCCTGATCGTGGTGAGCGACCGGCTGTCCGCCTTCGACGTGGTGCTGTCCGATCCGATCCCCGACAAGGGAGCCGTGCTGACCCAGATGTCGAACTTCTGGTTCGAGAAGCTGGCGCACGTGGTGCCCAACCACCTGACCGGAATCGATCCCGAGTCGGTGGTCGCGGACGAGGCCGAGAGAGCGCAGGTGCGCGCCCGCTCGGTGGTGGTGAAGAAGCTCAAGCCCCTGCCGATCGAGGCGGTGGTGCGCGGCTACCTCATCGGCTCGGGCTGGAAGGACTACCGGAAGACCGGCAAGGTCTGCGGCATCGAGCTGCCAAAGGGTCTCGAGCAGGCGCAGAAGCTCCCCCGACCGATCTTCACCCCGGCGACCAAGGCGACCGAGGGGCACGACGAGAACATCTCTTTCGAGGAGACCGTCAAGCTGATCGGTCGGCCGCTCGCGGAGAAAGTTCGCGAGGTGGCGATCCGCCTCTACACCGAGGCCGCCGACTACGCCGCCGGCAAGGGCATCATCATCGCCGATACCAAGTTCGAGTTCGGCACCGACGAGCGGGGCAACCTGGTGCTGATCGACGAGGCGCTGACGGCGGACTCGTCGCGCTTCTGGCCCGCGGATTCCTACCGCGTCGGGATCAGCCCGCCGTCGTTCGACAAGCAGTACGTGCGCGACTACCTCGAGACGCTCGACTGGGACAAGACCCCGCCGGCACCGAAGCTTCCGGCCGAGGTGATCGCGAAGACATCGGAAAAATATCGAGAGGCGCTCGAGCGGCTAACAGGGAGAAAGCTCGCATGATCGGAATCGTGATGGGGTCGACGTCGGACTGGGAGACCATGAAGGCGGCGGCCAAGGTGCTGGAAGACTTCGGCGTGCCCTACGAGGCCAAGGCGATGTCCGCGCACAGGACCCCGCACGCGGTGGCCGAATGGGCCGGCGGGGCCGCTGCGCGCGGCACGAAGGCGATCATCGCCGCCGCCGGAGGCGCCGCGCACCTGGCGGGCGTAGTCGCCGCGCACACGACGCTGCCGGTGCTCGGCGTGCCGATGCCCTCCAGGCACCTGCAGGGGCTCGATTCGCTGCTGTCGACGGTTCAAATGCCCAAAGGCATCCCGGTGGCGACATTCGCCATCGGCGAGGCCGGTGCGGCGAACGCCGCCCTGTTCGCGGTGGCATTGCTCGCGCTCTCGGACGCGGGCATGGCCAAGAAGCTCGAGGACTTCCGCCGCAAGCAGACCGAGGCGGTTCTCAAGGCTCCGCCGCTCAAGCTGTGAACGCCGAGGTCCGGCGCGCGGCAGAAATCCTGCGCGCCGGCGGCCTGGTCGCGTTTCCCACCGAAACCGTCTACGGCCTGGGGGCGGACGCCTCGAACGAGGCCGCGCTGAAGAAACTCTACGCGGTCAAGCAGCGCCCGCCGAGCCATCCGGTCATCGTGCACTTCGCTTCGGCCGATGACGCCTTCGCCTGGGCGCGCGAGGTGCCCGAGGCGGCGCGCAGGCTCGCCGCGCGCTTCTGGCCCGGGCCTCTGACGCTGATCCTGAAGCGCGCCGCGCACGTGCGTGATTTCGTCACCGGCGGCCAGGACAGCGTCGGCCTGAGGGTTCCCTCACACCCGGTGGCGCAGGCGCTGCTGCGCGAATTCGGGGGCGGCGTGGCGGCGCCCTCGGCGAATGTCTTCGGCCGCGTAAGTGCCACCAGCGCCGTCCATGTGACGGAAGATTTTCCGGCCGGGGTGGATTTCGTGCTGGAGGGCGAGGTCGGCCAGGTGGGTATCGAGTCGACGATCGTCGACCTTTCTCGCGGGCGTGCAGTGCTGCTGCGGCCCGGAATGATCACGCCGGCGATGCTCGAGCAGGCGCTCGGTGCCCCGGTCGAGGCGGCGGACGCGGCCGCGCCGCGCGCCTCCGGCACGCTCGAGCGGCACTACGCGCCGCGCACGCCGCTGCGCCTGGTCGCGCCGCACGCGCTCGACGCGGAGATCGAACGCGCCGGCGCCGGCGTGGCGGTGCTCGCCTTCTCGCGCCCCGACGCGCGCGCGGCGCGCTGGTTGCGCATGCCGCGGGAGCCGGCAAGGTACGCGCGCCGGCTCTACGCCGCGCTGCGCGAGCTCGATGCGGCGGGCTGCTCCTTGATCCTGGTCGAGCAGCCGCCCGAGGGCGCCGCGTGGACGGCGGTGCGCGATCGCCTCAGGCGCGCCGCGTCGCCGGCCTAGTGCGACATCAGGACCGGAACCGTCATCGACTCCAGCAGGGTGCGCGTCACGCCGCCGAGAATCAGCTCGGACATGCGCGAGTGGCCGTAGGCGCCCATCACGATCAGGTCCGTGTCGAGGTCGGCGGCGCGCGACAAGAGCTGATTTCCCACGTCGACGTCATCGGCCTGGTACTGCGACACGGTCACCTTCACGCCGTGGCGCGATAAATACAGGGCGATGTCGGCGCCGGGCACCTCGCCGTGCATGCCGCCCTTGCGGCCGACGTTGAAGGCGGCCACTCGTACCAGCTTCGCGGCTTGCAGCATCGGCAGCGCGTCGGTGAGCGCGCGCGTGGCCTCCTGGCTCGCGTTCCAGGCGACCAGAACGTTATTGCCGACCGCGCGCTTGTCGCGCGCATAGGGGACCACCAGCACCGGCCGGCCCGCGGCGAGCAGCAGGTGCTGCTCGAAGTCGCGCGTCAGGCCGCTCTTGCCGCTGCCGTCGCTCTGGCCGACGATCACCAGGTCGGCGTAGCGCGCGTGCAGCGTCACGGCCTCCAGCGCGTCCGCCGTCGAGGTGCGCCATTCACACTTCGAGCAATTGCTGCGCTTGACGGCGGCGTCCCAGACCTTGCGTCCGGCCTCTGCGAGCGCGACGCGCGCGTTCGCCTGTATCTTGTCGATGGTCTCGCCCGCCTCGGCGAGCGCCCAGCCCGGCAGCGGGGTCACGCTCAGCGCGTACAGGCCGACCAGGTGGGCGTCGAACTTCTGCGCCAGCGCGAACGCGATGTCGAGACGTGAGTCGATGTCCTTGGCCGCGTCGAGGTGGACCAGGATCGTCTTGTAGGCCATGAGGCTCTCCCAAGGGTCGAATGGATTCGGGCTCATCTTGAACCGAGACCGCCGGCCTTCATTGACGTGGGTCAAACGTCTAGAATGGCCCGCATGCGCCGCCTCGTCATCGCGTTGGCCGTTCTGGCGGCCGGTTGCGCCTCGCACACGCGGATTTCGGCGGGCGAAGGCGGGGCGGCCGGCGTCCGGGTCGGCGTCGATGTGCGCAGCGGCTCGGCGCTGGGGCCGATCATCGCGATCGGCGCGCTCGGCGCGATGTCCGCCTCGGACAGCGAGCCGACGGGCCCTCCCAAGCTGCTCGAAGGCCGCAGGATCAGCGAGCAGGACTGCACCCGGCCGATCGAGGATCCGAGCGCCAACCTGCGCTGCCGCTAGGGTCAGGCGCGCTGCGGTCCGGGGCGGCCGTCCTCGACGATGTAGCGCGCGAGCGTGTGGCAGGCCGCTTCGCGCTCGGCGACGCTCGCCATGGCGCGCAGGTCGGCGGTCAGCCTGCCGCGCTCGGCCTGGACGCGCACGTAGCCCCGGTAGCGGCCCTCGGCGAGCTTGATGTGGGGGTTGGCCTCGCGCGCGGCGTCGAGGTATTTCTGCGCGCGCGCCTGCGAGGTGATCGAGGTGCCGCAGAACTCGCTCGCGACGACCGGCGAGGCGGGGTCGTCGAAGTCGAGCTTCAGGTCCGCCACCGCGTGATGGTGCACGTCGCCGCCGATGACTACAGGGTTGCGGAGTTTGTTGGAAAGAGCCGAGCTCAAGAGTCGTCTGCGCGCCTCGGGATAGCCGTCCCAACCGTCGGTCCAGTAGCGACGCGCGCGGCCGCGGCCGATGCCGAAGCGCGCCATAAGGGTCTGCTGCGCGAGGATGTTCCAGTCCGAGCGCGAGGCGCCGAAGGCGCGTGAGAGCCAGGTCTCCTGCCCGGCGCCGAGGATGCTGCGGCCCGGGTCGGCGAGCGCGGGACACTCGCGCACATCGACCACGTTGCTGCCGCCGGAGTAGCGCGGGCAGACCTGGTGGGCGCGGTACTGGCGGTCGTCCAGCAGATAGAAGCGCGCGAGCGCGCCCCAGCCGAACTGCGTGTGGATGCGCATGTGCGGGCCGCGCGGGCGCATGCGCGCGGGCAGCGGCATGTGCTCGTAATACGCGCGGTACGCGGCGGCGCGGCGCCTGAGAAAGCGCTCGCCGCTCATGCCGTCGCCGCCCCGATCGTCGGCGTAGTCGTTGTCGACCTCGTGGTCGTCCCACACCGCGAGCCAGGCGCAGGCGGCGTGCGCGGCCTGCAGGTCGGGGTCGCTCCTGTAGCAGGCGTAGCGCATGCGGTATTCGGCGAGCGTATAGGGCTCGCCCGGGTTGTGCTTGCGCACGTGGTGGCTGCCCCAGGAAGACTCGTAGATGTAGTCGCCCAGGAACACCACCAGCTCCGGGTCGTCGCGCACGACGTGGCGCCAGGCGCCGTAGTAGCCCTGCTCGTACTGCTGGCACGAGGCGAAGGCGAAGCGCAGGCGCTCGACCGGCGCATGGCGCCGCGGCGAGATGCGCAGCCGCCCGCGCGGACTCACCGCGTCGCCGGCCGTGAAGCGGTACCAGAACCAGCGCTCGGGCTCTAACCCCTTCACCTCGACGTGCACCGAATGCGCCCACTCGGGCCGCGCGGCCTCGACGCCGGAGGCGACGACCCTGTGCATCGCCTCGTCCGCGGCGACTTCCCAGCGCACCGGCACCGCGACCGGATCGAGCCCGCCATCGTCGCGCTCGAGGTCGGTGACGAGGCGCGTCCACAGCACCGTGCCGCCTTCGCTCGGGTAACCCGAGGCGACGCCGAGGCGGAACGGGTCGC
>CAZLUX010000009.1:0-12403 GCA_964562815.1 uncultured Enterobacteriaceae bacterium
CGAGCTTGACCCGCGGCGCGTCGGCCGGCATGACGATGGTCGCCGCGACGCCGAGCAGCCGGCCGGCGAGCGCCACCGCCTGCGCGTGGTTGCCCGACGAATAGGTGATGACGCCGCGGCGCTTTTCGTCTTCGCCGAGCTGCGCCAGCGCGTTGTACGCGCCGCGGAACTTGAACGCGCCCATGCGCTGCAGGTTCTCGCACTTGAAGCGAACGCGCGCGCCGGTGAGCGCGTCGATGCTGCTCGAGGCGAGCGCGGGCGTGCGATGCGCGACGCCGCGCAGGCGCTCGTGCGCGGCCTCGACGTCGTCGAACGAGACGCTGAGCTTCAAGCCTTGCCCGACCAGTGCGCGAGCGCCGCGCCCGCGACCTCGTCGCCCCATTCCTGCAGGAAATGGCCGCCGTCGGCGACGACGTGCGGCTCGGGGCAGCCGCGGATCGACTTCCTCAACGCGTTCATGACCGGAGGGCCGAGCACCGGGTCCTTGGCGCCCACCGCCATGAACGACTCGCCGCGCCATTCGCTCTTCCACCAGTCGCGCGCCTTGCGCGAGAGCGCCGCGCCCGGCGCGTCGGGGCGGTCCGGAACCAGGTCGGGAAAGCGGCGTACCCCCGCCTTGTAGCGAACGTCGGGATAGGGCGCGTCGTAGGCGGCGGCCTCCGCGTCGGTCAGATGGGGGCAGGCGCGCTCGAGCAGCTTGCCGCAAGCGAGGTCCGGGTTCTTCCTGACGTACGCGCGCCAGGCGATGAAGCCCTCGCCGAGCGGGGCGTCGCCCGTGCCGAGCGCGGTGTTCATCGCGAGCAGGCGCGCGTAGCGCTCGGGCGACTCCATCGGCAGCGTCAGGCCGAGCAATCCGCCCCAGTCCTGCACCACGAGCGTGACCTTGCGCAGGTCGAGCCGCTCGACGAGGTCGAGCAGCATCGCGCGGTGGAAATCGAAGGTATAGACGGCATCGTCCTCGGGCTTGTCGGAGCGGCCGAAGCCGATCAGGTCGGGCGCCACCACGCGGCCGCCGGCGGCGAGGAACGGCGGGATCATGCGCCGGTAGAGGTAGCTCCAGGTCGGTTCGCCGTGCAGGCACAGGAAGACGGGCGCGTCTCGCGGTCCTTCATCGAGATAATGCACGCGCATTCCCCGCCATTCGAGGTGGCGTCCCGTCCAGGCGTAGCCGGGCAGGCCGGCGAACCGCTCCTCCGGCGTGCGCAGGATCGAAGCCATGGCGGGATTGTAGAATGATTGCATGGACTACTCTAGCTATCGTGACCTCAAGATCCGGCGACTCGAGCCGGGGATCCTCGAAATCGTGATGGGCGAGGAGGGCGGAAAGCTCTCCACCGCCACGGCGCGGCTGCACGCCGAGCTCGCGAGAATCTGGCTCGACGTCGACCGCGACCCCGAGACGCGCGTCGCGATCCTGCGCGGCGCGGGCAAGGGGTTCTCGGGCGGAGGCGACCTGGCGATGGTCGAGCAGATCACGACCGACTTCGCCGCACGCGCGCGCGTCTGGCGCGAGGCGCGCGACCTGGTCTACAACCTGATCAACTGCTCCAAGATGGTGGTCTCGGCGATGCACGGCCCGGCGGTCGGTGCGGGGCTGGTCGCCGGGCTGCTCGCCGACGTGTCGATCGCGGCGAAGAACGCGCGCATCATCGACGGCCACACCCGCCTCGGCGTGGCGGCGGGCGACCACTCGGCGATCGTCTGGCCGCTGCTCTGCGGCATGGCGAAGGCGAAGTACTACCTGCTCACCTGCGAGCAGATCAACGGCGAGGAAGCCGAACGGATCGGGCTGGTTTCGCTGTGCTGCGAGGAGGGCGAGCTGCAGGCGAAGGCGCTGGAGGTGGCGCGCAAGCTCGCGGCGGGAGCGCAGACCGCGCTGCGCTGGACCAAGTACAGCCTCAACAACTGGCTGCGCATGGCCGGGCCGAGCTTCGACGCCTCGCTCGCGCTCGAGTTCGTCGGCTTCAGCGGGCCCGAGGTGAAGGAAGGTATCGCCTCCCACCGCGAGAAAAGGAATCCGTCCTTTCCCCCGCCGCCGGAGGACTTCTAGCCGTTGCCGACGAAGTCCAGCGAGTCGCCGGCGTCGGCGGCGGGCTCGCCCAGCCTCACTTCGCTCGGCGCGCCTGGCAACGCGGGCTCTTCGGCGTGGCTGCCCAGCAGCCGCTCCAGGTCGCGCGCGACCGCTTCGATGTCGGGCCCCATCCGGCCCATGTAGGAAAGCAGCATGCGGACCGGAATGTCGATCAGCGTCGGGTTGGGGTGGTCGCGAAGGTGCGACACGTTCTGGATCGCGGGCAGGACATAGTTACTGCGCGTGCCCGGCGCGACCGTTTCCAGGCCCAGGACGACGGCTGCCTGCGCGCGGGCGATTCCGGAGAGCAGCTCGGCAAGCTGTTGCGCGGATATTTGCAGCATTGCGGACCTCCAGAGGTGGAAACCGGCCCCGAAGACGTCGATGCGTGATGGTAACATCCGCGCGAAATCCCCCGAAAGCGCCTATTGAATGCCGAAGCGGGTGCTGCTCGCCGTTCTCCTGCTCTTCGCCGGCGCCGCCGCGGGAATTGCGCTGCACACCGCGCTCACCCCGGGAGACACCATGTTCGCAGGCAAGCGTCCCGGCAATCTCGGCGTTCACGGCGGCAGGCTCGCGCCCTGTCCGCCCACGCCGAACTGCGTCTCGTCGCAGGCAGATCCGGCCGACACTGTGCACTACGTCACGCCGATTCCGTTTCAGGGCGCGCCCTTCGAGGCGATGGCCGCGGTGCGCAGGGCGGTCGAAAGCATGCCGCGAGCGACCGTAGTGCGTCACGAGCCGGATTACCTCTATGCCGAGTTCCGCTCGCGGCTGATGGGCTTCGTCGACGACGTCGAGTTCGCTTACGACGACAAGGCGGGGCTGATCCAGGTCCGCTCGGCGTCGCGCCTCGGCCGCAGCGACCTGGGCGTCAACCGCAGGCGCATCGAGGCGATCCGCGCGAAGATCGAGGGCCGCGTCAGGACCTGAGCTCGAGCGCCACCGGCTGGTGGTCGGAGGCCTGCGTTTCGGCGTCGATCGAAAGGGCATGCACGCGCGGCGCGAGGTCCTCGCTCAGCAGCACGAAGTCGCAGCAGAAGGGCGTTTCCCCGCGCGCCGGGTCGTGCAGGCGGAAGCTCGGCGGGTGCGCCGCGCGCGGATGCGCCAATTGCCAGGCATCGAGCAGGCGCGGCGCGCCGTCGGCGAAGCCCTCTTGCAGCCGCGCGTGCAGGGGATCTTCCGGCCGCAGGTTGAAATCTCCGCACAGGATCGCGGCGGCCGGCCGCGGGTAGGCGCGGAACGGTCCGTCGCCGTCCGGCTGTACGGCCTCCGTGCGGGCGCGGCCGCAGGCTTCCGCGTGCAGCTCGCGCAGCCGCTCGACCTGCGCCCTGCGGTGCGCGGCCGAGTAGTACTCCAAGTGCGTGGTGGTGACGCGCACGGGGCCGAAAGGCCCCTCGATGAGGGCCTCCAGCGCGACGCGCGGCATGCTCGGGGCGCCGGAGAGCGCCGGCCACGGCAGCGAATGGCGCAGGACCTGCAGCAGCGGCAGGCGCGACAGGATCAGGTTGCCGAAGCGGCGCCGGCCGCCCGCGCCGTCGGGCACGTCGACCCCCCAGGCGCAAGCCGCGGCGTAGCCCGGGAACGCCTGCGCCAGCAACTCGGCCTGGTCCTCGCCGCGGCTGCCGGAGAGCGCGCGGAAATTGTCGGCGACTTCCTGCAGGCAGAGCACGTCGGGATCGGCCAGCCGGCGCGCCTCGCGCGCGATGCGCAAGGGATCGACCACCCCGTCCATGCCGCGGCACCACTGGACGTTCCAGCTCAGGAGCCGCACCAACCCTCCCGCGGGGCTATTCTGAGCTCGGGTCCGGGTCGGGCTCGGAAACGATCGTCACCGGCGGCGTGCGGCGCAGCATGCCGTGGGTCGTGGCGCCCTCGAGTGCCAGCGTCTGCGCGTGCAGCGTGTTCTTCTGCATCTCTTCGAGATAGAGGTTCTGGCCGCCGAAGTGGACCTCGGCGTAGGCGTAGGCGCGCGCGAGCTGAAGGTCCAGCCGCCGCAGCGCGTTGCGCGAGAAACTCGGCGTCTTGAGCACCAGGTCGTCCCCCGAGAGAAACACCTCCTGGGTGAAGCCGCCGGGAAGCTCGCGGCGCGCGACGCCGCCGAGCAGGAATTCCGGATAGAGTCGGTCGCGGCATTTCTCCAGATAGCAGCGATCGGACATTTGCGCAATGATGTCGGCGCTGCCGAGCATCTGGCCGACGCGCCGCAGCAGCGAATCGGCGACGCGGATCTGCTCGACCGGCCGCTCGTAGCCGGTGTAGTGCAGCAGCTTGGCTGCGATGTCCGCCAGGCGTCCGGCGCCCAGGCGGCGCATGTAATGGCGAAGGTAGGCGGCGCTGCGGGAAACATGCACCTGGGTGTACTCGGCGCCGTGGTGGTGGCGGCGGTCGCTGCGCCGGCGCAGGTAGCCGAAATCGTGGAACAGGGCGGCAAGCACGCCGAGCATGAACAGCTCCGGCGGCAGGCGCGGGGTGCCGTTCCTGCGGCTGCGCTCGTAGCCGTCCATCAGGCGCGCCATGGCCAGCGTGACCTCCAGCACGTGCTGCAGGTCGTGGTAACCGGTGTCGCAGGCGTAGTAGTCGGGGTGCTCGCCCCGGTAGAGCTTCTCGATGTCGGCGAAGGCGCGGTCGATCGCCTTGGGCGGGGCGCCGTCGTAGAGCCCTTTGTAAAGCCGCTGGATTTCGGCTTTGACGATCGCGGGATCGGTCGTCAGGATCCTGTTTGTAACGTCGTGGTCGTTGCGCCGCATGATCTTTTTGTGGAGCCGCCGGCACCCGCTGCAAGCCGGCTCTCCGCGGCCCCCTTTTCCGTGCCCGCAAGTAGGAATAGGATGGACCAGCCGCGGCAGGCTGTCGGTGACGCAGATCACGGACGGTGCGCCAATGGGAACGAAAAATTTTGTCATGGCGTGCGCTCTTTGACCCACTTCCAGCTCAGCGACGAGGAAAAAGCGCAGATCCGTGCGCGCATCACCGCGCTCGAAGTCGAACACAGCGACCTGGACTACATCATCGCCACGCTTTCGCAGGACCCGATCCACGACCAGTTGCGGTTGCGACGCCTGAAGAAGCGCAAGCTGATGCTCAAGGACCAGATCTCCGCGCTCAAGGACAGGCTGATTCCCGACATCATCGCGTGATCGCGCTGGTGCAACGGGTGTCCGAGGCCGAGGTGACGGTCGGCGGCGAGTCGGTGGGGGCGATCGGGGCCGGGATTCTCGCCCTGGTCGGCGTCGAGCGCGGCGACGGCGAGCCGGAGGCCGAGCGCCTGGTCGAGCGCGTCCTCGGCTACCGCATCTTTGCCGACGCGGAGGGGAAGATGAACCTCTCGCTCGCCGACACCGGAGGCGCGCTGCTTGCCGTGCCGCAGTTCACCCTTGCCGCCGACACCCGCAAGGGCGCCCGCCCCAGCTTCTCCAGTGCCGCGCCGCCCGCCGAAGGCGAGCGCCTGTTCGGGCGATTCGTCGCGCTGGCCCGCGCGCGCGTCGGCGCGGTCGCGACGGGCCGCTTCGGCGCCGAGATGCGGGTGCGGCTGGTCAACGACGGGCCGGTGACTTTCTGGCTGCAGGTTTCGCCGCGGAGTACGTCCTGAAGCCCGCCGGCGCCACCACTTCGAGCATCTCGACGTCTTTCGAGTGCTCGATCTCGCGGTGGCGGATGCGCGGCGGCTGGTAGAAACAGCTGCCGGCCTTCATCAGCACCTCGCCCACCCCTTCGTACTCGAAGCGCACCCATCCCTTGAGGACGTAGACGAACTGCGCGCGGCAGTCGTGCACGTGCCATTCGCCGTGCGGGGCCTTGCCCGGACGCGCCCGGATCACGTGCGCGACGAGCTTGCCGCGCGTGGCCCGGCGGATGCCCAGGTCGCGGTACTCGAAGTAGTTGCGCAGCCCGCGCTTCTCGAACTTCGACTTCGCCAGGTGATCGACGGTGAACCTCTTCGCGCGGGCCTTGGCGGCCGCGCCGTGTTTCGCCTTTGCCATCGGTTTCTCCTCCCGCCTAGCCGGAACGCGCCAAATCGGCGTAAGCTTGCGGCGACGAGTTTCTCACGTTTTTATCCCCCGCATGTACGATCAGTTCGTCGGCACCAAGCCGGTCGAAGAGCGCCATCGATTCGACGCGGCGCGCCTTCGCGAGTACATGCGCGCCAACGTGGAAGGGTTCTCCGGCGATCTCGAGATCGAGCAGTTCCGCGGCGGGCAGTCGAACCCGACCTACCGGCTTACTGCGGGCGGAAAGCGCTACGCGCTTCGCCGCAAGCCGCCGGGCAAGCTGCTGCCTTCCGCGCACGCGGTGGACAGGGAGTTCCGCGTCATCAAGGCGCTCCACGGCGTCGGCTTTCCCGTGGCGCGCCCTTACGTGCTGTGCGAGGACGACTCGGTGATCGGCACCGCCTTCTACATCATGGACTGCGTCGAGGGGCGGGTGCTGTGGGACCAGGCGCTGCCGGGCATGACGAAGGCCGAGCGGCACGCGATCTGGGACGAGCTGAACCGGGTGATCGCGCTGCTGCACGGCGTGGACTACAAGGCCGTCGGCCTGGAAGGCTTCGGCAAGGAGGGCAGCTACGTCGAGCGCCAGATCGCGCGCTGGACCAAGCAGTACCGCGCCTCCGAGACCGAGAAGATCGAGCCGATGGACAATCTGATCGACTGGCTGCCGAAGAACATCCCCGCCGGCGACGAAACCAGCGTCGTGCACGGCGACTACCGGCTCGACAACACGATCTTCCACCCGACCGAGCCGAGGATCCTGGCGGTGCTCGACTGGGAGCTGTCCACGCTCGGCCACCCGCTGGCGGATTTTGCGTACCACTGCATGAGCTGGCACATCCCGCCGGGCAAGTTCCGCGGCATCGAGGGCCTGCCGTTCGAGGAGCTCGGCATCCCGACCGAGCAGGAGTACGTCGCCATGTACTGCGGGCGCACGGGGCGTTCGGGCATCGAGCCGAGCACCTGGGATTTCTACATGGCCTACAACCTGTTTCGCATCGCCGCGATCACGCAGGGCATCAAGAAGCGGGTGGTCGACGGCACGGCAGCGAGCGCGCACGCGGTGGAGGCCGGCAGCAAGGCGCCGCTGCTCGCCGAGCTCGGCTGGCAGCAAGTCGAGAAAATTCTGAAACGAGCGGCCTAGGAGAAAAGCATGGACTTCGAGTATTCGCCCAAGGTTAAGGAGCTGCAGAAGAGGCTGACCGCGTTCATGGATGAGCACATCTATCCGAACGAGAAGGCGTGGTACGACCACTGCCACGGGCCGAACCGCTGGCAGCCGGTGCCGATCATCGAGGAGCTCAAGCCCAAGGCGCGCGCCGCCGGGCTGTGGAACCTGTTCCTGCCGCGCTCGCCGCGCGCGCCGGAGGGCCTCTCGAACCTCGACTACGCGCCGCTGTGCGAGATCATGGGCCGCGTGAGCTGGTCACCCGAGGTGTTCAATTGCTCGGCGCCCGACACCGGCAATATGGAGACGATCGAGCGCTACGGCACCGAAGCGCAGAAGGACGAGTGGCTCGAGCCGCTGCTGCGGGGCGAGATCCGCTCGGCGTTCCTGATGACCGAGCCGGCGGTGGCTTCGTCCGATGCGACCAACATCCAGACTCACATCAAGCGCGAGGGCGACGACTACGTCATCAACGGCACCAAGTGGTGGTCCTCCGGTGCCGGCGACCCGCGCTGCAAGGTCTACATCCTGATGGGCAAGACCTCGCCCGACAACCCCTCGCGCCACAGCCAGCAGTCGATGATCCTGGTGCCCGCGGGCACGCCGGGCGTCCGGATCGTGCGGCATCTGAACGTATTCGGCTACGACGACGCGCCGCACGGCCACATGGAGATCGAGCTGAAGAACGTGCGCGTGCCCGCTTCCAACATCCTGCTCGGGGAAGGCCGCGGTTTCGAGATCGCGCAGGGCCGCCTCGGGCCGGGGCGCATCCACCACTGCATGCGGCTGATCGGGCAGGCCGAGCGCGCGCTGGAGAAGATGTGCAAGCGCGCGACCTCGCGCGTTGCCTTCGGCCGCACCGTGGCGGAGCAGGGCGTGACGCGCGAGCGAATCGCCGAGGCGCGCATCATGATCGACTCGGCGCGCTTCATGGTGCTGAACGCGGCCTGGAAGATGGACACCGTCGGCAACAAGGTGGCGCGCAAGGAAATCGCGATGATCAAGGTCCTGGCGCCGAACATGGCCTGCAAGGTCATCGACTGGGCGATGCAGGCCCACGGCGGCGGGGGCGTCGCGGAGGACTTCGGCCTGGCCGCGGCCTACGCGCACGCGAGGACGCTGCGCTTCGCCGACGGCCCGGACGAGGTGCACCGCAACCAGATCGCGAAGCTGGAGATCGGCGAGCAGACCACGGTGGCCGAGGCCGTCGCGCCGAAGAAGCGCGCGTAGAAGTAATGCGATGCGCGTCGGCGTTCCGCGCGAGGTCAAGGTACACGAGTATCGCGTCGGACTGACGCCGACCTCCGTGCGCGAGCTCGTCGCGCGCGGCCACCGGGTGCTGGTCGAGAGGGGCGCCGGGGCGGGAATCGGCGCCTCGGACTCGGCCTACGAGAATGCCGGCGCGACGATCGTCGACGACGCCTACGCCGACGCCGAGCTGATCGTCAAGGTCAAGGAACCGCAGCCGCAGGAGCGCGCGCGGCTGCGTGCCGACCAGGTGCTGTTCACCTACCTGCACCTCGCCCCCGACCCGCAGCAAGCGCGCGAGCTGGTCGCCTCGGGCGCGACGTGCATCGCCTACGAGACGGTGACCGACGCCCGCGGCGGTCTGCCCCTGCTCGCGCCGATGTCGGAGGTCGCCGGCCGCATGGCGATCCAGGTGGGCGCCGGCTGCCTGGAGAAGGAGCGCGGCGGCATGGGCACTTTGCTTGCGGGTGTTCCGGGCGTGCCCGCCGCCAAGATCGTGATCCTCGGTGCGGGAGTCGTGGGCGCCAACGCGGCACGCATCGCGGTGGGAATGGGCGCGCGCGTGTTCGCGCTCGACCGCTCGGTCGATGCCCTGCGCAGGATCGAGAGCGAGTTCGGCGCTCGCGTGGTCACGGTCTACTCGAGCCGCGACGCGGTCGAGCAGCACGTGGTTTCGGCCGATCTGGTGATCGGCGCGGTGCTGGTGCCCGGCGCCGCGGCGCCCAGGCTGGTCCCGCGCGCGCTGCTGGCGCGGATGAAGCCCGGCGCCGCGATGGTGGACGTCTCCATCGACCAGGGCGGCTGCTTCGAGACCTCGCGGCCGACCACGCACGCAAATCCGACCTACGTGGTCGACGGCGTGGTGCACTACTGTGTCGCCAACATGCCCGGCGCCGTGCCGCGCACCTCGACCTACGCCCTTTGCAATGCGACGCTGCCTTTCGTGCTGGCGCTCGCCGATGCGGGGTGGGAGAAAGCGCTGAGCGCGGATTCTCACCTGCGCAACGGCTTGAACCTGGCGCGCGGCAAGGTGACGCATCCCGCCGTCGCCCAGGCGCTGGGACTGGAGTACACGCCGCCCGAGAGCCTGCTCTAGGCGGGCTCTACAATCGCAACGGCACGATCCAAGGAGAATTCATGCTCAAGCTGTGCGGCTTTCACGTCAGCAACTACCACAACAAGGTGCGCCTGGCGCTGCTCGAGAAAGGCGTTGCGTTCGAGGAGGATCCGACCTGCAGGCCGTCGCAGCAGGACGAGTTCCTGGCGCGCTCGCCGCTGGGCAAGGTGCCGTTCGTGGAGGTCGACGGCGCGGTGCTCACCGAATCGCAGGTGATCTGCGAGTACCTCGAGGACGTCCATCCGGCGAAACCGCTCTATCCGAGCGACCCGCTCGAGCGGGCGAAGGTGCGCGAGCTGATCCAGTACATCGAGCTGCACATGGAGCTCGTGGCGCGGCGCCTGTACCGCGAGGTGTTTTTCGGCGGCAAGGTGTCGGACGAGACCAAGAAAGAGGTCGAGCGCGACCTC
This sequence comes from uncultured Enterobacteriaceae bacterium, assembly GCA_964562815.1. Taxonomy (GTDB): domain Bacteria; phylum Pseudomonadota; class Gammaproteobacteria; order Burkholderiales; family SG8-39; genus DAHVFK01. The sequence goes on from CAZLUX010000009.1 coordinate 10,007, forward strand.
GCCAAGGGCGTGCGCGGCTTCGCCGCGCGGGCCAGCTTCGAGCCGTACCTGGCGGGCAAGGCGCTCACGCTCGCCGACTGCTCCGCCTTCGTCCACCTGCCGCTGGTTTCGATGGCGAGCAAGCTCGCCTTCGGGCGCGACTTCCTCGAAGGCCTGCCGCAGGTGAAGCCCTACCTGAAGATGCTCGGTGAGCGCCCGGCGTTCGCACGGGTCAACGAGGACCGCAAAGCCGCGCAGGCGGCGATGGCGAGGAAGTAGCCCGCAGTGCACGGCCTCGCGCCGTTTGGAGAGTACCTCCGCTACGTCGTCACGCTGACGGCGGTGCTCGACCCGTTCTTCGCGGTGCCGATCTTCATCAGCGTGACCGCCAAGCACACGAGCGACGAAAGGCTGGCGCTCGCGCGCGTCATTGCGCTGACGGTGTTCGGCGTGCTCGCGGGCTCGGCCCTGTTCGGCGAGGGGCTGCTGCGCCTGATCGGGGCCGGGCTGCCCGCGTTCAGCGTGGGAGGCGGCCTGGTGCTGCTGCTGATGGCGCTCGCCATGCTGAACGCGCGTGCAGGCGGCGTGCGCCAGTCCGCCGAGGAGGCCGAGGAGCTGGAGGCGGGGGAGCTCTCGGGAGTGGTGCCGCTCGCGGTGCCGCTGCTCGCCGGACCGGGCGCAATCGGCACCACGATCATCGCCGCGCAGTCGCGCGGCATCGTGCACCTCGCGGCGATGGTCGCGTGCATCGCGGCGGTATGCGCGCTGCTCTGGCTCGCGCTGCGCTACGCGCACCGGCTCGCGCCTCGCCTGGGCACCACCGGCCTCAACATCGCGACGCGCCTGCTCGGCCTGCTGCTGACCGCGATCGCGATCCAGACCATGGCCGAGGGGCTGGTCCAGCTCTTCCCGGGGCTGCGCTGAGCTAGCCCTCTTTCGGCACGGGGCGCGGGCGTCCCTTCGCGTCGATCGCGACGTAGGTGAGCGTTGCCTCGGTGACCTTCACCACCTCGGGATCGTGCGGGCGCCGCTCGGCGTAGACCTCGACGTTGACGGTGATCGACGTGTTGCCGATGCGCACCACGTCGGCGTAGAACGACAGCACGTCGCCGATCTGCACCGGCTGCTTGAACAGGAACGAGTTGACTGCGACGGTGGCGACGCGCCCGCGCGCGAGGCGGCCCGCGACGGTGCCGCCCGCGACGTCGACCTGCGCCATGATCCAGCCGCCGAAGATATCGCCGTTCTGGTTCGAGTCGGCCGGCATCGGCACCACCCGCAGTGCGGGCAGCCTGCCCTCGGGAATCTTCATCCGTGCGAGCCCTTCGTCTCCAGATAGTGCAGGGGCCCGCCGCGGAACGGCGCGAAGCCGGTGCCGAAGATGAGCCCCGCGTCGATCAGGTCGGCGTCGGCGACGATGCCCTCGGCGAGCACCGCCTGCGCTTCGTCCAGGTAGGGTTTGATGAGCGCTTCGACCATTTCCGGGGACGGCTGGCCGGGCTCGTCCTTGACCGCCTTGCCGCCGGCATAGCGGTAGATGCCCTGTCCGGTCTTCTTGCCGAGCTGGCCCTGCGCGACCTTGTTGAGCAGCACTTTCGGCGCCTCGGCCTCGCCTTGCGCGCCCTTCTTCGCCAGCTCCTTGCCGGCGGCGAGGCAGATGTCGAGCCCCACGGTGTCGGCGAGCTCGATCGGCCCCATCGGCATCCCGAACGACTCCATTGCGGCGTCGATCGTCTCGGCCTTGATCGCTTCGTCGAGCAGGCGGAACGCGTTCTGCATGTAGGGGCCGAGAACGCGATTGACCAGGAAGCCCGGCGAGTCCTTCACCGGCAGCGGAAGCTTGTCGATGCGGCGCACGAACGCGGCGGCTCTTTGCGCCAGCGACGGGTCGGTGCGCCCGCCCGAAACGACCTCTACCAGCATCATCTGCGGCACCGGGTTGAAGAAATGAATGCCGACCAGGCGGGAGGGGTCCTTCAGCGCAGCGGCGATGTCGGCCAGCTTGAGGCTCGAGGTGTTCGAGGCGAGGATCGCCTCCGGCCTGGCCGCCGCCTCGAGCTTGCCGAAGAGCGCGCGCTTGGCTTCCAGGTCCTCGAAGATCGCCTCGATCACGACGTCGGCGTGCGCCACGCCGGCTCCGGTCACGTCCGGCACCAGCCGGTCCAGCGCGTCGCGCACGCGGCGCTTGTCGCGCAGCCGGCGCTCGAACAGCCTCGCCGCGCGCTTCAGCGCGGGGGCGATGCGCTCGGGCGAGGTGTCCTGCAGCGTGACCCGGATCCCGCGCATCGCGCACAGCGCGGCGATGTCGCCGCCCATCACGCCGGCGCCGACGACGTGCACGTGGCCGGGCTCGAAGTCGGTCGCCTTGCCGAGCGACTTGAGCCGCTCCTGAAGGAAGAACACGCGGATCAGGTTGCG
>CAZLUX010000009.1:12503-21269 GCA_964562815.1 uncultured Enterobacteriaceae bacterium
TCGACCAGCCCCATGCGCTTGGCGCGCCGGGCGTCGACCGTGCGGCCGGTGAGCATCATGTCCAGCGCCGCGGCCGGGCCGATTCGCTTTGGCAGCCATTGCACGCCATGCCAGGTCGGCATGATGCCGAGCATCACCTCCGGAAAGGCGAAGCGCGTCTTCGGATCGTCGAGCGCGACGCGGTAGCGGCAGGCGAGCGCGAGCTCCAGCCCGCCTCCCATGCAGAACCCGTTCACCAGCGCGGTGGTGGGGAAGGGCAGGCGCGAGAGCCTCTCGAACAGATCCCAGCCGGCGCGCGTGAACACGAGCGCCTCGTCGGCGCTCTCGAAGCGGGTGAATTCCTCGACGTCGGCGCCGGCGATGAAGCTGTCCTTGCCCGAGCGAATGATCAGCCCTGCGGGCTTCGCGGCGGCGATCTCGTCGAGCGCGGCCGCCAGTTCCTCGAGCACCTCGCGCGAAAAGGTGTTCGTCGAGGCGCCCTCCCGGTCGAAAGTGAGCCAGACGAGCTCGTAGCGGTCTTTCTCCCAGCGGAAGTGCTTCATCAGAGCGCCTCCACCAGCATCGCGCCGCCGAGCCCGCCGCCGATGCAGATCGCGGCTATGCCGCGCCTGGCGTTGTTGCGCCTGAGCGTCTGCAGCAGGTGCAGCACGATGCGCGCGCCCGAAGCGCCGACCGGGTGCCCGACCGCCACCGCGCCGCCGTCGACGTTCAGCCTTTCGTCGTCGATCTCCCCGAGCGCGCCGTCCAGGCCGAGCTCGTCGCGGCAGTAGGCCTCGTCCTTCCAGGCGGCCAGGCAGGCGAGCACCTGCGCCGCGAAGGCCTCGTTGATCTCCCAGTAGTCGAGGTCGTCGAGCCCCAGGCCATGGCGCTTCAGGATCGGCGTCGCCGCGTGCACCGGCCCCAGGCCCATCTGCGCCGGGTCCAGGCCCGCCCACTCGGAGTCGACGATGCGTCCCATCGGCTCGAGGCCGTGGCGCGCGACCGCCTCCTCGGAGGCGAGGACCAGCCAGACGCCGCCGTCGGTGATCTGCGAGCTGTTGCCGGGCGTGACGTTGCCGAACTTGCGGTCGAAGAAGGGCTTCAACCTGGCGAGTCTCTCCACGGACGCGTCGCGCCTCAGGCCGTCGTCGAGCGTATAGGCCTTGCCGTCGGTGTCGTAGAGCGCCTCGAGCTCGCCGCCGCCCGCGGCAAGGTATCCCGCGTCCTGGGCCGCGGCCACCCTCTGGTGGCTGCGAACCGAATATGCGTCCATCTGCTCGCGCGTGATGCCGAAGCGGTGCGCGAGGTTCTCGGCGGTCTGTCCCATCAGCAGCCCCACCATCGGGTCGGTCAGGCCTTTCATGATTCCGATCACCGGTGCGAGGTACTTGAGCCGCAGCCTGGCCAGCTGCCGCGCCTTCTGCCCGAGCGACTTCGCCTGGTACCAGTCCGCCAGCCACAGCGTCATCGCCTCGGAGAAGAGCAACGGCGCACGCGAGAGCGCGTCGACGCCGCCCGCGAGCACGAGGTTCGAGCGTCCGACGAGGATGTTGTTGACGGCCGAATCGAGCGCCTGCATGCCCGAGGCGCAGTTGCGCATCACGGTCCACGCCTGCATCTTCTGCCCGCAGCCCATGCGCAGCGCGGCGACACGGCCGATGTTGACCTCGTCGACCGAGGGCGCGGCGCAGCCGAGGATCACCTCATCCAGCTCGGCGGGCTCGAATTTCTGCCGCAGCAGCAGCGCGCGCCCCGCCTGGGTGGCGAGGTCGCTGGCGGCGAAGGGGCCCGGGCGGTTCTGCGACTTGAGGAACGGCGTGCGGGCGCCGTCGACGATGTAGACGGGTTTGGCGGTCATGGTCAGGCCGCCTTCGCCGGCGCCAGCTCGTGCGCCAGCTTGCGCATGATCTCGGCACGGCCGAAGTCCTGCTCGAAATCGTCGACCTTGATGACGTCGCGGCGCAGGGCCTCCTTGCGCTGCCACTGGGCGTACTCCTCGCCGCTGATCACGCCCTTGTCGCGCGCGAGCGCCGCGGAATCCTCGCCGGCGCGCGGCGCGATCGCGCCGCGCTTGACCGCATCGCGCAATTTGCGCTCGATCGGCTCGCAGGCGATCGCGGCGAGCAGGGCCGCCTCGAGCCTCGCCGTCGGGTCCGCCTCGGCGCGGGCGAGGTACATGCCCGCCGTGAGGCGTTCGCGCGCCGCGCCGGGCGCGAGCAGAAGCTGGGCGCACTGGTGGTTGAGACGGTCCGACGGCGGCGCAAAGTGCTTGCCGAGCGGGAACAGGACCGCCTGCAGCTTGAGCGCCGCGAGGCGGCTGGGGAAGTTCGCGATGATCGCGCCGAGCGCCTGCTGCGCCTGCTGGAGCGCGTCCTGGACCGAGTATTCGAGCAGCGGCAGGTCCTCGCGCTGACGGCCCTGGTCCTCGTAGCGCTTGAGCGCGGCCGAGGCGAGGTACATCGCCGAGAGCACGTCGCCGAGCCGCGCGGAGATCTTCTCCTTCCTCTTGAGCGAGCCCCCCAGCACCAGCATCGAGACATCGGCCGCGAAGGCGAAGCCCGCCGAGATGCGCGTCAAATCCTTGTAGTAGCGCTTCGTCTCGGGCGCGGCCCCTGCCGGCGCCCGCGCGAACGCCGAGCCCGTGAGCGCGTGGAAGAACGCCCGCGCGCCGTTGCCGATCGTATGGCCGATATGCGCGAACAGCGCGGCGTCGAACTCGCGCGAGGCCTCGGCGCCGCGCAATTCCTTGGCGGCCCGCATCTCGCGCAGCACGTAGGGATGGCAGCGGATCGCGCCCTGGCCGAAGATGATCAGGCTGCGGGTGAGGATGTTTGCGCCTTCGACGGTGATGCCGATCGGCACCACCTGGTAGCCGCGCCCGATCCAGTTGTTCGGCCCGAGGCAGATGCCCTTGCCGCCGTGGATGTCCATCGCGTCGTCGATCACTTTGCGCACGCGCTCGGTCATGTGGTACTTCGCGATGGCCGAGATCACCGCGGGCTTCTCGCCGGCGTCGACCGCGCCCGCGGTCATCACGCGCGTGGCGTCCATCAGGTAGCAGTTCGCGCCGATCCGGCCGAGCGCCTCCTCGACGCCCTCGAGCTTGCCGATCGGAGTCTTGAACTGGCTGCGCACCCTGGCGTAGGCGCCGGTATAGCGCGCCATCGCCTTTGCTCCGCCCACCGAAGAGGTCGGCAGCGAAATCGACCGGCCCGCGGCGAGGCAGCCCATCAGCATCATCCAGCCCTTGCCCGCGTACTCGCGTCCGCCGATGATCCAGTCGAGCGGCATGAACACGTCCTTGCCCGAGTTCGGCCCGTTCTGGAACACGGCGTTCAGCGGCAGGTGCCGGCGGCCGATCTCGACCCCGGGGTGGCTCGTCGGCACCAGCGCGCAGGTGATGCCGATGTCCTCGCTGCCGCCCAGCAGGCGCTCGGGATCGTAGAGGCGGAAGGCGAGCCCGAGCAGCGTCGCCACGGGGCCGAGCGTGATGTAGCGCTTTTCCCAGGTGACGCGCATGCCCAGCACTTCCTTGCCCTGGTACATGCCGCGGCAGACGACGCCGTAGTCGGGAATCGCCGCGGCGTCCGAGCCTGCCTCCGGGTTGGTGAGCGCGAAGCAGGGAATCTCGAGCCCCCTGGCGAGGCGCGGCAGATAGTAGTCCTTCTGCTCCTCGGTTCCGTAATGCAGCAGCAGCTCGGCCGGCCCGAGCGAGTTCGGCACCATCACGCTCACCGCCGCGGTGTTCGAGCGCGTGGCGAGCTTCATCACCACCGCGGAGTGCGCCAGCGCCGAGAATTCGAGCCCGCCGTACTTCTTCGGGATGATCATGCCGAGAAAGCCCTGGTCCTTCATGAATTGCCAGGCGTGGGGCGGCAGGTCCTGGCGCTCGTGGGTGATGTCCCAGTCGTCGCACATCGCGCACAGCTCCTCGCACGGGCCGTCGACGAAGGCCTGCTCCTCGGGCGTCAGCTTCGGCGCCGGCACGGCGAGCAGCTTGTCCCAGTCCGGACGGCCGGAGAACAGGTCGCCGTCCCACCAGACCGTTCCGGCGTCGATCGCCTCGCGTTCGGTCTGCGACATGTCCGGCAGGATGCGTCGATACACGGCGAGCAGCGGATTGCTGATCACGGCCCGGCGCAGCGGCGCGACGAAAACGAGCGCGAGAACCAGGACGATGACGCAGGTGACGATGAATCCCAGCATGACAAGTCTCCTTTGACTAGGCGGCTTTCATTACGTTGCGGTGCGGCAGCGGCGCGAGCAGGCCGGCGCAGAGGAACGCGATCAGCCGCGCCTCCAGCAGGCGCGCGTCGTAGCGGTCCTCCGGCTTGCAGCCGGCGATGAGCTGCACCGTGTCCGTCGCCGCCAGGGTGTATGACAGCGTTCCGAACATGAAGTGCATGCGCCAGACCAGCTCGTCGAGCGGAATCTGGGGCAGGGCCCTGGCGAGGGCGGCCTTGAAGCGCTCCATCACCGGCGCGTGGAGCTGGCCGATGAGGGCCCGGATCTGCTTCGCCGGCTCGGTATAGGCGCGGCCGAGCAGGCGGATGAAGTTCCGCCCGCCGCCCCTCGCGTCCTCGATCATGCGCAGGCTCGTGCCGATGAACGCACGGATGATCTGCTCGGCCACGAGCGGCTGCTCGCCGGCCTGCTGCTCGAGCGCATCGAGCGCGGCGATGCGTTCCGCATTCATCGGGTCGAGGCGGCGGTGGAACAGCGCCTCGATCAGGGCGTCCTTCGAGCCGAAGTGATAGTTGACGGCGGCCAGGTTGACGCGCGCGGTCGAGGTCAGCAGCCGCATCGAGGTGGCCTCGAAGCCGTGCTGCATGAAGAGCTCCTCGGCGACGTCGAGGATGCGGGTGCGGGTCTCGTGTTGCGGCTTGATCGCGCGCAGGGACATGGCGATTTCGACGGAGTGGGGAGCTCGAGGGCGATTCAAACGAACGTTTGAATGTTACGGCGCCGGCGGCGCGGCGTCAAGCCGCGCGGGCCCGGATGTGCGAGTCTTGGGCGATGAGCGGCAAGTTCCTTCTCGGTCTGGTGGTCGCGTCGATGCTGTGGCTGTTCTTCGTTCTCGGCGCGGCGGTCAATTTCCAGGTCTGGCGCGCCTGGAGCAAGGCCAGGGTGGGCGAGCGCGTGCCCCGCGGCATCCCGTTCCTGCCCGGGCTGCTCGGCGCCGTTGCGATGTTCCTGACCCTGCCCACGGTCGAACAATGGCTCGGCTGGCAGCCCGGCTGGTGGAACTTCGCGCTGCTGCCGCTGCCGCTGGTGCTCGACGTGTACTGCCTGGGCTGGATCCTGCTGCTGCCGTTCGGGCGAGGGTCGGCCAAAAACCACTAGAATCGCCGGCTCCCATGGCCCGTGCGCACAATTCCGCCCCGACGCAGCCGCTCAGCGGGACCGAGTGGCGCGCGGTCGGGCTGCTTCTGCCCTACCTGCTCGAGTACAAGTGGCGCGTCGCCGCCGCGCTCGCGTGCCTCGCCGCGGCGAAGTTCGCCAACGTCGGCGTGCCGCTGGTGATGAAGGAGGTGGTCGACGGGCTCGACGCGAAGACTGCGATCGTCGCCGTGCCCGCCGCGCTGCTCGCGATCTACGGCTTGCTGCGCTTTTCCACCACCCTGTTCGCCGAGCTGCGCGACGTGGTCTTCGTGCGGGTCACGCAGCGCGCGATTCGCCGCGTCGCGCTGGGGGTCTTTCGCCACCTGCACCGGCTCTCGCTGCGATTTCACCTGGAGCGCCAGACCGGCGGCATGACGCGCGACATCGAGCGCGGCACGCGCGGCATCTCGACCCTGCTTTCGTACCTGCTGTTCTCGATCATCCCGGTGATCCTCGAGTTCACGCTGGTCGGGGCGGTGCTGCTGAAGAAATTCGACTGGCGCTTCGCCGCGATCACCTTCGGCGCGGTCGCGGTCTATCTCACCTTCACAGTGCTCGTCACCGAGTGGCGGATGGAGATCCGGCGCCGCGCGAACGAGCTCGACTCGAGCGCCAACACGCGCGCGATCGACAGCCTGCTCAACTACGAGACGGTGAAGTATTTCGGCAACGAGGATTTCGAGGCCCGGCGCTACGACGAGAACCTGTTGAAGTACGAGAACGCCTCGGTGCAGAACGAGGCCTCCCTGGGGCTGCTCAACATCGGCCAGGCGCTCATCATCGCCGGCGCCGTGACCGCGCTCATGTTCCTCGCCGCGCAGGGCGTGGTGGCGCAGAAATTCACCCTGGGCGACCTGGTGCTGGTGAACGGGCTGCTGATCCAGCTCTACATCCCCCTCAATTTCCTCGGCATGGTGTACCGCGAGATCAAGCAGGCGCTGATCGACATGGATCGCATGTTCCGGCTGCTCGCCGCTCACCGCGAGATCGAGGACAAGGCGGGCGCCCCCGCGCTTCCCGCCGGCCCGGCGGCCGTCGAGTTCCGCGGCGTCGATTTCAGCTACGAGCCCGCGCGCCGCATCCTGCACGGCGTGAGCTTCACCATCCCGGCGGGGCAGCGCCTCGCCGTGGTCGGCCACTCCGGCTCCGGCAAGTCGACGCTCGCCCGGCTGCTGTACCGCTTCTACGACGCGGGCGCGGGCGCGATCCTGGTCAACGGCGCCGACGTGCGCGACGTGCGGCAGGAGTCGCTGCGGGCGGCGATCGGCATCGTTCCGCAGGACACGGTGCTCTTCAACGACACCATCCGCTACAACATCCGTTACGGCCGGCCCGACGCGAGCGAGGCCGATGTGGTCGAGGCGGCGCGCGCCGCCCACATCCACGATTTCATCCTGAGCCTGCCGGCCGGCTACGAAACCATGGTCGGCGAGCGCGGGCTCAAGCTCTCGGGCGGGGAGAAGCAGCGGGTGGCGATCGCCCGGGCGCTGCTCAAGGACCCGCGCATCCTGATTTTCGACGAGGCCACCTCGGCGCTCGACTCGAAGGCGGAAAAGGCGATCCAGGCCGAGCTCGAGCGCATCTCCAAGGGCCGCACCACGCTGGTCATCGCGCACCGGCTCTCCACGGTGATGGACGCCGACCAGATCCTGGTCATGGCGCAGGGCCGCATCGTCGAGCGAGGCAGCCACCGCGAGTTGCTGGCCGCGGGCGGCGAGTACGCCCGCATGTGGGCGCTGCAGCAGCAGGCCGCCGCCGCAGAGGAGACGCTGGAGCGGGTCAAGGCGGCCTAGCACGAAACCAGCAATATTTCACGTCCTTTCGAGAAACAAGGGGTAGCCCCTTATTTTTGCTTGCATTTTCGAGAAACCGTGCTTTACACTGCAGGCATGCAACAAGAATCACAACGTCAGCTTCACCACCTGGAAAAGATCGTCGCGGTGTTCGCGCTGCTGGCGGTGCTGCTGCTCACCGTGGGATTCGCGCAGGCGCAGACCGGCAAGGTGTTCCTGCGCTCGAGCGCGGTGCTGGTGCAGGACGCCGAGAGCGGCAAGACGATCCTCGCCAAGAACTCCGATCAGGTGATGCCGATCGCGTCGATCACCAAGCTGATGACCGCCATGGTGCTGCTCGACAGCGGCGTCGACATGCAGCAGCGGGTCGTGGTCAGCAGGCAGGACATCGATCACCGCAAGGGGACGCACTCGCGTCTGCGCCCGGGCACGGTGCTCACGCGCAGCCAGCTCCTGCTGCTCGCGCTCATGGCTTCCGAGAACCGCGCCGCCTTCGCGCTGGCGCGCACCTTCCCGGGCGGCACCGAGGCCTTCGTCGCGGCGATGAACGCGAAGGCCCGCGCGCTCGGCATGGAGGACACGCACTACGCGGGACCCACCGGGCTCAATCCGAAAAACGTCTCGAGCCCGCGCGATCTCGCCCGGCTGGTCAAGGCGGCCGCGGACTACCCGCTGATCCGCGCCTACACGACGCGCGAGCGGGCGCGGGTGGAGTCGCGCGGGCGGACCCTCTCGTATCACAATACCAACCGGCTGGTGAACAATCCGCACTGGGACATCGACCTTTCGAAGACCGGCTACATCAGCGAAGCCGGCCGCTGCCTGGTGATGCAGGTGAAGGTCGAGTCCCGCGAGCTGATCATGGTGCTGCTCGACTCCTGGGGCAAGTACTCGCGATTCGGCGACGCCAACCGCATCCGCAAGTGGCTCGAAAGAAGCAGCGTGCTGGCCGACTCGCGCGGCTGAGCAAGCAGGGGAGCGTCGGTTTCTTCGGTTCCGCGGTCCCCGCGGACAGCTTCCTCGACGACGTCATCTCCGGGCTGTCACAGCCGCAGAAGACGCTGCCGCCCAAGTACTTCTACGACGCCGAGGGCAGTCGGCTGTTCGAGCGCATCTGCCGCCTGCGCGAGTACTACCCGACGCGCACCGAGCTCGCGCTCACCAGGAGGCATCTGCGCGCGATCAGGCGCTTCGCCGGCGAGGACTGCGAGCTGATCGAGTACGGCAGCGGCGAGAGCGTCAAGACGCGCATGCTGATCGAGCATCTGAGACCCGCGCGTTACGTCGCGGTCGAGATCTCCGAGGCGGCGCTGCGCGAGGCGGCGCGGCGCCTCGCGCGCGAGTTTCCCTGGCTCGAGATCGCCGCGGTGGTGGGCGACTTTTCCCGTCCGCTCAAGCTGCCGTCGCGGAGCGGGCGCAAGGCGTACCGCCGCGTGGCCTACTTTCCGGGCTCGACGATCGGCAACCTTGCCCGCGCCGAGGCCGAGGGCTTCCTGCGCATGACCCGCGCCCAGGTGGGCGCGAGCGGCGCGATGCTGGTCGGCGTGGACCTGAAGAAGGACGCCAACGTCCTGCACGCCGCCTACAACGACGCCGAGGGCGTGACCGCGGC
>CAZLUX010000009.1:21369-37349 GCA_964562815.1 uncultured Enterobacteriaceae bacterium
TCGGCCGGGGTCGACAGCGACAACCCGGCGATCAGGTCTCCCGCATCGTTGCGTATGCCGGCCGCGACGCAGCGCACACCCGTCTCCGCCTCCTCGTTGTCGGTCGCGTAGCCCTGGCGCTGGATGCGCTCGAGGTCGCGCTCGAGCTGCGCGATCGTGCTGAGCGTGTTGCGCGTGTGCGGCGCGAGGCCGGTGCGCTTGGCGTAATCGCGCAGCCGGGCGAATCCGTCTTCGAGCAGGAACAGCTTGCCGGCGGCGGTGCAGTGCAGCGGCGCGCGCGCGCCGATGGCGTGCACGATGCGCATCGCCGCGCGGCCGGCGGAAGTCCGCTCGACGTAGACGATCTCGTCGTCGTGGCGCACCGAGAGGTTGACCGTCTCCCCGGTCTGGGCGTGCAGCTCGCGCATGACCGGCAGCGCCAGCTCGCGCACGTTGATGCGCGACTTGACCAGGGTGCCGAGCTCGAGCAGGCGCATGCCGAGCCGATAGCTGCCCGGCTCGATGCGGTCGACCAGTCGGTCGGCGGCCATCGCGGCGAGGATGCGGTGGGCGGTGGAGGGGTGCAGCCCGGTGTACTGGGCGACCTGCTTCAGGCCGAGCGGCTCCGGGTGCTCGGCGAGCACGTCGAGCAGCTTCATCATCCGCTCGATCACCTGGATCGGGCTTTTCTGGTCGTCTTTGGGTTTAGCCGCGGTCACGGAATTGTTGCGTAGCATCATCCAACCTTGCCGATTGTATCTCACGATGTGAAATCGGGCGAGGCGTCGGCGTGCTATCCTTGATTGCCCTCTTGCCTCTGTTTCAAAAAGAAAAGTCCTCGTCATGAGCAGCGGACGCCGCGTCGGCCTGTTCGTCACCTGTCTGGTGGACATGATGCGCCCGCGCATCGGCTTCGCCGCCCTCAAGCTGCTCGAAGGCGCCGGGTTCGAGGTGGTGGTGCCCGCCTCGCAGACCTGCTGCGGCCAGCCGGGCTGGAATTCGGGCGAGCGCCGATCCGCGCGTGCCCTGGCCGAGAAGCTGATCGGCGAGTTCGAGGCCTGCGACTACCTGGTGGCGCCCTCGGGCTCATGCACCGGCATGATCAAGACCCACTACCCGGCGCTGTTCGCGGGCGAGGCCGCCTGGCTCGCGCGCGTCGAGGCGCTCGCGGCGAAGAGCTGGGAGCTGACCGACTTCCTCGTGAACGTCGCCCGGCTCGAGCTGCCGCCCGGGCGCTTCAACGGCACCATCACCTATCACGACTCCTGCGCCGGGCTGCGCGAGCTCGGGGTCAAGCAGCAGCCGCGCAAGCTGCTTTCGAAGATGCCGGGCGTCACGCTCACCGAAATGAAGGACAGCGAGGTCTGCTGCGGCTTCGGCGGCACCTTCTCGATCAAATTCGGCGAGATTTCCGCCGCCATGGCCGAGACCAAGTGCGAGAACATCGCCGCCTCGGGCGCGGGAACGGTGGTGCTGGGCGACCTCGGCTGCATGCTCAACATCGAGGGCCGCCTGCGCCGGCGCGGCGACGAGAGCACGCGCGTGCTGCACGTCGCCGAGCTGCTCGCCGGGGAGACCGACTGATGCGCATCCAGTCGATGCAGTTCAAGGCGCGCGCGCACGGAGCGCTCGCCGACGCGAGGCTGCAGAGCGTGCTCAAGCGCTTCGGCAGCGGCTTCGCCGACAAGCGCGCCGCGGCGCGCGAGGCCTACGGTGTCGAGGCGTTCGAGGAGCTGCGCCGCGCGAGCGAGGCGATCCGCAATCGCGGGCTCGCCAACCTGGACGCCTGGCTGCTTCGGTTCGAGGAGGAGGCGACCCGGCGCGGCGTCGAGGTGCTGTGGGCGAAGGACGCCGAAGAGATCCGCCGCCACGTGCTCGAGATCTGCGCCCGCCACGGCGTGAAGAAGGCGATCAAGTCGAAGTCGATGGTGTCGGAGGAGGCGGGGCTGAACGAGGCGCTCGAGGCGAACGGCGTCATCCCGGTCGAGACCGACCTCGGCGAGTACATCATCCAGCTCGCCAAGGAGCCGCCTTCGCACATCATCGCGCCGGCGATCCACAAGGACAAGGAGCAGGTCTCCGACCTCTTCGCCGAGCATCACCGCCGCCCGCGTCTCACCGACACCGCGGCGCTCACGCGCGAGGCGCGCGAGATGCTGCGCGCGCATTTCCTGAGCGCCGACCTCGGCATCTCGGGCGGCAACTTCCTGGTGGCCGAAACCGGCTCGGTGGCGATCGTCACCAACGAGGGCAACGGCCGGATGGTGACCACGCTGCCGAGGGTCCACGTCGCGATCACCGGCATCGAGAAGGTGATTCCGACGCTGGAGGATCTCTCCACGCTCAACCGCGTGCTGCCGCGCTCGGCCACGGGGCAGGAGATCGAGAACTACTTCACCATCGTCACCGGCCCGCGCCGCGAAGGCGACCTCGACGGCCCAGAGCACATGTACGTGATCGTGGTGGACAACGGCCGCACCCGGCTGGTCGGCAGCGACATGCAGGACATGCTGCGCTGCATCCGCTGCGGCGCGTGCATGAATCACTGCCCGGTATTCCAGACGGTGGGCGGGCACGCCTACGGCTGGGTCTACCCCGGCCCGATGGGGTCGGTGCTGACGCCGGTGTACCAGGGGATCGAGAACGCGCTCGACCTGCCGCAGGCGGCGACGCTGTGCGGCGCCTGCGAGGTCGCCTGCCCGGTGCGGATTCCGCTGCCGGAGCTGCTGCGCAAGCTGCGCGAGCGGCAGATGGAGGCGGGCCTGCGCCCCTGGCGCGAGCGGATGGGGTTTCGCCTGTGGGCGTTCGCCGCCACGCGTCCGCGCCTCTACGCGCTCGCGACCCGCATCGCCGTGCGCGTGCTCAGGCTGATGGGCGGCGCGAAGGGCAGGATCTCGAGCCTGCCGGTCGGCTCGGGCTGGACCCTCGGGCGCGACATGCCGGTGCCCGCCGGGCGCACCTTCCGCGAGCTCTACGCGTCCCGGCGTAAGGGCTAGACGCGCACCGTCGCGTCCGCCGCCAGCAGCTCGCGCGCGCGCTGCCGCCAGCCTTCCGCCGCATCGCCCTCGCCGTCCAGGAGAACGATTTCGACCGCGCCACCGAGGGCGGCGGCGAGCGCCGCCGCGGCGGGCACGGCCTGCTCGGGCGGCGTCGCGGCCGTGCACATCACCGCAAGCGGTGCGCGCAACGCGACCCGCAGGGCGCAGGTCACCACGATGCCGCCCTCGGCCGCCGCGGCGCGCAGCTCGGCGGGCACCGCGCCGCGCGCGGTGCGGAAGGACCAGCTCAAGGGGCCGCGCCCGGCGACCGCGGCGAGCGTGCGCTGCACCTCCTCCGCGGCGGCGCGCAGCGCGCGCTCCATGGCGGCGACGTCGAGCGGACGCAGGCTGGCCGACGGGTAGCCCACCTCGCGCGCGAACGGCAGGCCCGCGAAATGCAGCAGCTCGACGTCCTCCACGAACAGGCCCACCAGCTCGGCCTGCATGCGCGCGGCGAGCTCGGCGGCGGCCTCGAGCGCGGCACGGGCGCGAGGGCCGGTGTCCAGCGCCACCACGATGCGCTGCAGGGTCATCGTTGCGGCGCGCCTCGCCGCGGGCCGTGCGGCGCCGCGGCGGCGCCGAAGCGGCGCGCGTGCTCGGCGTATTCGAGCAGCCGCTCTTCGACCCGATGGTTCAACGTGCCGGGGGCGTAGCGGCCGTCGGCGCCGCGCTCGCCCGCCAGTAGCCCGGTGAGGATCGCGATGCCCTGATCGACGTTCTCGATCGCGTAGACGGCGAATCTGCCCGCCGCGACCGCATCGACCACGTCGTCGCGCAGCATCAGGTTCTTGACGTTCGCGGCGGGAATGAGCACGCCCTGATCGCCGCTCAGGCCGCGCGCCGCGCACAGATCGAAGAAGCCCTCGATCTTCTCGTTCACGCCGCCGATCGCCTGCACGTCGCCGTGCTGGTTGACCGAGCCGGTGACCGCGAGCGACTGCCTGAGCGGCGCGCCGGCGAGCGCAGAGAGCAGGGCGTAGAGCTCGGCCGACGAGGCGCTGTCGCCCTCGACGCCGCCGTATTGCTGCTCGAAGACGAGGCTCGCGCTCACCGCGAGAGGCTTGTTCGGCGCGTAGCGCCCGGCGAGGAATCCCGACAGGATCAGCACGCCCTTGGAGTGGATCGGGCCGCCGAGCTCGGACTCGCGCTCGATGTCGAGCACCCTGCCGCCGCCCAGCCGCACGCGGGCGGTGATGCGGTGCGGCACGCCGAACGAATAGCCGCCGAGCTGCACCACCGCCAGGCCGTTGACCTGACCGCTGCGCTCGCCCGAGGTGTCGATCAGCAGCCGCCCGCGCAGCATCTCCTCGCTCAGGCGCCGCCGGATACGGTCGGCGCGGCGCTCCTTGGCGTCGATCGCGCGCTGCACGTCGGCGGCCGAGGTGAGGGCGCGGCCCGCGACGTTGGCCCAGTAATCGGACTCGCGCAGCAGGTCGGCGAGGCCGCGCATCTGCACCGAGACGCGCTCGGCGTCGTCTGCGGTGCGCGACCCGTGCTCGATCACCCGCGCCACGGCGTCTCGCTCGAGCGGGCGCAGCTTCAGGCTGCGCGCGACCGTCGCGACCGCGCGCGCGTAGAGGAGGTCGGTGCCCGCCTCGCGCGGCATGTCCTCGTCGAAGTCGACCACCACTTTGAACAGCTCGCCGAACTCCGGGTCGAGGTCGTGCAGCAGGTAGTAGATCAGGCGCTGGCCCACCAGCACCACCTTGACGTCGAGCGGAATCGGCTCCGGCTCGAGCGAAACGGTGCTGATCAGGCTCAGCATCTGGCCCATCGACTCGGTGCGGATCTCTCGCGCGCGCAGCGCGCGCTTGAGCGCTTCCCAGGCGAACGGCTGCGTCAGCACCTTGACCGCGTCCAGGATCAGGTAGCCGCCGTTGGCGCGGTGCAGCGCGCCCGCCTTGATCAGGGTGAAGTCGGTCACCAGGGTGCCCATCTGCGCGATGTGCTCGATGCGGCCGACGAGGCTGTCGTGGGTGGGGTTGTCCTCGTAGACGATCGGCGCGCCCTTTGCGTCCGAGTGCTCGATCAGCACGTTGACGCGGTAGCGGCGGAACGTCACCTCGGATTCCTCTCCGCCGTGCGCGATGGGGATGCCGAACAGGGTCGGCTGCTCGCCGTCCTTGGGCTGCTGGAACACCTCGGCGTGGTCGAGCACGTCCTCCTCGAGCGCGGCGAGGTAGGCGCCCACTTCGGGCAGCGCCGCGTACGCGGCTTTCAGCTCCTCGATCAGGCTGTGCGCCGCATTGCGCGTGGTCTCGCGGTTGAGCTCGCGCAGCTTGTGCTGCGCCTCACGTCTCCACTTCGGCACGTCCTGGATTACCCGCTCGAGATCCGCCTGCAACACCGCGATCGCGTCCTCCAGCCGCTTCTGCTCCTCTTGCGGCAGCTTGTGGAAATCCTGCGGGCTCATCACCTCGTCCTTGCGCATCGGCGCGAAGCCGAAACCGCTCGGCGTGCGCAGCAGCGCGATGCCCTGGTCCTTGGCGCGCTCGCCGATCTCGCCGACGCCCTTTTCCTGGTGCTCGTTGAACGCCGACTCGATTTCCTGGCGCCGGCGGCGGTATTCGTCGGACTCGAACGCGGCGGGAATGCCGGCGCGCAGGTCCTGCACCAGGCGCTCCATGCTCTGCCTGAAATCCGGCGCCCGGCCCGGCGGCAGGCGCAACGCGCGCGGCTTGTGCGGCGTGTCGAAGTTGAACACGTAGCACCAGTCGGCCGGGACCTCGCGCGCCGGCGCGGTCTGCTCCAGGAAGCCGCGCACGACGGTCCGGCGCCCGAGGCCTTCGGGCCCCATCGCGAACAGGTTGTAGCCCTCGCGCGGCATCTCGATGCCGAAGCGGATGGCCTCGACCGCGCGCGCCTGGCCGAGCGCGTCGCTCAGGTCGGCCAGCTCGTCGGTGCTGGCGAAGGCGAGCTGCGCCGGGTCGCAGCGGCGGCGCAGCTCGGCGGCGGCGAGCGCGCGCCCCGGAGTGGAATGCGGCTTGTCCATTTTGCGCCCCTGTCTGACAATCCAGTCTGCCGTGCGGCTCCTGCCGCCTATTGATCCCGGTCAAGCCCATGCCTGAAGTCGGCGCGCAGGGCGCGCAACTGCTCGAGCTGCTGCGTGCCCTGGCGCGCGAGCTCCATCCGCGGGATCCCGCGATCGAGCGGCTCGGGCTCGACGATTCGCTCGAGCGCGACTACGGGCTGGACAGCCTCGCGCGCGTCGAGCTCGCCGCGCGGATCGAGCAGTCCCTGGGCGCGCGCCTGCCCGAGGAGGGATTCAGCGAGGCCGAGACGCCGCGCGACCTGCTGCGTTACTTCGAGGCGGCGCCGCGCGCGGCCGAGGGCGACGTTGCTCCGGTCGTCGTGACGCGCGAGCCGCCCGCGGCGGAGCATCCGGCCTTTGCGGTCGAGACGCTCACCGCGGCGCTCGACTGGCACCTCGCGCACCATCCCGAGCGCGGCCACATCACCCTCTACGGCGAGCGCGAAGCGGCCGAGGAGATCAGCTTCGGCGCGCTCGGCGAGGCCGCGGGCGCCTTCGCCGCCGGGCTCGCGGCGCGCGGCGTCGCGCCGGGCGACCGGGTCGCGATCATGCTGCCGACCAGCCGCGGCTTCTTCGCCGCCTTCTACGGCGCGCTGCGCGCGGGGGCGATCCCGGTCCCGCTCTATCCGCCGGCGCGGCCGGCGCAGCTCGAGCAGCACTTCCGCCGCGTCGCGGGGATCGTGGCCAACAGCGGCGCGCGGATCTTCGTCGCCGGCGAGGCCGCGAAGCCGCTCGCCCACGTGCTGCGCGCGCATGCCGAGACGCTCGGCGACGTCCTGACCGTCGAGGAGGTGACGCAGGCCGGCGGCACCGTGGCGGCGCACCGCGCCGCGCCCGGCGACATCGCGTTCCTGCAGTACACCTCGGGCAGCACCGGGCAGCCCAAGGGCGTGGTGCTGACGCACGCGAACCTGGTGGCCAACCTTCGCGCGATGGGGACGGCGGCGCAGGCGGGCCCGGCCGACGTCTTCGTGTCCTGGCTGCCGCTCTACCACGACATGGGGCTGATCGGCGCCTGCCTCGGCGCGCTGCTCTACGGCTATCCGCTGGTGCTGATGTCGCCGCTCGCCTTCCTCTCGCGGCCCGAGCGCTGGCTGCGGCGCATCGCGCATCACCGCGGCACGCTCACCTCGGCGCCGAACTTCGCCTACGAGCTGTGCCTCGGCAAGCTCGCGGACAGCCAGCTCGAAGGGCTCGACCTTTCGTCCCTGCGGCTCGCGTTCAACGGCGCCGAGGCGGTGAGCGCGGAGACGGCGGAGCGTTTCAGCGAGCGCTTCGCCCGCTGGGGCCTGAGGCCCGAAGCCATGACCCCGGTCTACGGCCTGGCCGAGTCCTGCCTCGGCGTCACCTTCCCTCCGCTCGGGCGCGGCCTGCTCGTCGACCGGGTCGACCGCGCCGCGCTTCAGCGCGGCGGCGTCGCGCGCCGGGCGCGCGCCGACGATCCCCTGCCGCTGCGGGTGGTCGCCTGCGGCCGCGCGCTGCCGGGCCACGCGATCCGGATCGTCGACGAGCGGGGGCGCGAAGCGGGCGAGCGGGTCGAGGGGCGGGTCCAGTTCAGCGGCCCTTCGGCCACGCGCGGCTACTACGAGAACCCGGAGGAGACCGCGCGCCTGATCGACGACGGCTGGCGCAACACCGGCGACCTGGGCTATCTCGCCGGCGGCGAGCTCTACCTGACCGGGCGCGCCAAGGACCTCATCATCCGCGGCGGCCACAACATCCACCCGATGGAGCTCGAAGAGGCGGTCGGCGAGGTGGGCGGAATCCGCCGGGGGGCGGTGGCGGTGTTCGCCTCGAACGCGCGCGGCGCGGGCGAGCGCCTGATCGTGCTCGCGGAGACGCGCGAGACGCGGGAGGAGGCGCGCGCGCGCCTCGTCGGCGAGATCAACCGCCTTGCGGTCGACCTGATCGGCATGCCGGCCGACGAGGTGGTGCTCGCGCCGCCGCGCAGCGTGCTCAAGACCTCGAGCGGCAAGGTCCGGCGCAACGCCTGCCGCGAGCTCTACGAGCGCGGCGCGCTCGGCGCCGGCGAGCGCCCGGCCTGGCTGCAGCTCGCGCGGCTCGAGCTCGAGGGCCTCGCGGCGCGCGCCTCGCGCGTGCTGCGGCGCGCCGCCGGGCGCCTGTGGGGCGCCTGGGCCTGGGCGAGCCTCGTCCTCGTCATGCTGCCGACCTGGCTGCTGATCGCGGCCACGCAGCGCCCGGCGCGCGCACGCGCGATCGGGCGGCGCGGGGCCCGGCTGGCGCTCTGGCTGTGGGGCGCGACGCCCAGGGTCGAGGGCGCCGAGCGCCTCGAGCGGGCGGCGAACGCGATCGTGGTGTCGAATCACGCGAGCTACGTCGACGGCCTGGTGCTGACGGCGGCGCTGCCGCCGCGCGTCGCCTTCGTCGCCAAGCGGGACCTGGCGCCGCAGCTGTTTGCCGGCACGCTGCTGCGGCACCTGGGAAGCCTCTTCGTCGAGCGCGTCGACACCGCGCGCAGTCTCGCCGATCAGCGCGCCATCGAGGACAGCGTGGGCAGCGGCGTGGCGCCGCTGGTGTTCGCCGAGGGCACGCTCCGCCGCGAGCCCGGCCTGCTGCCGTTTCGCATGGGCGCCTTCGTCGCCGCGGCGCAGGCGGGCGCGCCCGTGATCCCGGTGGTGATGCGCGGCACGCGTACCATGCTCCCCGACAGGATCTGGGTGCCCCGGCCCGCGCGGCTCGAAGTCTGGGTCGGCGAGCCGATCGCGCCCGAAGGCAGCGACTGGCGCGCCGCGATCGCGCTGCGCGACAAGGCGCGCGAGGCGATCCTCGCGCACACCGGCGAGCCCGATGCGTCCGACGTGCGGATCGATTTCAGGGACTTGAGCGCGGGCTAGGGCTATACAATGCCCGGCGACCATCACCGGCTCGGGGAGAGCGCATGGCGGAGCATTCCGGCGGCGAGCTGATCGCGCGCATGCTGCAGGCCGAAGGCGTCGACAAGGTCTTCGGCATCATCGACGGCACTTACTTCGGCTTCTACTCGGCGCTGCACCGGCTCGGGATCGAGATCGTCACGCCGCGGCACGAGACGAGCGCCGCGCATATGGCCGGCGCCTATGCGCGCCTGACCGGGCGCCTCGGCGTGTGCATGGCCTCGAACGGCCCGGGCGTCGCGAACGTGCTCCCCGGCCTGGTGGTCGAGCAGGCCGAGGGCAACCGCGTGCTGTGCGTGACGAGCGCGCGCCGCACCGGGCTCAGCTATCCGCCGCGGCCCGGCGCCTACCAGAGCTTCGACCAGGCGGGCGTCGTCTCGGCGTTCGCCAAGTGGAGCCGCGCGGCGCCGTCCTACGAGCGCATTCCCGAGCTCGCGCGCGCGGCGCTGCGCGCCTGCTGGGAGGGGCGCCCGGGCGTGGTCCATCTCGACGTGCCGGAGAACATCATGAACGGCGCCTTCAAGGGCGAGCCGGCGCTGTGGGCGCCGACCCAGTACAGGCGCGCGAGCCCGCCGCAGCCGGCGCCGGAGGACGTCGAGCGCGCCGCCGAGATGCTCGCCGCGGCCGAGGCGCCCATGATCCACGCCGGCAGCGGCGTGGTGCACGCCGGCGCCTACGCCGAGCTCGCCCGCGTCGCGGAGCTGCTGCACGCGCCGGTGACCACCAGCTGGGGCGCGCGCGGCGCGCTGCCCGAGACCTCCGAGCTCTCCGTGCCGATGATCCACGTCAAGCTCAACCACGAGGTGCGCAACGACGCCGACGTCGTGCTCTGCGTCGGCTCGCGCCTGGGCGAGACCGACTGGTGGGGCAAGGCGCCTTACTGGCGAGCGCCGGCGGCGCAGAAGATGATCCAGGTCGACGTCGACGGCGCCGCGCTCGGCGCAGCCAAGCCGGCGGCGCTCGCGGTGCTCGCCGACGCCAGGGTCTTCCTCGCCCAGCTCGCCGCGCGGCTCGAAGCGCGCGCCGGCGCGATGCGGCTCGAGCCTCGCCGGGCGCGGGTGAAGAAGTACGGCGAGGCGCGCCGCGCCGAGCGCGCCGAGCTCGACAAGCGGCTCGAGGACCGCGCGGTGCCGATGAACCCCGCGCACGTCGCGCACGCCTGCCAGCAGGCCTTCGGCGACGATGCGGTGCTCGTCGCCGACGGCGGCAACGCCGCGATCTGGGCCCTGTTCTACCACGAGGCACGCGTGCCGAACACGCTGCTGTCGACCTTCAAGTTCGGCATGCTCGGCGCCGGCGTCGCGCAGGCCCTCGGCGCGGCGGCCGCGCGCCCGGAGCGCCCGGTGTGCTGCATCATCGGCGACGGCGCCATGGGCTTCCATCCGCAGGAGATCGAGACCGCGATCCGCAACGGGCTGCGCGTGGTCTATCTCGTGCTATGCGACCGGCAGTGGGGCATGGTGAAGATGAACCAGCAGTTCATGCTGCGGCCGCTGAAGACGCTGATCATGAAGTCGCTCGGGCCCGAGGAGACGATCAAGGCCGACCTCGGCGAGATCGCCTTCGACAGGCTGGCCGAGGCGATGGGCGCGCACGGCGAGCGCGTCGCCGACCCGGCCGAGCTCGGCCCGGCGCTCGAGCGCAGCCTCGCGGCGGGGAAGTGCGCGGTGATTCACGTCGACGTCGACCCCGTGAAGCACATGTGGGCGCCGGGGCTGCTGCACTTCAAGAAGATGCACGAGGAGCCCGCGGGCAAATAGCCGATGAGCGACATCGACCTGGTGCGGCTGAACTTCAACCCGCAGACCCTGCTCGCGCTCAACGTGATCCTCGGGCTGGTGATGTTCGGGGTGTCGCTCGAGCTGAAGCCGGCCGACTTCAGGGCCGCGCTCGCCAAGCCGCGCGCGCTCGCGATCGGCCTGCTCGGCCACCACGTCGTGTTTCCCGCCGCCACCTACCTGCTGGTGCTCGCGCTCGAGCCGCGCCCGAGCATCGCGCTCGGCATGATCCTGGTGTCGTCGTGCCCGGCGGGAAACATCTCGAACTTCCTCACCCATTTCGCGCGCGGCAACACCGCGCTGTCGGTCTCGATCAGCACCCTGTCGACGCTCGCCGCGATCGTCATGACGCCGCTCAACGTCGCCTTCTGGGGCGGCCTCTACGCGCCGGCGCAGCCGATCCTGCGCTCGGTCGCGGTCAATCCGCTCGAGATGTTCGCGCACGTGCTGCTGCTGCTCGGCGTGCCGCTCGCGGCCGGGCTGTTCGTCTCGCGCCGCTACCCGCGCTTCACCGCGCGCGCGGTGAAGCCGTTCAAGGTCTTCTCGCTCGCGTTCTTCGTCCTCTTCGTGATCGGCGCCCTGGCGGCGAACTGGCGGTACTTCCTCGAGTACGTCGGCATGGTGGTCGGCATCGTGTTCGTGCACAACGCGCTCGCGCTCGCCACCGGCTATGGCCTCGCGGGCGCCGCGGGGCTGCCCGAGCGCGATCGGCGCGCGGTCTCGATCGAGTGCGGGATCCAGAATTCCGGCCTCGGCCTGATCCTGATCTTCAGCTACTTCGACGGCCTGGGCGGGATGGCGGTGGTCACCGCCTGGTGGGGCATCTGGCACATCGTCGCGGGCTTGAGCGTGGCGGGCGTCTGGTCGCGCCGCCCGCCCGCGCTCGCCGTGGCATGACGGTTCTCGTCACCGGCGCCGGCGGCTACCTCGGGCGGCTGCTGGTCGCCGAGCTCGCGCGGCGCGGGCAGGCGGTGCTCGCGCTCGACTTGCGCGAGCCGCCCGAGGCCACGCGCCTGGCGGGGGTCGAGTACCTCGCGCGCGATGTGCGCGCCGCCGGGCTGGGCGAAGTGCTGCACGCGCGCGGCGCGAGCGCCGTGGTGCACCTCGCCTCGATCGTCACGCCCGGGCGCGACAGCTCGCGCGAGCACGAGTATTCGGTCGACGTGCTGGGAACGAAGAACGTGCTCGAGGCCTGCGTCGAGGCGGGCGTGGCGAAGATCGTCGTCACCTCGAGCGGCGCCGCCTACGGCTACCACGCCGACAACCCGCCGCTGATCGACGAGGACCAGCCGCTGCGCGGCAACCGCGAGTTCGCCTACGCCTGGCACAAGCGCCTGGTCGAGGAGATGCTCGCCGAATACCGCCGCGCGCACCCCGGGCTCGCGCAGGTCGTGCTGCGCGTGGGCACCATCCTCGGCGAGAGCACGCGCAACCAGATCACCGACCTGTTCGACAAGCCCCGCCTGATCGCGGTGCGCGGTTCGGACAGCCCGTTCGTCTTCGCCTGGGACCGGGACGTCGTCGCCTGCCTCCTGCGCGCGCTCGAGCCCGGGCGCGAGGGAATCTACAACGTCGCCGGCGACGGCGCGCTCGGCGTGCGCGAGATCGCCGCGCGCCTGGGCAAGCGCTGCGTCGAGCTCCCGGCGTGGGCGATCGCGGGCGCGCTGGCGCTGCTCAGGCCGCTCGGGCTATCGCAGTACGGCCCAGAGCAGGTGCGCTTCCTGCGCTACCGGCCGGTGCTCGACAACCGGCGCCTGAAGGAAGTCTTCGGCTACACGCCGCGCCTGACCTCGTCCGAGACCTTCGAGCTCTACCGCCGCGCCCGGAGCCGCGATGTCGCGGCGTGAGTTCCACGGCAAGGTCGCGGTCGTGACCGGCGCGGCGGGCGGGCTCGGGCGCGCGATCGCGGCGCGCTTCGCCGCTGCCGGCGCGCGCGTGGCGCTGCTCGATCGCGACGCGGCCGCGGTCGAGGCCGCCGCGGCCGGGCTCGGACAGGCGGCGCTCGGGCTCGCCTGCGACGTCGCCGACGCCGCGCAGTGCGAGCGCGCGCTCTCGCGCGCCGCGGCGGCGCTGGGGCCGGTCCACGTGCTCGTCAACAACGCGGGAATCTCGCACCGCAGCGGCTTTGCCGCGACCGACCCCGCGGTGATCCGGCGCGTCATGGAAGTGAATTTCTTCGGCGCGGTGAACTGCACCCGGGCCGCGCTCGACGATCTCGCGCGCACGCGCGGGCTGATCGTGACCGTCTCGAGCGTCGCCGGCTTCTCGCCGCTGATCGCGCGCACCGGCTACGCCGCCAGCAAGCACGCGCTGCACGGCTTCTTCGACAGCCTGCGCACCGAGGTCGCCGGGCGCGGCATCGACGTCATGCTGGTCTGTCCCGCGTTCGTCGCCACCGGCATCGAGCGCAACGCGCTCGCAGGCGACGGCGCCCCGGTGCGCCACGCGCAGCAGGTGGTCGGGGCGCGCGCCGCGCCCGAGGCGGTGGCCGAGAAGATCTACCTCGCCGCGCGGCGCGGCCGGCGCCTGCTGCTGCACGGGCGCACCGCGGTGCTCGCCTGGTGGGTCAGCCGCTTCGCGCCGGCGCTCTACGCGCGCGTCATGGCGCGCCGCCTGCGGGCGGAGATGCGGGGCGAGACGAGCGGCGGCGGCTGAAGCGCGCCGGCGCGATTGCATCGGCGAGCTGGCCTTCGAGCGGCAGCGGCTCGGCTTCGATCAAGCTCGCGATCAGCTCGGCGGCGAGCGCCGCCCACACCAGGCCGCGCGAGCCGTAGCCGAAGGCGCCGTACAGGCCCGGGGCGAGCTCGCCCGCGACCGGCAGGCGGTCGCGCGTCGCCGCGCGAAAGCCGACCCTGCCCTCGAGTGCGGCGGGATCGAGCCCGCGCGCCGCGCCGGGCACGATGCGCTCGAGCCGCTCGAGGTTGCCGGCGTGGCCGTCCGGGCGCGGCGACGGGTCGTCGTCGTCGAAGTCGTAGCTCGCGCCGGCCACCGCGATGCCCTCGATCGCGGGCAGCACGAAGCCGCCGCGCAGCACGGGCAGCCGCGGCGCGCGAAAGCTCGCCTCGGGCAGGTAGCTCACCTGGCCGCGCACCCGCCGCAGCGAGATGCCGCAGCCAGGCGCGAGGCGCGGCGCGTCCTCGGCGTTCGCGAGCACCGCGACCGGCGCAGTCGCGATCGCGTGGCCGGCGGCGTCGCGCGCGGTCCAGCCGCCGTCGCCCTGCTCGAGCGAGGCGACTGCGATGCCGAAGCAGGCCTCGGTGGCCGAATGCGCGAGCTGCGCGCGCGCGAGGCTCGGCGGGCGCGCCCAGCCGGCGGGGGCGAACCACAACCCGCCGGCGGCGAGCCCGACGCCGGCGAGCTCGGAGGCCTCGGCGCGGGTCACGCGGCGCATGTACGCGGGATTCTCGCCGAGCGCGGCGAGCGCCCGGGCCTGGGCCTCGTCCTCGCGCTCGTCGCGCGCGAGCTGCAGCGCGCCGCAGGCCGCCCAGGCCGCGCCTTCGAGCGCGCTCCAGCGCGCGAGCGCGTAAAGCGAGCCGGCGCGCGTCAGGCGCGCGAGCACGCTGTCGTCGGCCGTCGCCACGGGATGGAACACGCCGGCATGGTTGCCCGAGGCCTCGGCGCCGGGCTCGCGCCGGCGCTCGATGAGCACGACTTCCCAGCCGCGCGCGGCGAGCCGCTCGCACACTGCGGCGCCCGCCATCCCCGCGCCGATCACCAGCGCGCGGCGCTCGGGCCAGGGCGCGCGGAGAGGCCTGCCGCCGCCGCGCGGCGCGTAGCGCGCCGCCAGCATCTCGCGCTTGGCCGCGAAGCCGGGGCGCTTCTCGGGCTCGAATCCCGCCGCCGCGAGCGCCTCGCGCACCGGCGCGGCCGCGCTCCAGGTCGCCGCGGTCGCGCCCGGCGCGGCGAGCCGCGCGAGCGCCTTCATCGCCGCGCGCGACCACATTGCCGGGTTCTTCGCCGGCGCGAAGCCGTCGAGATAGATCGCGTCGGCGGCGAGGCGCAGCTGGCGCAGCGCATCCGTCGCGTCGGCGAAGTCGAGCGTCAGCACGACGCGGCCGCCTTCGAGCTCGAGGCGGTGCATGCCCGGCAGGAGCGGCGGCCAGGCCGCGCGCAGCGCCGCGGCTTCGGCTGCGAGCTCGGGATAGCGCGCGTGCAGCCGCTCCATGTCGGCGGCGGAAAACGGGTGCTTTTCGAGCGAGACGTAATGCAGCCGCGCGCAGCGGTCGGGGTCCTCGCGCCAGGCGCGCAGCGTGGCGAGGAAGTTCAGGCCGAAGCCGAACCCCGTCTCGAGCACGGTGAAGGCGCGCCGGCCGCGCCAGCGCGCCGGCAGGGCGTTGCCGGCGAGGAAGACGTGGCGCGCCTGCGCCGGCCCGCCGCCGGCGCTGTGGTAGACGTCGCCGTAGGCCTCGGACCAGGGCGTGCCGTCCGGCGCGAAGGCGAGCGTGGCGGGAACGAGCGGCGCGGTCATCGGCCGAGTATATCGATCGGCGTAGAATCGAATGCCGCGAGGAGGCAGCCATGAACAAGCCCGCAGACATCAAGCACCACACCGTTCCCCTCTGGATCGGCGGCAAGGCGGTGGTTCCGGCCGGCCGCACCGGGGACGTCTACAACCCGGCGACCGGCGAGATCTCGAAGAAGGTCCCGCTCGCCGACGCGAAGACGATCGACGCCGCGGTCAAGGCCGCGGCGACGGCGCTGCCGGCCTGGCGCGACACGCCGCCGCTGCGGCGCGCGCGCGTGATGCAGAAGTTCCTCCAGCTGATGCAGGACAATCAGCAGGAGCTCGCGCGCCTGGTGACCGAGGAGCACGGCAAGACGCTGCCCGACGCCGCCGGCTCGGTGCAGCGCGGCATCGAGGTGATCGAGTTCGCCTGCGGCATCCCGCACCTGCTGAAGGGCGAGTTCTCCGAGAACGTCGGCACCGCGGTCGACGCTTACACCCTGCGCCAGCCGGTGGGCGTGTGCGCCGGCATCACGCCGTTCAACTTCCCGGTGATGGTGCCGATGTGGATGTTTCCGGTCGCGATCGCCTGCGGCAACACCTTCGTGCTCAAGCCCTCGGAGAAGGTGCCCTCGGCGTCGGTGCGCATGGCCGAGCTGTTCAAGGAGGCGGGGCTGCCCGACGGCGTGTTCAACGTGGTGCACGGCGACAAGGAGGCGGTCGACGCGATCCTCGCCCATCCCGGCATCGCCGCGGTGTCCTTCGTCGGCTCGACGCCGATCGCGAAATACATCTACGAGACCTGCGCCCGCAACG
>CAZLUX010000010.1:0-35991 GCA_964562815.1 uncultured Enterobacteriaceae bacterium
GCAGGTCTCGCCCGCGCGCCTGACGCGCCCGCTGAAGAGAAAGCAAGGCAGCGAGCGAGGGGCGGGGGAATTCGAAGCCATCAGCTGGGAAGAAGCCTTTTCCCTGTTGGAAGAGCGACTCAGGAAGATCAGGTCCATCGATCCGAGGAAATTCGCCCTGTTCACCGGCCGCGACCAGATGCAGGCGCTCACCGGCCTGTTCGCGCGCCAGTTCGGCACGCCGAACTACGCCGCGCACGGCGGCTTCTGCTCGGTCAACATGGCCGCGGGCATGATCTACACCATCGGCGGCTCGTTCTGGGAGTTCGGCGGGCCGGACCTCGAGCGCGCACGCCTGTTCGTGATGCTCGGCACCGCCGAGGACCACCACTCCAACCCGCTCAAGATCGCGATCTCGGAGTTCAAGCGCCGCGGCGGGCGCTTCGTCTCGATCAACCCGGTGCGCACCGGCTACTCGGCGATCGCCGACGAGTGGGTGCCGATCCGGCCCGGCAGCGACGGCGCGCTGCTGCTCGCGCTCACCAACGAGCTGATCGCTCAAGGGCTGTACGACCGCGAGTTCGTCGCCCGCTACACCAACGGCGGCCAGCTGGTGGTGACCGATCCCGCCTCGCCGCACTTCGGCCTGCTCGCCACCGACGAGGACGCCGATCCGATCAACCCACAGCACCCGCAGAACCAGCTCTGGTGGGACCGGCATTCCAACGGCCCCTGCCTGACCCACACGCCCGACACCGACCCCTACCTCTTCGGCGAGTTCACCCTGCCCGACGGCACCCACGTGCGCCCGGCGTTCCAGCTCCTCGCCGAGCGGGTGGCCGGGTACACCCCCGAATGGGCCGAGGGCGTCACCGGCATTCCGGCGGCGACGATCCGGCGCCTGGCGCACGAGATGGGGGTCACCGCGCGCGACGAGAAGATCGAGCTGCCGATCGCCTGGACCGACTGCTGGGGCCACGAGCACGCCTCGGTCACCGGCAACCCGGTCGCGTTCCACGCCATGCGCGGGCTGGCGGCGCACTCGAACGGCTTTCACAGCATTCGCGCGCTCGCGATCCTGATGAGCCTGCTCGGCACGATCGACCGCCCGGGCGGGTTCCGCCACAAGGCGCCGTTCCCACGCGGGATCCCGCCCGCGGCGAAGACGCCGACCGGCCCCGAGGGCGTCAAGCCGGACACGCCGCTCGCGGGTCTGGCGCTCGGCTGGCCGGCCTCGCCCGAGGACCTGTTCGTCGACGACGACGGCGAGCCGGTGCGCATCGACAAGGGCTTTTCCTGGGAGTACCCGCTGTCGGTGCACGGGCTGATGCACAACGTCATCACCAACGCCTGGCGCGGCGATCCCTATCCGATCGACACGCTCCTCATCTTCATGGCCAACATGGCCTGGAACTCGACCATGAACACGGTCGAGGTGAGGAAGATGCTGAACGACCGGGACGCGAACGGCGAATACAGGATTCCTTTCGTCGCGGTGTGCGACGCCTTCCAGTCGGAGATGACCGCGTTCGCCGACCTGGTGCTGCCCGACACCACCTACCTCGAGCGGCACGACGTGATGTCGATGCTCGACCGCCCGATCTCCGAGTTCGACGGCCCGGCCGACTCGGTGCGCGTGCCGGTCGTGCCGCCGCTGGGCGAGTGCAAACCTTTTCAGGAGGTGCTTATCGAGCTGGGGAGTCGTTTGCGACTCCCCGCCTTCGCGAATAAAGACGGTTCCAGAAAGTACAAAGACTATCCGGACTTCATCGTCCGCCACGAAACCGAGCCCGGCTCGGGGATCGGCTTCCTCGCCGGCTGGCGCGGCGAGGACGGCAGCAAATCGATGCTCGGCGAGCCGAACCCGAAGCAGTGGGAGCGCTACGCCGAGAACAACTGCGTCTTCCACTACCGGATGCCGCACTCGTACCAGTACATGCGCAACTGGAACCGCGGCTACATGGAGTGGGCGCAGCGCATGCGCATCCGGCGCTGGGGCGACCCGGTGATCATCCAGCTCTACTCCGAGGTGCTGCAGCGCTTCCGGCTCGCCGCCGAAGGCAGGTGGCCCGGGCGCCAGCCGCCCGAGCGCCTGCGCGAGCGCGTCGCGACCTATTTCGACCCGCTGCCGTTCCATTACGCGCCGCTCGAGGCGCAGGCGACCGACCTGGCGAAATACCCGCTCGCCGCGGTGACGCAGCGGCCGATGGCGATGTACCACTCCTGGGACTCGCAGAACGCCTGGCTGCGCCAGATCCACGGCCACAACTACCTGTTCGTCAATCCGCGCACCGCGCGCGCGGCGGGCATCGAGGACGGCGGCTGGATGTGGGTCGAGTCGCAATGGGGCAAAGTGCGCTGCCTGTGCCGCTACAGCGAGGCGGTCGAGCCCGGCACGGTCTGGACCTGGAACGCGATCGGCAAGCAGTCCGGCGCCTGGAACCTCGCGCCCGACGCCGACGAAGCGAGGAAAGGGTTCCTCCTCAACCACCTGATCAGCGAGGAGCTCGAGCAGGGCGGGGCGCGCGTGTCGAACTCGGACCCGATCACCGGCCAGGCCGGCTGGTACGACGTGAGGGTGAGGATCTACCCCGCGGAGGAACAAGGGGTGTGGCCCGAGTTTCAAACCCTGAATTCGTTTCCGGGGACACGCCCGGCTCCGCTCAAGTGGCTCGCTTACGTCGCCGGCGGGAGGATCGAGCGATGACGCAGCTCGCGCTGGTGATCGACCTCAACGTCTGCGTCGGCTGCCACGCCTGCGTGACGAGCTGCAAGCAGTGGAACACCTCGGGCGCGGCGGGCTACCTGTCCGACGACAATCCCTACGGCGCCGACCCGACCGGCACCTTCTTCAACCGCGTGCAGACCTTCGAGGTCGGCGAGTTTCCCGATACCGAGACGGTGCACTTTCCGAAGTCCTGCCTGCACTGCGAGGACCCGCCCTGCGTGCCGGTGTGCCCGACCGGCGCCTCGTACAAGCGCGCCGAGGACGGCATCGTCCTGGTCGACTACGACAAGTGCATCGGCTGCAAGTACTGCTCCTGGGCCTGTCCCTACGGCGCGCGCGAGATCGACGCTCACCAGAAGGTGATGAAGAAGTGCACCCTGTGCGTCGACCGCATCTACGACGCGGCGCTGCCGGAAGCGGAAAGAAAGCCCGCCTGCGTGCTCGCCTGCCCGACGAGCGCGCGCATCTTCGGCGACATTCACGACCCGGATTCGGAGGCGTCGAAGGCGATCCGAGAGCAGGGCGGCTACGCGCTGATGCCCGAGTGGGGCACGCAGCCGGCGAACCACTACCTGCCGCGCCGCCGCACCGAGATCCGCATCCACCCCGACGAGCTCGAGCGCCACGACAACCCGCTCAAGGTCGACGGCCTGCTGCCCCGGCCCTCGCCCAAGGACCCGGCGCTCGACGACGTCACGAGCTGGTAGCGATGCGCCCGGCCTGGTCCGTCATCCTGCTCACCACGCTCATCGGCGCGGGGCAGGGTCTTTTTCTCGCTTTGGCAACGATCGAGGTTTTTTTCAGGGAAGAAAGAACATTCTTCGTCGGCGGCGCGGCCGCTTCCCTCGTACTGCTCGCCGCAGGCCTCATCGCTTCCTTCTTCCACCTCGGTCATCCCGAGCGCGCCTGGCGCAGCGCGGCGATGTGGCGCACCTCGTGGCTCTCGCGCGAGGTGATCGTGCTGCCGGCCTTCATGGCGGCGGTGTTCGCCTGGGGTGCGGCGCACTGGCTCGGCTGGCCGACGCGCGCGCTCGCCGCCGCGGGCGTGCTGCTCGCGCTCGCGCTCTACGTGTGCACCGGAATGATCTACGCCTGCCTGCGCTTCCTGCAGGAATGGCACAGCCCGCTCACGGTGGTGAACTACCTCGTGCTCGGCTGCGCCTCGGGCTTCACGCTCGCCGCCGCGTACGCCGGCTGGATGGCGCCCGGGCTCGCCGCCGCGCTGACAACAGGGGCTCTATGCTGGACCCTGCTTGGCTTCGCGACGCGAGGGGCGTCGCTCGCGCGTAACGCGCGGCTGAAGGCGCGTTCGAGCCCGCAGAGCGCGATCGGCGTCAAGCATCCGCGCATCGCGCAGAAGGCCCAGGGCGCAATTGCCGGCTCGTTCAACACGCGCGAGTTCTTCCACGGGCGCAGCGCCGGTGCGCTGCGCAAGGTGAAGTGGCTGTTTCTCGCCGGCGCCTTCGTCGTGCCCGCGGTGCTGCTCGCCGCGGGCTTCGCGAGCCTAGCCTTTATCGTTCAATTCGCCGGCCTGATGGCCGAGCGCTGGTTCTTCTTCGCTCAGGCCAGCCATCCGCAGAATCTTTACTACCAGGCAGTGTCCTAGATATTGCGCTGCCGCTTGCTCCCCTGCGCCGGGCTGGTAGTATATTAACGAATACTAATATTCACCCTTCTGGCAGGCGGGTTTTTGCGAAGGTCAGCGAAGGGTTCGATCGTGGTGGTATAAGCAGCGCATTGCCACCCACTGAGGAGAATCAGGAATGAACTTCGACAAGGAACTCGACGCGCGCGGCCTCAACTGCCCGCTTCCCATCCTGCGCGCCAAGAAGGCGCTCACCGAGCTGCAGTCCGGGCAGGTGCTGAAGATCGTCGCTACGGACCCCGGCTCGGTGAAGGACTTCCAGGCCTTCTCCAAGCAGACCGGCAACGAGCTCCTGTCGCACGCCGAGGACGGCAAGGAATTCACTTTCTTCATGAAGCGCAAGTAAGGAGCCGACGTGGCGACCTACGCCGAGATGCAGGAAGTGTTCGAGGATATCCGTAGCGATTTTCGTTACGACCACGAGCTCAACGGCTGCCTCAACTGCGGCATCTGCACCGCGACCTGCCCCTCGGCGCACTTCTACGACTACAGCCCGCGCGAGATCGTGCAGCTGCTGTGGACCGAGAACGTGGAGCAGGTCTACGACGCGATGCAGGAGAAGATCTGGGCCTGCGCGCAGTGCATGACCTGCGCCGCGCGCTGCCCGTTCAAGAACTCCCCCGGCGGGCTGGTCGCGATCATGCGCGAGGTCGCGATCAAGCACGGCTTCCAGTCGGCCAAGGACGTGCTGCGGCCCTTCGGGCGCGTGATGCTCAAGCTGATCACCACCGGCAACCAGCTCTCGCCCGACATGATCCAGCCCGATCACTTCCCCGACTGGGGCCCGAACATCCAGAAGGTCGAGGGCGACCTGAAGACGTTGCGCAAGGCCATCCCGATGAAGACGCTGCAGACCACCGACACCGCGTGGGAGGTGGCGCTCAAGACTTCGGTCGAGATGTACACCATCTGGGAGATGACCGGCGTGCTGAAGCAGCTCGAGACCATGGACGAGAACCTGTTCGACGTGATCGAGGACTTCATCGACGAGAAGCGCGAGGAATACGACGAACTGCTCGAAGAGCAGGAGGAGGCGGAATGAGCGGAATCGCGGGACACGGAGAATTCTTCCAACCCACCAATCTGTCGGCGGAGGACGCCGAGAAGGCCACCGAGTGGGTCAAAAAGCGCGTCGACCGGCGCGAGATCGACCTCGGCGAGCGCATGGACGACGTGCGCGAGCACATGTGGGAGCTCGAGAAGGAGGGCGAGATCATCGTCCACCGCATCGGCGACGCGCACCAGCCGGCGATGGTGAAGACGCTGTTCGGCTGGGACAAGAAGATCCCGACCCTGCAGCTCTGGCACCACAAGAGCTGCGGCCAGTGCGGCAACATCCCGGGCTACCCCACGTCGCTCCTGTGGACCATGAACCAGCTCGGCATGCAGCCGGGCCGCGACTACCTCGACGAGACCGACCAGACCTCGTGCACGGCGTGGAACTACCACGGCTCGGGCATCGGCAACGTCGAGTCGCTCGCCGCGGTGTTCCTGCGCAATTTCCACCAGGCCTACGTCTCGGGCAAGCGCATGGGCCACGAGCCCGGGCATTTCTTCCCGCTGGTGCATTGCGGCACCTCGTTCGGCAACTACAAGGAGATCCGCAAGTACCTGATCGAGAACGCCACCCTGCGCGAGCGGGTGAAGAAGATCCTCGGCAAGCTGGGGCGCCTGGTCGACGGCAAGATCGTGATCCCGGAGGAGATCGTGCACTACTCCGAGTGGGTGCACGTGATGCGCAATCGCATTGCCTCCGAGCTGCAGAAGATCGACGTCTCGCACCTGCGCGCGACCGTGCACATGGCCTGCCACTACTCGAAGATGGTGCACGAGGACGCGATCTACGACCCCGAGGTGCTGGGCGGCAACCGCGCCGCGGTCGGCACCTCGGTGGCCGCCGCGCTCGGCGCGCAGGTGATCGACTACTCGACCTGGTACGACTGCTGCGGCTTCGGCTTCCGCCACATCATCTCCGAGCGCGAGTTCACGCGCTCGTTCACCATCGAGCGCAAGATCAAGGTGGCGCAGGAGGAGGCCAAGGCGGACCTGATGCTCGGCATCGACACCGGCTGCGTCACCACCATGGACAAGAACCAGTGGATCGGGCGCGCGCACGAGCAGCAGTACACCATGCCGATCATGGCCGACATCCAGTTCGCGGCGCTCGCCTGCGGCGCCGACCCGTTCAAGATCGTCCAGTTGCAGTGGCACGCCAGTCCCTGCGAGGACGTGGTCGAGAAGATGGGGCTTTCCTGGGGCGAGTCGAAGAAGAAGTTCGAGGCCTACCTCGAGGAAGTGAAAGCCGGCAAGATCGAGTACCTCTACAACCCTGAACTCGCGCTCAGCGCCTGATCCGAATGAACGACACCATCCTAGTGGTCGGCGCCGGGCCGACGGGACTTTCCGCCGCGCACGGCATCGCATCGGTCGGCCGCAAGGTCGTGCTGGTGGAGAAGACCGACCGCCTCGGCGGCGCGCCGATCCTTTCCGGCTACGCCAAGCTGGTGCCCTCGGGCGAGTGGGCCAAGGACGCCATCGGCCGCATGGTCGACCGAGTGGAAAAGAATTCCCTCGTCACCGTCCACAAGCAGACCACCGTATCGAAGCTCGATGGCGAGCACGGCGATTTCACCGCGACGCTCTCGAATGGCGAGACCGTGAAAGCCGCCGCAGTCGTGCTCGGCACCGGGTTCACCCATTTCGACGCGATCAACAAGCCCGAGTGGGGCTTCGGCACCTTCGAGGACGTGGTCACCACGACCCAGGTCGAGCAGATGGTGGGCGCGGGCAAGATCGCCTGCCCCTCCGACGGGCGCACCCCGGAGCGCGTCGCGATCCTTCTGTGCGTGGGCTCGCGCGACCGCCAGATCGGGCGCGAATGGTGCTCCAAGATCTGCTGCACCGTGTCGACCAACCTGGCGATGGAGATCAAGGAGCTCTCGCCCGAGACCGACGTCTACATCTACTACATGGACATCCGCACCTTCGGCCTGTACGAGGACAAGTTCTACTGGAAGTCGCAGGAGGAGTTCGGCACCAAGTTCGTCAAGGCACGCATCGCCGAGGTCACCATCGCCCCGGACGGCAAGAAGCTGCTGGTCAAGGGCGAAGACACGCTGGTCAAGCGCCCGATCGTGATCCCCTTCGACCTGGTGGTGCACGCGATCGGCATGGATCCGAACGAGGACAATCCCGAGATCGCCAAGGTGTTCGGCGTCGGGCTCGAGAAGCACGGCTTCGTCGAGCGCGGCGAGCAGTACACCAGCTCCTTCGCCTCCACCCGGCCCGGCATCTACGTCGGCGGCTCGGCGCTCGGCCCCGAGGACA
Source organism: uncultured Enterobacteriaceae bacterium (assembly GCA_964562815.1). GTDB lineage: Bacteria > Pseudomonadota > Gammaproteobacteria > Burkholderiales > SG8-39 > DAHVFK01. The sequence goes on from CAZLUX010000010.1 coordinate 7,680, forward strand.
TCGACACCTGCGTCTCGCACGGGCTGGCGATGGCGATGCGCGCGGTCGGCGACCTCGAGACGCGCGCGCGCAAGGCCGCCTGAGCCCCGGGCGCGAGATGCGGCAGCTGGACGCCCAGCGCTTCGCGGTGCACTTCTCGGAGTTCGTGTCGCTCGCCGACGCGGGCGCGGGCCTGCAGGCCTACGTCGAGGCGCTGGAGGTGAAGCACCGCCTGTTCGCCGGGGCGCTGGCCGAGCCTTCGCGGCTCGACCTGGCGCAGCTCGAGGCGCTGCTCGGCAGCGTCTTCACCGCCCGGCGCAAGCTCTATCCGGCGATCGAGACGCTCGGCGCCGAGACCTTCGCCGCGCTCGTCGCGCGCCTGCGCGCGGGCGAAGCGACGATCGGCGGGTTCTGCGACGCCCTGCCGATGCCGGAAGATCGCACGGCGCGGCGCAAGCTGCGCGGCGCGGCGCACGACTTCGCCGCCGAGCTGCTGCATTTCGGCGACCCGCAGGCGCATCCGCTGATGACGCGCTGGGTGTGGGACGGCTCGAGCGCGAGCGGGGCGCTGCGCGAGTTCATGCGCGAGGAGAGCACCGACGCCGTCGATCATGCCGCGGCGCGCGGCTGGCTCTACGAGCGCATCGCCGAGCAGGGCATCTGGCGCGAGCAGCACTGGCTCGCCGACCTGGTGCTGGCGATGGCCTACGTCACGTATTTCCGCGCCATGACCGGCGGTGTGCTCGGATCCGACTTCACCCGCGCCAGCACCCCGGAGGAGCAGCTGCGCAAGCTGCTCGGCCTCGACGCCGCGGGCGGCCGCCCGCGGGTGAGGAAATCCGCCGCAACGATTCACTAGGAAACAGGCATGCCGATTCATGAAAAGTCGCTGATCGACCCTAACCAGGTCCTGTCCGCCGAGAAGCTGGTGATCGAGGGCGTGGACGTGTCCGGGCACTGGAACACGATGATCCTGCCGCGCACGGTGGCCGATTACGACCCGGAGTTCCAGAAGACGATCCAGGCCCTGCCCGGCGGGGAGAACGTGCACCGCTGCTGGCAGTGCGGCTCGTGCACCAACTCCTGCACCATGTACGCGATCAACACCGACTTCAACCCGCGCTACTGGATCTATTGCACCAACCTCGGCCTGCAGTCCGAGATCGTGAGGGACAAGGACATCATCTGGCAGTGCGTCTCCTGCAACAAGTGCACCAACATCTGCCCCAAGGACGTCAAGCCCGAAGGGGTGATGAAGGCGCTCTCGCACTGGCTCGAGATGGAGGGTCATACGCCGCCGTCGAAGTCGACCCAGTTCGATCAGGAGTTCACCCGCCAGTGCCTCGAGCGCGGCCGCATCGAGGACTCCGAGGTGATGTTCAATTTCTTCAAGAAGGCGGGTGTCGACGTCGTCGAGCTGATCAAGAAGGGCTGGCTCGGGGTGTTCATGGCGCGCATGAACAACCTGCCGCTGCTGCGCGAAGGCAGGATCGGCAAGTTCATCGCCCGGCTGCCGATCGCCGGGCCGCTCAAGATGGGCTGGGCGATGGTCTTCAAGCCGCGCACGCGCGGCTGGGGCAAGACCGGCACGGTGCTCAAGGCATACCTCGAGGAACAGAAACATGGCTAAAGTGGCGTACTACCCGGGCTGCGCGCTGGAGGGCTCCGGAGGGCCCTACGACCGCTCAACGCGGGCGCTGGTCGACAAGCTCGGCCTGAAGATGCAGGACCTCTCGGACTGGAACTGCTGCGGCGCGATGGAGGTGAAGAACGTCCATCCGATGCTGCAGACCTACATGTCGGCGCGCAACCTCGCGATCGCCTCCGAGAAGATGGGCTTCGACACCGTGATGGCGCCGTGCAACGGCTGCTACCACAACCTGAAGAAGGCCGAGTACGAGTGCGCCACCTCCGCCGAGACGATGCAGACGGTGCAGGATCTCGCGCACAAGGCCGAGGACCCGGTCTACAAGGGCGACGTGCGCACCGTGCACCTGCTCGAGTGGCTGATGGAGGAGCTCGGCCCCGAGGGCATCGAGTCGAAACTGAAGAACTCGCTGCGCGGCGTGAAGATCGCCAACTACTACGGCTGCATGTACACGCGGCCGCGCCAGATCTTCCCCGAGAAGGACCAGGGCCCGGGCTCGGAATCGAGCAACAAGCCGCACTTCATGGACGACCTGCTGGCGGCCGCCGGCGCGGTCAACGTCGAGTACCCACTCAAGACCGCCTGCTGCGGCGGCGCCCACACGCTGTCGGATTCCGACACCTCGACCCAGCTGGTGCTGAACCTGCTGCAGGCCGCCGAGGACTGCGGCGCCGAGGTGATCGCCACCGAGTGCCCGACCTGCCATTCGGGCCTGGAGATGCACCAGGTGCGCGCCGAGATGAAGTTCGGCATCAAGACCAAGGTGAAGATCCTGTACTTCACCCAGCTGCTCGGGCTCGCGCTCGGGCTCTCGGCGCGAAAGGTCGCGATCCACGAGAACGTGAGCGACTCGATCGACCTCCTGGCGGAGAAGGGCATAATCTAGCGGATGGCGACTTGCAACGGCTGCGAGGTTCGCCCCGAGCTGCACTACGACGCCGAGTACCAGATCTGGGTGCGGGTCGAGCAGGACGGGGCGGTGAGCATCGGCATGACCGACATCTCGCAGACCCGGGCGGGCAACATCATGCATGTGCGGGTGCGTCGGCCCGGCAGCGTGCGGCCCCGCGGCAAGCCGGTGGCGACCGTCGAAACGGGCAAGTGGGCCGGCCCGGTGCCGAACCCCTTCGACTGCGTGATCGAGGCGGCGAACGAGGCGGTGCTGGACGACCCGGCGCGAATCAACCGCGATCCCTACGCCGAGTGGATCGCGCGCGTCCGGCCGGCCGCGCCGCTCGAGCAGGCGCTCGAGGGCCTGGTCACCGGCGCGCAGGCGGAAGCCGGGTTCTGCGAGCTGTGCCGGGCCGAAAAGATGGAGTGCAAGCGGGCGTGAGCGACAAGTTTCTCGACCACGAGGCGAAAACAGTGGTCATCGTCATGACCAGCGGCCCGGCGACGCGGGGCCGCTGCGCGACCCCGTTCTACCTGGGAGCGCTTCTCGCCTCGATGGACGCCGAGGTGACCATCTTCTTCACCATGGACGGCGTTCGCCTGGTGCAGAACGGCGTCGCCGAGAGCTTGACGGCGATGGACGGGGGGAAAAGAATTATCGAATTCATGCGCGACGCGAAGTCGGCGGGAGTCAGGTTCCACGCCTGCCGGCCGGCGCTGCCGGGCTACGACATCGAGCCGGTCGACCTCATTGCCGAGGTGGACGAGGTTTCGAGCGGCGGCGTGCTCGCCGACATGATACTTTCCTGCGACAAAGTTCTGTTTTTCTAGAGAAGGAGCAAGCGATGGCCTCGGTCAAGAACTGCAACCTGCCCGATGACCTGTACTACAACGTCGAGAACAACGTCTGGGCGCGCAAGGAGGCCGACGGCACGGTAACGATCGGCATGACCGCCTACGCCTGCGCGCTCGCCGGCGAGGTGGTGGCCTACACGCCGAAGAAGGTCGGCCGCTCGGTCGATCTGAACAAGTCCGCCGCAACGATCGAGTCGGGCAAGTGGGTCGGCCCGGTGAAGGCGCCGGTGTCGGGCGAGGTCGCGGCGATCAACGACGCGGTGAGCGCCAACCCGAAGAGCATCAACGCCGATCCCTACGGCAACGGCTGGCTGGTCAAGTTGAAGCCCGCCAACTGGGACGGCGACGCCGCCTCGCTCGTCACCGGCGCGGCGGCGATGTCGGCGTTCGAGGCCAAGATGGCGGCCGACGGCTTCGCGGGCTGCCCCTGAGCGTGGCCGGCTGGGCCGACATCGCGGCGGAGATCGAGGCGCTCGAACCGGCCCGGTTCGACCTCGAGCTCATCGATCGCCTGGGACGGGCGGGCGGGGCTGCCCGCCCCATCAATTTCTACACGCCCACCTTCAAGGCCTACGCCTCGAGCGAGATCTCGGCCTGCGGCAAGAGCGCCTGGCCGGCGGTCTCGATCACCGCCGGCGAGTGCAAGCTGCAGTGCGACCACTGCAAGGCGAAGATCCTCGAGCCGATGATTCCCGCGACTTCGCCCGAGGCGCTGTGGCGCACGGTCAACGAGCAGGTCGCGCAGGGCGCGAAGGGGATGCTGCTCACCGGCGGCTCGAACCACCGCGACGAGGTCGAGTACGGGCCGTTCCTGCCGACCGTGCGGCGGATCAAGGACGCGTTTCCCGAATTCCGCATCGCGATGCACACCGCGCTCGTCGACGGCGCGATGGCGCGCGAAATTTCCGATGCAGGCGTCGACGCGGCGATGCTCGACATCATCGGCGCCCAGGACACGGTGTCGCAGGTCTATCACCTGCGCCGGCCGGTCGAGGATTTCGAGCGCTCGCTCGAGGCGCTCGTCGCCACGCCCATGAAGGTCGTGCCGCACATCGTGATCGGGCTGCACTACGGGCGCATGCTGGGCGAGTGGCGCGCGCTCGAGATGATCGCGCGCCACCGCCCCTCGGCGCTGGTGCTGGTGGTGGTGATGCCGTTCTACGCGCCCGAGGGACGGCCGTTCGCGACGCCGACCTCGCGCGAGGTGGGGCGGTTCTTCCTGGACGCGCGCGCGGCGCTGCCCGAGCTGCCGATCCTGCTCGGCTGCGCGCGGCCCGCAGGCCGCGCCAAGCTCGAGATCGACGCCTACGCGGTCATGGCCGGGCTGGGGGGGATCGCGCATCCGGCCGACGGCTCGGTCGAGCTCGCCCTCAGGCTCGGGCGCGAGGTCAAGGTGACGCCCGCCTGCTGCTCGATCGCGGTAGGCGAGGAGGTGCTCGCGCTCGAGGACCCCGCGGCGACGCGCGTCGATCCGCGCCTCGTGGTCGAGGCGGAAAAGCGCGCCCGCTCGCGCCTCTCGCGCATCCCGGTGGTGGCCGCGTGAGCCGCGTGCGCGCCTGCGACGTGCTGGTGATCGGGCTCGGGCCGGCGGGCTCGAGCGCGGCGACGGCCGCGGCGCGCGCGGGCTGCAGCGTGGTCGCGATCGAGCGCAAGAAGGTGGTCGGGCTGCCGGTGCAGTGCGCCGAGTTCATCCCGCTGCCGCTGTCGAGCTACGCCGGCGCCGAGGTGCGCGAGCAGCCGATCTCGGGCATGGCGACCTTTCTTCCCTCCGGCGCGCGCGCGGAGCGCGCCTTCGGCGGCCTGATGATCCGCCGCGACCGCTTCGACCAGGCGCTCGCGCGCGCGGCCGAAGACGCGGGCGCGGTGCTGTGGACGGACACGGCGCTGCGCTCGATCGACGCCGCTGCGCGCAGCGTGCGCGTCAGCACGGCCGGCGGGCTGCGCGAGCTTCGCTACCGCGCGCTGGTCGCGGCCGACGGGCCGCTGTCGCAGACCGCCGCCTGCCTGGGCCTCGCGCGGCTGCCGGTGGTGACGACGCGCCAGTACACCGTGCCGCTGCTGAAAGCGCAGCGCGACACCGACATCTGGCTCTCGGCGCGCTACCCGGGGGGCTACGCCTGGCTGTTTCCCAAGGGCGGCGTCGCCAACCTCGGCCTCGGGCTCGACCCCGCGCTCGAGGACGACATGAAGGCGCCGCTCGACGAGCTGCACGCGACGCTCGCGGGCGAGGGGCGCGTCGGAGCGGAAGTGCTGCTGCGCACCGGCGGGCCGATCCCGGTGGGGGGGCTGCGCGAGCGCATCGCCTTCGACGGCGGACTGTTCGCCGGCGACGCGGCCGGGCTGACCCACCCGATCACGGGCGCCGGCATCGCCCCCGCGGTCACGTCCGGCGAGCGCGCGGGCGCGGCCGCCGCGAGCGCGGCCGGCGGCGAGTCGGCCGCGCTCGCCGAGTACGAGGACGAGCTGCGCGAGGAGTTCGGCCCGACGCTCGAGCGCGCGCTGGCGGCGCGCCGGCGCATGGCCGCCGTGTGGAAGTCCGAGCACGCGATGGACGACGCCGCGCATCGGCGCGGCTGGATCGCCTTTCCGGAGTATTTTTCATGAGCACGACGCAGATCACGCAGCCGGTGCAGTTCTACCGTCCCAACTATCACGTCAAGACGCCGCAGATGCGCTCGCCCGAGTACGTGCAGATGAGCACCGCGGCGGCGATCACGCTCGGGCTGGTGGCGGGCAGGATGCACCGCACCTCGTGCACGCACTGCCTCAACCTGCTGGTGACCTATCCCGAGGGCTGCCGCGCCAACTGCGCCTACTGCGGCCTGGCGCGCCACCGCGAGGAAGCGCGCGACTACGCCGACCGCAATTTCATCCGCGTCGACTGGCCGACCGCGCGCTACGAGGAGGTGATCGAGCGCGTCAAGGCCGGATCCGACAAGGGCCGCTTCGAGCGCATGTGCATCTCGATGATCACCCACCCGGACTCGAACGACGACACCTTCGTGCTGCTCGAGAAGTGGACGCGCGAAGTGCCGGGCGTTCCGGTATCGATTCTTTCGAATCCCACCACCCTGGAAAAGGACGATTTGATCCGCATGCGGGATCTCGGCGCGGACATCTTCACGGTGGCGCTCGACGCGGTGACCCCGGCGATCTTCGACCGCACGCGCGGGCGCGGGGTCGACAGCCCGCACCGCTACGACAAGTACTGGCAGGCGATCGAGTGGGCGGCCGAGGTCTACGGCCCGGAGAAGTTCGGCGCGCACCTGATCTGCGGCATGGGCGAAACCGAGCGCGAGATCCTCGATGTGGCGCAGAAGATCCGCGACCTCGGCGGGCACAACCACATGTTCGCCTTCTTCCCCGAGCGCGGCTCGCTGATGGAGGACTGGCCGGCGGTCGACCGCGGCCAGTGGCGCCGGGTCCAGCTGGCGCGGTTCCTGATCGACTACCGCGGCAGGCGGGTCGAGGACATGACCTTCGACGAGGCCGGTCGGGTGGTCGATTTCGGCGTATCGAGAGAAATTCTCGAGAGCGAAATCGCGGCCGGCACCCCGTTCCGCACCTCCGGCTGCCCCGGCAAGGACGACGAAGTCTCGGCCTGCAACCGCCCCTATGGCGACTCGAGCCCGACTGATATCCTGTCGTTTCCTTTCGCCCCCGCCAAGCGCGACTTGGCCGCGATCCGGCGCCAGATGGACGGCAAGCCGGTCAAGGTCGGACGCTAGGGAACCCGCATCAGCTTCGTGCTATCGCAGCATAAGTAGAGCCGAATGGAGTTTCACCCCCGCGAAGTACAGTATTTGATTAAACAGTAATTTGCCGGAGGAGAGCGTCATGGAAGCCGCCCCCAACCAAGCCCTGATCGACGACCTGATCAAGCGCCGCATCGACGAGATGCTGCCGCAGAAGCTGGAGGAAGCCCTCGCCAAGCGCGAGTCCGAGCGCACGCCCTCGATGACCATCATCGCCACCAAGGGCACGCTCGACTGGGCCTACCCGCCGTTCATCCTGTCTTCGACCGCGGCCGCGCTCGGCTGGGACGTGTCGATCTTCTTCACCTTCTACGGCCTGCAGCTGCTCAGGAAGGACATCAGCGACCTGAAGATCTCGCCGCTGGGCAACCCGGGCATGCCGATGAAGATGCCGTTCGGGCCGGAGTGGTTCAAGCACATCAACTGGAACATCCCGAACGTGGTGCAGGCGGCGATTCCCGGCTTCGAGAACGTCGCCACCACGCTCATGAAGCAGACCATCAAGAACAACGGCGTGGCCGACATCACCGAGCTGCGCGGCCTGTGCCTGGAGGCCGGCGTCAACATGATCGGCTGCCAGATGACGGTCGACCTGTTCGGCTTCAAGCACGAGGATTTCATTCCGGAAGTGAAGGAGTACTGCGGCGCGGCGACCTTCCTGCCGATGGCGAAAGACGCCGACGTCAGCCTGTTCATGTAGCACCGCTCGTTCGATCAATCGAATCCACGTCAGAGGGAGAGGAAAGTGAGGAAACAGCTTATCGCGGCCGGGATTGCGGCCGCACTGGCGCCGGGCATGGCGCTCGCGACCGACGGCTACTTCGCCCATGGTTACGGCATGAAATCGATCGGCATGGGCGGCGTCGGCATCGCCCTGCCGCAGGATGCGCTCGCGCCGGCGACCAATCCCGCCGGGCTGACGATGGTGGGCAACCGCATCGACTTCGGCGCGACGATCTTCCGGCCGGTGCGCGGCTCGAACATCCAGGGCAACCTGTTCGGCGCCGATGCCAGCTACGACGGCAACGATGCGTCGAGCTTCGTCATCCCCGAGTTCGGCTACAGCAGGACGCTCAACCCGAAGCTCACGGTCGGCGTCGCGGTGTACGGCAACGGCGGCATGAACACCGACTACAAGCAGTCTCCGTTCGCGAGGTTCGGCGGCGCCAACCCGGCGGGCGTCGACCTGATGCAGCTGTTCATCGCGCCGACGGCGGCCTACAAGCTGAGCGACACGAACTCGGTCGGCGTGTCGGTTAATTTCGCCTATCAGCGCTTCAAGGCCGAGGGCCTGCAGCCGTTCCAGGCCGCCTCCTCGAGCCCGAGCAACGTCACCAACAACGGCTACGACTCGTCGACCGGCTGGGGCGTGCGCATCGGCTGGACCGGGCAGATCTCGCCCACCGTCACGCTCGGCGCGACCTACCAGTCGAAGACCAAGATGGGCAAGCTCGACAAGTACAAGGGACTGTTCGCCAACGAGGGCGAGTTCGACATCCCGGAGAACTACGGCATCGGCATCGCGGTCAAGACCACGCCGAAGCTCACGCTCGCCGCGGACGTCGAGCAGATCAATTACTCGAAGATCGCCTCGGTCGGTAACCCGGTCGACTGCCTGTTCCAGGGCATGTGCATGCTGGGCGGCCCCAACGCCGCGGGCTTCGGCTGGCGCGACGTGACGGTGCTCAAGCTCGGCGCGAGCTACCAGTACCGCGACGACCTCGTGCTGCGCGCGGGCTTCAATACTCTGCGCCAGCCGATTCCGGAGAGCCAGACGTTCTTCAACATCCTCGCCCCGGGCGTGGTCGAGCAGCACCTGACTTTGGGCGCGACCTGGACGCTCACCAACGGCAACGAGCTGACGCTCGGCTACATGCACGCGTTCAAGAAGGAAGTGAACGGCTCCGGCTCGATCCCGCCGGGCATGCCCCCGGGCTACGGCGGCGGCGAGGCGAACCTGCACATGTACCAGGACCAGATCGGGATCGCCTACGGCATCAAGATGTAGCGCGCGCCGATCCGTCGACGCACGAGAGGGGCCGGAGCGATCCGGCCCTTTTCTTTTCTGCTAACCTAGCCCGATGAAGTCGATCGACATCGCCGACATCGGCGCGCTGAAGAACGAGCTGCGCAAGTACAAGCTCGGCAAGAAGCTCGACATCAGCCAGTTCAACCAGGCCGCGCGCCTGGCGTGGCTGGGCAGGATCGCGCTCTCGCCGCTCGACCCCGAGGACCCGGAGTGCCGCGCCTGGCTGCTTCACCTCGAGCACCCCGAGGGGCTGGCCGGGGAGATCCTCGAGCTCGACGTCGAGCTGATCGGACGAATCCACATTCTCGACGCCGAGCAGGGCGAGCGCCTGGCCGAGATCCTGCGCGAAGGCTTCGAGGCGCGCGCGAAGGAGCTGCAGGCGCTTTCGCAGCGCGACTTCTACCTCGGCAAGTTCTTCCGCCCGAAGGATTCGGGCTGATGGCGGCGCCGCTCGCGCGCTGGATCCGCCTCGGGCTGGTCGAGCCGCTCGAGCTTCATGCAGCCTACAGCGGGCTTGCCGCAGCGCAGGGCGCGGATGCGGCGCCGATCGTGGTCTGGGCGCAGGCCAGGACCCATCTCTGCCTCGGCCAGAGCCAGGGGCGGGCCGAGCTCGACCCGGGCGTGAGCGTGCCGGTGGTGCGCAGGCCGCTCGGCGGCGGCCTGGTGTGGGTGGACGAGTCCCAATACGTGTTCGTCGTCATCGCGCCCAAGCGGCTCGCGCCGGGACGGCCGGCGCGCTGGTTCGCCTGGGCGCTCGCGCCCGCGGTGGCGACCTACCGTCAGTTCGGCCTGCCGGCCTACCTTAACGAGCAGGACATCTGGCTGCACGGGCGCAAGATCGCGGGCAGCGGCGCGGCGACCATCGGCGAGTGCGCGGTGGTCGCCTCAAGCTTCCTGCTGCGCTTCCCCGCGGCGGACTTCGCCGACAGCGTGGCGAGCCCGTCGCCGGATTTCCGCAGCTGGCTGCGCGACGGCCTCGCGCTGGCGATGACCGAATGGGCCGACCATGGCGCGCTGCCCGCCGAGCGCGATCTCGAGGAGACCTTCCGCGCGCGCATCGCCGCCCAGCACGGCTGGAGCTTCGAGAACGCCTGGCCGTCGACGTCCGAGCTGGAGAGCATCGCCGAGGCGCGCAGCGAGCTGTCGGAGCCGATCGAGGAGGGCCGTGCCCGGGGCGAAGTCAGGCTCAACGCCCGCCGCGCCGTGTCGCGGGTCGAGCCGTGACCACGATCGAGGCGAGGCTCGCGCGCAGGCTGATCGTCTTTTCGGCCGACGAAGCGCTGCGCGAGGCGCTCGCCGCGGCGCTGCCCGCGGACTGGCAGGCGAGCTTCGCGCGCGGCGCGGACGAGGTGGGCGAGTTCCAGGACGTGCTGCTGCACCGCTTCGCGCTGCTCGACCTGGATCGGAACGAGGACGCGGACCCGGTCGAGACCGTGCGCGAGATCCGCGGCGAGATGCTGCTCAACATTCCGATCTTCTGCTTCGGCGGCGACGCCGCAACCCGCGACGCGGCGCGCCTCGCGCGCGCGGACCGCTTCTTCGAGCGCGCCGAGATCGTCGCCAGGCTGCCGGCATTGTGCGAGAGCTTCGCATGGTGACGCGGCGCGACTGGCTGAAGGGCACGGCGGGTCTCCTGCTCGTGCGAGAGGCGCTCGCCGCGGGACGGCTCGAGAAAGGCGTCTACCGCGTCAAGGGCGACGTACGCATCAACGGCGCGCCGGCGGTGGTCGGCATGGACGTGAAGGCCGGCGACGTGGTGACGACCGGCAGGGCCGCGGAGCTGGTGTTCGTGATTAACCGCGACGCGATGATGGTGCGCGCCGGCGCGCGCGTCGAGGTCGCGGGCAGGGCGGGCGCGCTCGTCGACGCGGGCCTGCGCATCGTCACCGGGGCCGTGCTCTCGGTGTTCCAGCCCGGCAAGCCCAAGATGATCAACACGCCTACGGCGACCATCGGCATCCGCGGCACCGGGATCTACGTCGAGGCGCTGCCCGGCGAAACCTACGTCTGCACCTGCTACGGCGTGGCCGACCTGGCCGCGGTGGACGATCCGGCCGCGCACGAGACCGTGCGCACCGAGCACCACGACCAGCCGCGCTTCGTCATGGCGCACGGCGCGCCGCAGATGATCATGAAGGCGCCGGTGATCAACCACACCGATGCCGAGCTGATCCTGCTCGAGAGCCTGGTCGGGCGCGTGCCGGCCTTCTACCACGCGAGCTACAAGCCCTACGAGTACTAGCCGGGCTCCGGCGGGGGAATGATGCCGAGGCGCTGGTACAGCGGCCGGATCTCCCTACGGATCGCCGGCAGCTTGGAGGCGTACCAAGCCGCCGCGCCGGCCGCGCACAGGCCGCCGAGCGCGAGCGTGAGCGGCGGGCCCGCGTAGCGCGACAGCGTTCCCGCCAGCAGCGCGCCGACGGGGCTCATGCCGAGGAAGGCCATGATGTAGAGCGCGGCGACGCGCGCGCGCAGCCGGTCCTCGACGATGGTCTGCAGCACCGTGTTGGTCGACGCCGCGGTGAGCATGATTCCCATGCCGGTCAGGTAGACGAGCGGCAGCGCGAGCCACAGCTGGTGCGTGAACGAGAATCCCGTGAGGGCCACGCCGGCGATCGCGGCGGAGATCGGAAGCCGCCGCAGCAGGCCGCGGATCGAGCTGAGCGTCGCCAGGTAGATCATGCCCGACACGGCGCCGAAGCCCCCGGCGCCGATCAGCATGCCGAGCGTGGCCGAGTTGCCGTGGAACGCCTCCTTGGCGAACCACGGCATGAGCGACTGGTAGGGCTGGGCGAAGAAGCTCACCGCGGCGAGCAAGAGCAGGGCGCTGCGCGTGGGCAGGAAGCCGTAGACGTAGCGGAATCCCGCCAGCAGCTCGCCGGTGAGGCCGCCGCGGCGGGGCTCGGGCGCGCGCGCCGTGGTGTGCATCGCCGCCAGCGCGCCCAGCACCGCGAGGTAGGACAGGCTGTTGAGACCGAAGCCCCAGGCGACTCCGAGCGAGGCGATCACCGCGCCGCCGATCATCGGGCCGACGAAGCGCGCCCCGTTCATCAGCCCGGAGCTGAGCGCGATCGCGTTCGGCAGGTCCTCCCTTCCGCCGACGAGCTCCACGAGGAAGGACTGCCGCGCCGGGCTGTCGAAGGCGTTCACCAGGCCGAGCACGAAGTTGCCCAGCACCAGGTGCCAGGGCTCGACGCGGCCGGTGGCGACCAGGGCGAACATCACCAGCGACTGCGCGAGCGCCGTGCCCTGCGTCGCGTACAGCACCTTGCGCTTGACCAGGCGGTCGACGATCACCCCGCCGAACGGCGCCAGCACCAGGAAGGGGATCTGCAGCGCGAAAGCCGCCAGGCCGAGCAGGAAGGCCGAGCCCGAGAGGCGGTAGATCAGCCAGCTGGTGGCGATCAGCTGCATCCAGGTGCCGATCTGCGAGGTGCCCTGGCCGAAGAAGTACAGCCGGTAGTTCCGGTGCCGGAACGCGCGCAGGCTCTGCGAGAGGGGCACGGGAGCCGCGCGCCTAGGCGCGCGCGGAGAGCTTGTCGAGCTGCTCGCGCAGCTTGCCGAGCGTCGCTTCGAAGCCGGCCAGGCGCTCGCGCTCCTGCGCCACGACCTTTGCCGGCGCGCGCTCGACGAACTGGGCATTGCCGAGCTTGCCGCGCGCCTTGGCGATCTCGCCCTCGAGGCGCGCGACCTCCTTGCCCAGGCGCTCGCGCTCGGCGGCGACGTCGATCTCGACATGAATCATCAATCGATCGTTTCCGACGACTGCAACCGGAGAGTCGCTTTCCGGGAGTACGTCGACGTGATTGAAACCGCTCAACTTAGCAAGGGACACGGTCGCCGTAGCCGTAGACCGAGCAAGTACTCCATCAGAACGCGCCGTAGTAAAGAGCGGCACGCGGTCTGATGGTTTTACATTCGCTTCGCTGCGCAGGGTGCGGGCCGCTTCGACGAACTGCTTTACATACAGCACGTCACGCTCGGCTGTTTCGTCGATCTTTTCGGGCTGCGATTTCGGATACGGCGCGAGCATCACCGACTCGCCCTTCTTTCCGGCTAGCGGCGCAACCTTCTGCCATAGCTCTTCGGTGATGAAAGGAATTATCGGGTGTGCGAGGCGCAACGTCGCCTCCAGCACTCGAACAAGCGTGCGCCTGGTTCCACGCTGAACCGTTTCATCATCTGACCTCAGTTGCTCCTTCGTGAGTTCGACATACCAGTCACAGTATTCGTCCCACACGAAGCGGTAGATAGCATTGGCGACGTTGTCCAGCCGATACTCTGCGAAGCCCGTTTCGACTTCCGCTTCCGTGCGCTGAAGCTGACTGACGATCCATCGGTCGAAGACGGATAACGATACTGGAGCCGACTCATCCTGGCCGCAGTCCTTGCCCTCGGTGTTCATCAGGACGAAGCGGGTCGCGTTCCAGAGCTTGTTGCAGAAGTTGCGGTAGCCCTCGCAGCGCTTGAAGTCGAAGTTGACGTTGCGCCCCAGGGTCGCGTAGGCGGCCATGGTGAAGCGCAGCGCGTCGGCGCCGAAGGCGGGGATGCCGTCGGGGAACTCCTTCTTGGTGCGCTCGCGGATCTTGGGCGCGTCCTCGGGCTTGCGCAGCCCCGTGGTGCGCTTCTCCAGCAGCGCGTCGATGCCGATGCCGTCAATCAGGTCGACCGGGTCGATCGTGTTGCCCTCGGACTTCGACATCTTCTTGCCTTCGTGGTCGCGCACGATGCCGTGGATGTAGACGTCGCGGAACGGCACGCGGCCGGTGAACCAGGTCGTCATCATGATCATGCGCGCGACCCAGAAGAAGATGATCTCGTAGCCCGTCACCAGCACCGTCGAGGGCAGGTAGAGGTCGTAGGCGAGCTTGTCGGCGCCCTGCGGCTCGGGCCAGCCGAGGGTCGAGTGGCACACCAGCGCCGACGAGAACCAGGTATCGAGGACGTCGGGATCGCGCTTGAGCGGCTTTCCTCCGGCCTTTTTCGAGGCCTCTTCCTCTGTGTGAGCAACGTAGATGTTCCCCGCGTCGTCGTACCAGGCAGGGATCTGGTGTCCCCACCAGAGCTGGCGCGAGATGCACCAGTCCTGGATGTTGTTCATCCACTGGTAGTAGGTGCTGAGCCAGTTCTCCGGGTAGAACTTCACCTCGCCCTGCTGCACCACCTCGATCGCGCGCTGGGCGATCGACTTGCCCTCGGCGCCGGGCTTGGACATGGCGACGAACCACTGGTCGGTCAGCATCGGCTCGACCGCGGCGCCGGTGCGGCCGCAGCGCGGCACCACCATGCGGTGCGGCTTGACCGACTCGAGCAGGCCGGCGGCCTTGAGGTCGTGCACCATGCGGTCGCGCGCCTCGTAGCGGTCGAGGCCGCGGTACTTCTCCGGGCCGTTGTCGTTGATGCGCGCGTCCAGCGTCAGCACCGGGATCTGCGGAAGCCCGTGGCGCAGGCCAACCTGATAGTCGTTGAAATCGTGCGCCGGCGTGACCTTGACGCAGCCGGTGCCGAACTCGCGCTCGACGTACTCGTCGGCGATCACCGGGATGCGCCGGCCCGTCAGCGGGAGCTCCACTTCCTTGCCGACGTAGGCGCGGTAGCGCTCGTCCTCCGGGTGGACCATCACCGCGACGTCGCCGAGCAGCGTCTCGGGCCGGGTGGTGGCGACCGTCAGGCTGAAGCCCTCGCCCGGGTAGCGGATGTGCCACAGGTGGCCGTCCTCCTCCTCGCTCTCGACCTCGAGGTCCGAGACCGCGGTGAGCAGCACCGGATCCCAGTTCACCAGCCGCTTGCCGCGGTAGATCAGCCCCTGCTCGTGCAGCCGCACGAAAGTCTCGACCACCACGCGCGAGAGCTTCTCGTCCATGGTGAAGTACTCGCGGCTCCAGTCGCAGGAGTCGCCCATGCGCCGCATCTGCTGCGTGATCGTGGAGCCCGACTGGGCCTTCCATTCCCACACCTTGGCGATGAAGCCCTCGCGCCCGAGGTCGTGGCGGCTCGCGCCCTGCTGCTCGAGCTGGCGCTCGACCACGATCTGGGTCGCGATCCCGGCATGGTCGGTGCCGGGAAGCCAGAGCGTGTTGTTGCCGCGCATGCGGTGATAGCGCGTCAGCGCGTCCATGATGGTCTGGTTGAACGCGTGCCCCATGTGCAGCACGCCGGTGACGTTCGGCGGCGGCAGCTGGATGCAGAAAGCCGGCTTGCCGGGCTCGGCGCCCGCGGCGAACCAGCCGGCGTCCTCCCAGCGCCGGTACCAGCGCTGCTCGACGGCGCGCGGATCGAAGCTCTTGTCTAGCGACATCGGTTTACTTCGGGTTGGAATCCTGTGGCGGCTCGCCGAGCGCCTGAGAGACCGAGACGGCGATCGCCTCGCGCACCATCCGGTGCACGCTCGCGGCGAGGTCGGCGCGCATGCCGTTGAGCGCCTGCTCGAGCATGTGGCTCAAGGTGCCGGCGAGCCGCTCCTCGAACACCCGATCGAGCTCCGGCGCCAGGCGCAGCAGCACCGCGTTCTCCAGCTCCTCGGCGAGCGCCTCGACCACCGCCCGGTCGACGCCGCGCGCCGGCCGCACCGCGTTGGGATCGACGATCTCGGTCAGGACCGGAACGTCGTCCTGCGGCTTGCGCGTTTCCTGGTGCCGCCGCAGCAGCGCGTCGACGCGCTGCACCAGCGGGTTGAACTCCTTGGGCGCCTGATCGCTCACTGCGCGCCGCTTCCCCGGGCCAGGTCGTGGTTGCCGATCGGGTAGCCGCGGTCGCGGTACCAGCGGTAGCGCTCGCGCCCCGCCTTGCGCTCCTCTTCGTTATCGGCGACGATCTCGAGCAGGCGCTCGAAGCGCTCGAAGTGCGGCGGCGTCTCGGGCGAGAGGTTGAGCAGCACCTCGCAGGCCTGCGGCCCTTCGGCGTCGGTCGCGATCAGCACCGGGGTCTCCGCCGCCAGCGGGTCGTGCGCCAGGCAGTGCGGCACGAATCCGGTCGCGGGCCAGGTCCACAGCAGGCGATCGACGCGCTGCGCGGTCTCGGGCTCGGGAGCGTAGATCAGCAGGCGCTTCTTCTGCGCCAGCGCCTTGCCCGCCAGGCGGCAGGCGACGGTCAGCTTGTCCTGCGCATTGAAGTAGAAATCGATGCTGGTCACTTTGCGCCCGCGTGCCGCAGCACGAAACGCACCAGCAAGGGCACCGGCCGCGCGGTGGATCCTTTTTCGCGGCCGCCCTTCCAGGCCGTGCCCGCGATGTCGAGGTGCGCCCAGCGCAGCTTCTTGGTGAAGCGCGACAGGAAGCAGGCCGCGGTCACGCTGCCGGCGGGCCGGCCGCCGATGTTCGCCATGTCGGCGAAGTTCGAGCGCAGCTGCTCCTGGTAATCCTCCCACAACGGCATCTGCCAGACGCGATCCCAGGCGTCGTCGCCGGCGGCGCGGACCTCGTCGGCCAGCTTCTCGTCGTTGGCGAACATCCCCGTGGCCACGTGCCCGAGCGCGATCACGCAGGCGCCGGTGAGCGTGGCGACGTCGATCACGACGTCCGGCTGCATGCGCTCGGTGTAGGTGAGCGCGTCGCACAGGATGAGGCGGCCCTCGGCGTCGGTGTTGAGGATCTCGACCGTCTGTCCCGAGAGCGTCTTCACCACGTCGCCGGGGCGGGAGGCGCCGCCGCCCGGCATGTTCTCGCAGGTCGGCACCACGGCGATTGCGTTCACCGGCGCCTTCATCCCGGCCAGCGCGCGCAGCGCGCCGAGCACGCTCGCCGCGCCCGCCATGTCGTACTTCATCTCGTCCATCTCGGCCGCGGGCTTGAGCGATATGCCGCCGGTGTCGAAGGTGATGCCCTTGCCGACCAGCACCACCGGCTTCTTCGACTTGGCCGCGCCCTGGTAGCGCAGCACGATCAGCTTCGGCGGCTGATGCGAGCCGCGGGTCACCGACAGCAGCGCTCCCATGCCGAGCTTCTCCATGTCGCGCCGCTCGAGCACCTGCAGGCCGAGCTTGAACTGGCGCGCCAGCTTCTTCGCCTGATCCGCGAGGTAGGACGGCGTGCAGAGGTTGGGCGGCAGGTTGCCCAGGGTGCGCGCGAGCGCCGCGCCGTCGGCAGTGGCGATCGCTTCCTTGAGCGCGGCCTGCGCCTGCATCGTAACCGGCCCGCGTGTTTGCGCCAGCGTCGCCGCGGCGAGCGCGGGCACCGGCGGCTTCTTCTGCGTCTTCAGCTCGTCGAAGCGGTAGAAGGCCTCGCGCACGCCGAGCACGAGCTGGCGCACGCTCCAGGCGTGGGGGCGCCGCCCGACTTCGATCTCGCCGAGAAAGATCGCCGCGTCCTTGGATCCGAGCTCGCGCAACGCGTTCGCCGCACCGCGCACCGCGTCGCGGAACGCCGGCTCGCTCAGCTCCTTGCGCTCGCCCAGCCCCACCAGCAGCACGCGCTGCGCGGCGAGCCCCGTCACCGCGCGCAGCAGCAGCGTCGAGCCCGGCTTGCCGCTGAGGTCGCCCTGCGCCAGCGCCGCTCGCAGCGCGCCGTGCGCGGCGCGGTCGGCGAGCTGGGCTGCGCGCGACAGGGAGCCTCCCGCATACACGCCGAGCACGAGACAGCCCGCCTTCGCGCGGTCGGGGGCGAGGGTTTTTATGCTAAATTCCACCGCGTTCTCCTGCGTATTCGGCCGGCGCAGATGATCGCATGTTTTGCCGCCGCCTGTGAATCGGAGGGAGACCTCGAGCGAAGATGATCTTTCACCGCGCGCTGATCAGGGAATTCGCGAGCTTCGCAAGCGCGGTGTTTCTCACGCTGTTCTCGATCGCGCTGACCACGCGCCTGATCCGTCTGCTCGGACAGGCGGCGGGCGGCAAGATTCCGTCGGACGCGGTGTTCGCCTACCTGGGATTCTTCTCCGTCAGCACGCTGCCGGTGCTGCTTTCGCTGACGCTCTTCGTTTCCGTGCTGCTCACGCTGTCGCGAAACTACCGCGACTCGGAGATGGTGATCTGGTTCAATTCCGGGCTTTCCCTGACGGCGTGGCTCGGGCCGGTGCTCAAGTTCGCGCTGCCGCTGGTCGCGCTGATCGCCGCGACATCGCTGGTCCTGTCGCCGTGGGCGGCGCATATGAGCCTGCAGTTCCGGGCTCACATCAGCGCACGCGACGACGTCTCGCGGGTGGATCCGGGCACGTTCGGCGAATCGGGCGACCACGACCGCGTGTTTTTCGTCGATTCCATCGGCAGCGACAAGACGACCGTGCACAACGTGTTCGTCAACTCGGTTCAGCACCAGCGCGACGGCGTCATGATGAGCCGCACCGGCAGCACCGAGACCGCGGCGAACGGGGACCGCTTCCTGGTGCTCGACGACGGCCAGCGTTACGAGGGGCGCCCGGGCGAGGCCGACTACCGCGTGATGAAGTTCGCGCGCTACGCGGCGCGCATCCAGTCGAAGGAGCAGGTGCGGCCGTCCGCCTCGCCCCAGGATCTCTCCACGCTGGCGCTGGCGCGCAATCCCACCGACGCCAATCTCGGCGAGCTGGTGTGGCGCCTCGGCGTTCCGATTTCCGCGCTCATCCTGGTCCTGCTCGCGATTCCTATGAGCTTCGTCAACCCGCGCGCGGGCCGCTCGGTGAACCTCGCGTTCGCGCTTCTGACCTACGTCGTCTATTCCAATCTGCTTTCGGTCAGTCAGGCGAGGGTCACCCTCGGCAAGCTCGATTTCTCGCTCGGGTGGTGGGTGGTCCACGGCCTGATGCTCGCGCTGCTGCTGATCCTGTTCGCGCGCCGCATGCAGCTGTTCCGGCTGCGGCTGGCGCGCTGAGGGCGGGGCGGGCCGAATGCGCGCGCGCACCATCGAGCGCTATCTCGCGCGGCAGATCTTCGCCGCGGTGGGGTTCGTGCTGCTCGGCTTCCTGGCGCTGTTCGCGTTCTTCGACCTGATCCACGAGCTCGGCGATCTCGGCCGCGGCAACTACCACCTGCGGCAGGTGTTCCTCTACGTCCTGCTGTCGCTGCCCGCGCACGCTTACGAGCTGTTTCCCGTGGTGGTGCTGATCGGCACCCTCTACGTGCTGGCGCACCTGGCGAGCAATTCGGAATTCACGGTGATGCGCGGCTCGGGGCTGTCGCCGCGCGGCGCCGGCCTTGCGCTGGCGAAGGTGGGCATGATCTTCGTGCTGGCGACTTTCGTCGTGGGGGAATGGGTGGCGCCCGCGGCGGACGAAGCGGCGCAGAAGCTGCGCATGCACGCCATGAGCACCCTGATCGGGCAGGAGATGCGCTCCGGCCTGTGGTTCAAGGACGAGCGCGCCTTCATCAACGTGCGCGAGGCGCGCACGGCGAGCAAGCTGAACGATGTGCGCATCTACCAGTTCGACGACGACGACCGGCTTCGCCTGGCGCGCTCGGCGGCGCAGGCGGATTACCTCGGCGACGGGCGCTGGAAGCTGATCGATGTCGCGCAGACCGAGTTCACGCCCGAGGGCCCGCGCGTCGAGCACTTCACCAGCACGGAATGGCACTCCTCGGTCAATCCGGAGATGATCGACGTGCTGATCGTGGATCCGGAGCGCATGTCGGCCTGGAAGCTGTACAAGTACACCGAGCATCTCGCCGGCAACAGGCAAAAGACCGAGCGCTACGAGATCGCGATGTGGAAGAAGCTCTTCTATCCGCTCGCCACCCTGGTGATGATGGCGCTCGCGCTGCCTTTCGCCTACATCCAGGCACGTGCCGGAATGGTGGGCATCAAGGTGTTCTCCGGGATCATGCTCGGCACGTTCTTTCACATGCTCAACAGCCTGTTCTCTCACATCGGCCTGCTGCGGGACTGGCCGCCGGTCGCCGCCGCCGCCCTGCCCAGCGCGACGTTCTTCCTCGCCGCGATGGTGATGATGTGGTGGGTCGAGCGGCGCTGACCCGGCGCGCGAGTCAGCGCGGAACCGACACCAGCCGCGTGCCGACGATGCGGTCGTGCAGGAACTGCCGTTCGGGGTCGAACAGGGCCCACAGGACGCCGATCCCGCTCGGCACGAGAACCGCGGCGAGGACGAAGCGCAGCAGCGCCCTGCCTGGCGGCACGCTGGCGCGCCCGGGCATCACCAGGCGGATGTGCCAGGCCTTCATCGGCAGCGTCTGCCCGCCGCGCAGCCAGGACCACAGGAAATACGCGGCGAGGACCGCGGCGAGGAAGGCTTGCAGCGCGTGGTGGCGCCAGCCCTCGATGCTTGACGTGCCGCCGCTGGCGGTCAGGAACAGCGCCGTCGAAACGAACACCACGCCGAACAGCAGGATGGCCTCGTAGCCCATGGCGGCCAGGCGCCGCAGGATTCCAGGCGTGCTCACTTGCGCGGCGTCTGCTGCTGCTGCGCTTCGCGCTCTTTCCAGCGCTTGCGCAGGGCCTCGCGCTCGGCCGGGGGGAGGCTGCGCAGGAGCTGATATCTCCTGCGCGCTTCCTCGCGCTGGGCGGGGGTCAGCTCGGCCCACTTGCGCATCCGGGTCTTGACCCGCTTCTTGCCGATGGGGGTGAACTTGGGAAAGCGCTTGGCCACGCCGAGCCATTTCTTCTTGCGCTCCGCGTCGAGCTTGTCCCATTCGCCGGCGAGCGGCGAGAGGATTTCGCGCTGCTGCGGCGTGAGTTGAGCCCAGGAAGGATTCTTGGCGTGGGGCGGCGCGGCCTGCGCAAGCGAGGCGTGCGCGATCGCCAGCGCGCCGCACAAGGCGGCGAGGCCGCGCGCCGCGGCGCTCAGCGCGCGCCGTGTTGCTTCAGCCAAGCGTCGAAGTCCTTGTCGAGGTAGGCGTCGATCGGCAGGTCGCCCGCCAGCAGGCGGCTGTCGATGTCGGCGAATTCCGCCGCCTTCTGGTTCTCCTGCCAGCCGTAGATCGCCGTCAGCGCGACGCCAAGCAGCGCCGCCGGCAGCAGCACCCGCAGCGAGAGGCCGCCCAGTCCGCCGAAGCGCCCGACCAGCGCCTCGGCCCAGGCCAAGGCCGAGACCGGCGCGGCCTCGTGCCGCGCCAGAGCGAGCCTGCGCGCCGCTCGCAGGCGCGCCTCGACGCGCGGGGGCAGGTGCGTGCCCTGGTTGAGGACGTGGCGGACCTTGTTGCCGAATTCGGATTCGTTCATCGTCGGTAATGGAACGCTGCTGCGCTACAGCACGATGCCGCGCGCCCTGAGCGCGGATCCCAGGGCACGCGCGGCCCGGGAGCAATGCGTCTTCACGCTGCCCTCCGAGCACCCCATGGCCATCGCGGTTTCAGCCACGTCCAATTCCTCCCAGTAACGCATCAAGAAAGCCTCCCGTTGACGAGCCGGCAGCCTTGACAGCTCTTGCTCAATTATTTCAAGCACTTGAGATCCCTCAAGCTGGTCGGCAGGTGTCTGCCGCGGCGTGCCCGGGTCCGCCGCCAGGGAGTCGAGCGGATCCGATTCGTCGTCTTCGCCGCGCCCAGGGTACAGCGACGAAAGCAGCGTGGTCCATAGCGAACGTACCTTCTGGCGCCGGTACCAGTCGCGGATCGCGTTCTGCACGATCCGATGAAACAGCTGCGGCAGCTCCTCCGCGGGCCGGTCGCCGTACTTTTCCGTTAGCCTCAGCATCGCATCCTGCACGATGTCGAGAGCGGCCTCGTCGTCGCGGACCGCGAACACGGCCTGCTTGAAGGCTCGCCGCTCGATACTCTCGAGAAAGGCCGAAAGCTCGCTGCGGGTGGCCAGGGTGAGCCCTTTTCTCGTGCGCTGGCGCGCGATGTTGATCCGGAGCGGGATGTTACCAAAAGTCTCGGCGCAAGCTCGCCCCGATCTCTTGACCGCATCGCAACAAGTCTTTAATGTTCAAAGTTTTCCGCCACTTTCGGGCAATTCAAGTCATGGACCGAGTGAAGGGGGTCGCGCTGACCGGCGCCGAGATCGTCGTGCGCTGCCTGCAGGAGGAAGGCGTCGAATACGTCTTCGGCTATCCCGGCGGGGCGGTGCTGTTCATCTACGACGAGCTGTTCAAGCAGGACAAGGTCAAGCACGTCCTGGTGCGCCACGAGCAGGGGGCGGCGCACGCCGCCGACGGCTACTCGCGGTCTTCGAACAAGGTCGGCGTTTGCCTGGTCACCTCGGGCCCGGGTGTCACCAACGCGGTCACCGGCATCGCGACCGCCTACATGGACTCGATTCCGATGGTGATCATCTCGGGCCAGGTGCCGACTCCCGCGATCGGGCTCGACGCCTTCCAGGAGGTCGACACGGTCGGCATCACGCGCCCGTGCGTGAAGCACAACTTCCTGGTCAAGAACGTCAAGGATCTGGCGGGCACGATGAAGAAGGCTTTCTACCTGGCGCAGACCGGGCGCCCGGGCCCCGTGCTGGTCGACATCCCGAAGGATGTCACCATGCAAAGCTGCGAGTTCGCCTATCCCGAAGCGGTCTCGATGCGTTCCTACAACCCGGTGCGCAAGGGCCATGCCGGCCAGCTGCGCAAGGCCGCGCAGCTTCTGCTCGGCGCGAAGCGGCCGATGATCTACACCGGCGGCGGCGTGATCCTGTCGGACGCCGCCAAGCAGCTGAACGAGATCGTCAAGCTGCTCGGCTTTCCGTGCACCAGCACGCTGATGGGCCTGGGCGGGTTTCCCGCAAGCGATCCGCAGTTCCTCGGCATGCTCGGCATGCACGGCACCTACGAAGCCAACATGGCGATGCAGAACTGCGACGTTCTGCTCGCGATCGGCGCCCGCTTCGACGATCGCGTCATCGGCAACCCGGCGCACTTCGCGCAGAACCCGCGCAAGATCATCCACATCGACATCGACCCGTCGTCCATTTCCAAGAGGGTCAGGGTCGACGTCCCGATCGTCGGCCACGTGCCGGACGTGCTGCAGGACCTGACCAGACTCCTTTCGGCGGAGGGCGCCAAGCCCGACATCGCGTCCTGGTGGAAGCAGATCGGAGACTGGCGCGCCAGGGACTGCCTCAAGTACGACCGCAACTCGAAGATCATCAAGCCGCAATTCGTGATCGAGAAGCTGTACGAGGTGACGCAGGGCGACGCGTTCATCACCTCCGACGTCGGCCAGCATCAGATGTGGGCGGCGCAGTTCTACAAGTTCGAGAAGCCGCGCCGCTGGATCAACTCGGGCGGCCTCGGAACGATGGGCTTCGGCCTGCCCGCCGCGATGGGCGTGCAGCTGGTCAACCCCGGCGCGACGGTAGCCTGCGTCACCGGCGAGTCGAGCATCCAGATGTGCCTGCAGGAGCTCTCCACCTGCAAGCAGTACCGCCTGCCGATCAAGATCGTGAACCTCAACAATAGGTACATGGGAATGGTGCGCCAGTGGCAGGAGTTCTTCCACGGCAATCGCTATTCCCAGTCCTACATGGACGCGCTGCCGGATTTCGTCAAGCTCGCGGAGGGTTACGGCCACCGCGGCGTGCTGATCGACAAGCCGGCGGACGTCGAGCCCGCGCTGCGCGACGCGTTCAAGCGCAAGGACGAGCTGGTGTTCCTGGATTTCATCACCGACCAGACCGAGAACGTCTACCCGATGGTGCCCGGCGGCAAGGGCATCTCGGAAATGATCCTCGCCGAAGACCTGTGAGCCGCCACATCATCTCCGTTCTGCTGGAGAACGAGGCGGGTGCGCTTTCGCGCGTCTCCGGCCTGTTCTCCGCGCGGGCCTACAACATCGAGTCGCTCACGGTGGCGCCCACCGAGGACCCGTCGATGTCGCGCATGACCATCGTCACCGCCGGCTCGGAGGACGTGGTCGAGCAGATCACCAAGCAGCTCAACAAGCTGGTCGAGGTGGTGAAAGTCGTGGATCTGTCGGAGGCCGAGCACATCGAGCGCGAGATGATGCTGATCAAGGTGCGCGCGGGGGTCAAGGAGCGCGAGGACATGAAGCGCATGGCCGACATCTTCCGCGCGCACGTGATCGACGTCTCCGACAATACCTACACGATCGAGCTCACCGGCGACGGCAGGAAGCTCGACGCGTTCATCCAGGCGCTCGATCAGGGCGCGATCCTGGAAACGGTGCGCACCGGGGCCTGCGGCATCGGCCGCGGCAACCGCATTCTCAGGGTTTAGGAACAAATGGGGTCAGACCCCATTTTCTAGGGAGCAAATCAATGAAGGTGTACTACGACAAGGACGCCGACCTTTCGCTCGTCAAGGGCAAGAAGGTCACCATTCTCGGCTACGGCTCGCAGGGCCATGCGCACGCGCTCAACCTGCACGACTCGGGCGTCAAAGTGACCGTCGGACTGCGCAAGAGCGGGGCTTCGTGGGACAAGGCGAAGAAGGCGGGGCTCAAGGTCGCGGAGATCGGCGAGTCCGTGAAAGGGGCGGACATCGTCATGATGCTGATGCCCGACGAGCACATCGCCGCGGTCTACAAGGACGAGGTCGAGCCGAACATCAAGAAGGGCGGTGCGCTCGCCTTCGCGCACGGCTTCAACGTGCATTACGGGCAGGTCCAGCCGCGGGCGGACCTGGACGTCTGGATGGTCGCGCCTAAGGCGCCCGGCCACACCGTGCGCTCGACCTACGCCGGCGGCGGCGGCGTGCCGATGCTGATCGCGGTGCACCGCAACGCCTCCAAGAAGGCGCGCGACATGGCCTTGTCCTACGCCGCGGCGATCGGCGGCGGCAAGGCGGGCGTGATCGAGACCTCGTTCAAGGAAGAGACCGAAACCGATCTTTTCGGCGAGCAGGCGGTGCTGTGCGGCGGCTGCGTCGAGCTGGTGAAGAAGGGCTTCGAGGTGCTCACCGAGGCGGGCTACGCGCCCGAAATGGCGTACTTCGAGTGCCTGCACGAGCTCAAGCTGATCGTCGACCTGATGTACGAGGGCGGCATCGGCACCATGAACTACTCGATCTCGAACAACGCCGAGTACGGCGAGTACGTCACCGGGCCGAAAGTCATCGACGAGCGCGTCAAGGACGTCATGCGCGAGGCGCTGGCGCGCATCCAGTCGGGCGAATACGCCAAGGACTTCGTGCTCGAGAACCGCGCCGGAGCGCCGACGCTGCTCAGCCGCAGGCGTATGACCGCGGAGCACCCGATCGAGACCGTCGGCGGCAAGCTGCGCGATATGATGCCGTGGATCCGCAAGAACCGCCTGGTCGACCAGTCGAAGAACTGACCGCCGGGGCGGCAGGAAGAAGCGAGGCATGACGGCGCGCTATCCGCATCCGCTGATCGCGCGCGAAGGCTGGCCGTTCCTCGCCGCGGCAGTGCTCGCCGCGGTGCTGGTCGGCTGGCTGGCCGGCGGCTGGTGGGCGGCGCCGCTCTGGCTCGCGGCGCTGTTCGTGCTGCAGTTCTTCCGCGATCCGCCGCGCGAGATTCCCGACGATCCGCGCGCCGTGCTGTCGGCCGCCGACGGACGGGTGGTCGCGGTCGAGAAGGCGCGCGATCCCTGGCTGGAGCGCGACGCGCTGAAGATCTCGGTCTTCATGAACGTGTTCAACGTGCACTCGAACCGTTCGCCGCTCGACGCCAGCGTGAAGCAGCGCTGGTACCACGCCGGCAGCTTCCTCAACGCCGCGCTCGACAAGGCCTCGCTCGAGAACGAGCGCTGCGCGCTGTGGCTGCGCACGGCCGACGGGCAGGACATCACCTGCGTGCAGATCGCGGGCCTGGTCGCGCGGCGGATCCTGTGCTACGCCGACGCCGGGCGCGAGCTCGCGCGCGGCGAGCGCTACGGCTTCATCCGCTTCGGCTCGCGCGTCGACCTCTATCTGCCGCTCGACGCCGAGGTGACTGCGGCGCTCGGCGACAAGGTGTACGCTGCGGAAAGCGTGCTCGCGAGGCTGGCGCAAAATGGCTGAATACCCGCACGAAAACCAGGCAGGCAGGCCCCAGATCGGCGCGCTGCGCCGGCGCGGCATCTACCTGCTTCCCAACCTGTTCACCACCGCGGCGCTGTTCGCCGGCTTCTACGCCATCGTGCAGGCGATGAACCAGCGCTACGAGATCGCGGCGGTGGCGATCTACATCGCGATGGTGCTCGACGGCCTCGACGGCCGCATCGCGCGCCTGACCCGCACCCAGAGCGAGTTCGGCGCCGAATACGACAGCCTGTCCGACATGGTGTCCTTCGGCGCCGCGCCCGCGCTGGTGATCTACGAGTGGTCGCTCAAGGGCCTCGGCAAGATGGGCTGGGTGGCGGCGTTCGTGTACTGCGCCGGCGCCGCGCTGCGCCTGGCGCGCTTCAACACCAACATCGACGTGGTCGACAAGCGCTGGTTCCAGGGGCTGCCGAGCCCGATGGGTGCGGCGCTGGTCGCCGGGCTGGTCTGGATCATGAACGACCTCGGCTTCGGCGGCGAAACCTGGCTCGCCTGGCTGTCGTGGGCGGTGACCATGTTCGCCGGCATCACGATGGTCACCAACGTTCCGTTCTACAGCTTCAAGGACATCAACCTGAAGAAGAGCGTGCCGTTCTGGGCCGTGCTCGCGATCGTCGCCGCGCTGACCGTGATCGCCACCAAGCCGGCGGTGGTGCTGTTCCTCCTGGTGGTGGCGTACTCGATCTCCGGCTACGTGCAGTGGATCCTGCGCGGACGCCCGGGGCGGATCGTCTGAGCGTGCCTTCGGCGCTGCTCAACCTCGGCTTTCGCCCCTTCTATCTCCTCGCCGCGCTGTTCGCCGCGCTCGCGGTGCCGGCCTGGATCGGCGATCTCGCCGGCCACCCCTGGGCGTCGGGCTACCTCGGAGGGCTCGCCTGGCACCAGCACGAGATGGTGTTCGGCTTCGCGCTCGCGGTGATCGTCGGCTTCCTGCTCACCGCCGGCCGGGTCTGGACCGGCCGCGCGACGCCCTCGGGGCTGCCGCTCGCGCTGCTGGCGGCGCACTGGCTCGTGGCGAGGGTGCTGATGGTCACCGGGCCGGGCTGGCTCGGGGCGATCGTCGACAGCGCGTTTCCGTTCGTCGCGGCGGCGGTGCTCGTGCGCGTGATCGTCGGCGCGCGCAACCGGCGCAACTATTTCGTGCCGGTGCTGCTGGCGGCGCTGGGCGCAGCCGACGTCTGTTTCCACCTCTCGACCCTCGGGCTGATCGGGGCCTCCGCGTCGCTCGCGGCGCAGGCCGCGCTGTACCTGATCGTCGTGCTGCTGACCGTGATGGCGGGGCGGGTCGTGCCCGCGTTCACCGCCAGCGCGCTGCCGCAGGCGAAGCTGCGCCGCTCCGCCGCCCTCGACCGCGTCGCGCTCGCGCTCTCGGTCATCGCCCTGGTCTGCGCGCTGGCCCGGCTCGACGGCTGGCTCACCGCCGCGCCGGCGTTCGCCGCCGCGGCGCTGCACGCCGTGCGCCAGGCCGGCTGGGCGCCGCTCGCCACGCGCGGTCGGCCGATCCTGTGGATCCTGCACCTGTCGCATGCCTGGATCCCGCTCGGCTTCGCGCTGCTCGGGCTGGCGGCTCTCGGCATCGTGATCGGCGACGCGGCCGTGCACGCTTTCGCGGTCGGCGCGGTCTCGGGGACCATCGTCGGCATGATCACGCGTACCGCGCTTGGCCACACCGCGAGGCCGCTCGTTGCCGGCCGCGCGGAGACGCTCGCCTACGTGCTGGTGCTCCTCGCGGCGCTGCTGCGGCTGGCCGCGGCGCTCGTGCTCGAGGCCTACATGCCGCTCGTGATCGCCTCGGCAGCGCTCTGGAGCGCAGCCTTCCTGGTCTACCTCGTCGTCTATGCGCCGCGCCTGGCGCGTCCCCGGCTGGACGGCAAGCCGGGCTGAAGGCTTGCGCGCGCCCCGGGGGCGCGTTATATTGCCCGTCATGGCTTCGACCCTCAGGCTCGAGCTTCTCCTTTCCGGCGCGGCGCTTCTGCTGGCCGGCCTGCTGCTGCGCCTCGCGCGCACAAACTAAAACCCCCAATTCGGCAGTACCTCCTCCCGCCCTTCGCGGCGGAAAGGCATTCGTACATTCGCACCCAAGGAGCGCACCATGAGCGGCAATAAAAACCTGATCATCTTCGACACCACTATGCGCGACGGCGAGCAAAGCCCGGGCGCCTCGATGACCAAGGACGAGAAGCTGCGCATCGCCCGGGCGCTGGAGCGCATGAAGGTCGACGTGATCGAGGCCGGCTTCCCGGCCTCGTCCAACGGCGACTTCGAGGCGGTGCAGGCGATCGCCAACGCGGTCAAGGACTCGACCGTGGCCGGGCTGTGCCGCGCCAACGACCGCGACATCCAGCGCGGCATCGACGC
>CAZLUX010000011.1:0-17803 GCA_964562815.1 uncultured Enterobacteriaceae bacterium
TGACGCTCGCCGACCCGGCGCGGGTGGACGTACGCGGAAGCCTCGAGTGCGGGCGCGACGTTTCCGTCGACGTCAACTGCGTGTTCGAAGGGGCGGTGCGGCTCGGAGACAGAGTGCGAATCGGGCCCAATTGCGTGCTGCGCAACGTCACGATCGCGCCCGACACCGAAGTGCTTGCGTTCTCGCTGCTCGATGACGCCGAGGTCGGGGCGCGCTGTCGCATCGGGCCCTACGCGCGGCTGCGGCCGGGCGCGAGTCTGGCCGAGGACGTGCATATCGGAAACTTCGTCGAAGTGAAGGCGAGCCGCCTCGGCGCGGGCTCGAAAGCGAATCACCTCGCCTATATCGGCGATTCCCTGGTAGGCGCCCGCGTAAATATCGGGGCGGGAACCATCACCTGCAACTACGACGGGGCCGCAAAGCACCGCACCGTGATCGAGGACGACTGCTTCATCGGATCGGACGCCACTCTCGTGGCTCCGGTCAAGATCGCCAAGGGCTCCTACATCGGCGCGGGCTCGACGATCAGCAAGGACACGCCGCCGGGGCAGCTCACGGTGGCGCGCGCCCGGCAAGTCTCGATCCCGGCGTGGAAGCCGGGCAAGAAGAAGGGCTGATTTCATGTGTGGCATCGTCGCCGCGGCCTCGCGCCGCGACATCGTTCCGGTCCTGATCGAGGGCCTGCGCAGACTCGAGTACCGCGGCTACGATTCGGCGGGGGTGGCGGTCCTCGATGCGCGCCAACAACCCCATCTGAGACGGCTTCGCGCGGCCGGCCGCGTCGCGGAACTCGCGGCTCAGGTGGACGCCCAAAGGCTGGGCAGCCAGACCGGCATCGCGCATACGCGCTGGGCGACGCATGGCGCGCCGACCGAAAAGAACGCCCATCCTCACGTTTCGGGCGGCCTTGCCGTGGTGCACAACGGCATCATCGAGAACCACGAGCGCATCCGCGAGCGCCTGAGCGCGGAGGGCTATGCGTTCGCGTCTGACACCGACACCGAGGTCATCGCGCATCTGATCGCGCACTACCGAAAGACCGGGGGCGATCTTCTCGGCGCGGTATGCAAGGCCGTCGGCGAGCTTGTCGGTGCGTTCGCGATCGCGGTGGTGTCCGAGGACGACCCTAACACTGTCGCGCTCGCGCGCAAGGGTGCGCCGCTCCTGCTCGGAATCGGCGAGAGAGAGAACTTCGCCGCCTCCGACGCTTCGGCACTGATCCAGGTCACCTCGCGCGTGATCTATCTGGAGGACGGCGACTGCGCGGAAATCCGGCCGGATGGGGTGCGCGTGGTCGACGGCAGCGGCGCGCCGGTAGAGCGGACGGTGCACGTCTCGGAGATGACCGCTCAGGCGGTCGAGCTCGGGCCTTACCGGCATTACATGCAGAAGGAGATCTTCGAGCAGCCCGGTGCGCTCGCCAGTACGCTCGAGACGGTTTCCGCGGCGAATTCGGTGCAGCCGGGCCTGTTCGGCGCGGACGCCGCAGAACTGCTCAAGGACGTCTCGTCGGTCCAGATCGTGGCGTGCGGCACCAGTTATCACGCCGGCATGGTGGCGCGATATTGGCTCGAGTCGATCGCGCGACTGCCGGCGCAGGTCGACATCGCGAGCGAGTATCGCTACCGTGAGGTCGTGCCGGACCCGCGCGGATTGTTCGTCACGATTTCCCAGTCCGGGGAGACGGCAGATACGCTCGCAGCGCTGGAGTACGCGAAGTCGCTCGGAATGGCGCGCACGCTTTCCATCTGCAACGTGCCAGAGAGCTCGCTGGTTCGCGCATCGCGCCTGCGCTTCCTGACGCGCGCGGGCCCCGAAATCGGCGTCGCCTCGACCAAGGCCTTCACGACCCAGCTTGGCGCGCTGTTCCTGCTGGTGCTGGTGCTGGCGAAAATGGGGCGCCATCTCGATCCGAAGGTCGAGGGCGAGCTCCTCAGGGCCTTACGCCACGCGCCGGCCGCGCTCGCCAAGGTGCTCGAGACCGAGGCCCAGGTCGAGCACTGGGCAGGGCGCTTCGCGCAGAAGCAGCACGCGCTGTTTCTCGGCCGCGGCATCCATTGGCCGATCGCCATGGAGGGCGCGCTCAAGCTGAAGGAGATCTCCTACATCCATGCCGAGGCCTACGCAGCGGGCGAGCTCAAGCACGGCCCCCTGGCGCTGGTCGACCGCGACATGCCGGTCGTCGCGGTGGCGCCCGGCGACGCTTTGGTCGAGAAGCTGAAATCCAATCTCCAGGAGGTGCGCGCGCGCGGCGGGGAGCTTTACGTCTTCGCGGATCATGAAACGCAGATCGAGGAGAGCGATACGGTACACGTCATCCGGCTCGCCGAGCATGCGGGGCCCCTGTCCCCGATCCTGCACGTGGTGCCGCTGCAGCTGCTCGCGTATCACGCGGCGCTTGCGCGCGGCACAGACGTCGACAAGCCGCGCAACCTCGCCAAGTCGGTCACCGTCGAGTAAGTAGCGATTCGCGGCTAGTTCTCGAAGCTGAGGAACTGCCTGCGGAAGTTGACCACCTTGACCAGGTAGCGGCGGGTTTCGGTGTAAGGCAGGTGGCGGCGCAGCTGCTCGAACACTGCGGGAGGCTGCATCGAGTTGATGCGGTTGACCGCGGCGACCCTGTCGGTCGAGAAGGCGCGCAGGACATTGCCCGCCCCGGTGTTGTAGGCCGAGATGACGCAATATTCCCGCGACACGGGGTTGGCGACGTCGTCGAGCTGCTCGTCGAAGAGCAGGCCCAGGTAGGCGGTGCCCAGCTCGATGTTGTTGTCGGGGTCGAACAGGAAGTCCCGGCTCGGTGTCTCGTCGCGGCCGCTGACGCGCCGGTAGGCTTCCCGGCCGCCGCTCGCCGGCACGAGCTGCATCATTCCGTACGCGGGCGCCGGGCTCACCGCAAAGGGGTTGAAATTGCTCTCGGCGCGGATGATGGCGAAGACGAGGCTCGGGCTGAGCTTGTTCTTCGCGGCGTACTTCTCCACGAGCGGCCGGTATTTCCGCGCCTGGCTGCTCTCGAAGTTGGGGACCATCGAAAACTTTACGTAGAGGGCCTGTTTCTTGCCCCCCTTCAGATCGACACGGCGCGTCGCGGCGCGAGTCCGCAAGAGGTAATCGGCGAAGCGCCCGGCACGCCAGGGGCTGCCGATCGGCTTGCCGTCGTGATCCAGCACCAGGCCGAGCAGGTAGGGCTCGCGCGAGCTGGAAAGCTTGATCGACTTGTCCGAATACAGATCGACCGCGCGCGGATCCTCAGGGGTGAGCAGCGTCGTGACGATCGCGTTCTTCAGGCTGTCCCGGGGCGCTTTCTGGTCCACCGTTTCGACCGTGATTTCACCGGTGTCGAAATCGACGACGGCGCGGCTTCGGTAATTCTGCGTGTACTTGACGTAACGCGTGCGGCTCGGCAGCTTGACGTCCTTGCGGCCCCAGCTTGCGCCGGCCTTGCCGGACAGGAACGCCTGCAATCGTGCGAAGTCTCGCTTCGCGGCGCGCAAATCGGCCAGCAGAACGCGCGGGTCCCGCTCATAGGTCTTTACGCGCTGCTTGGCCACTCCCCGCAGCGCTGCCTCGGGGTCGCGGGAGGTCGCGATATTGATGAGCGTCAGCGGCGACGGCCCGGACTGGCAAGCCGTCAGCAGCACGGCTGCGGAAATGCAGAGCACGGCGCCCCTGATCATGTTCACGAGTTTTACGCTGAGTTATCCTTGTGTGGCAAGTCTCGACACCGGACTGGAAAATGCTCAGATATCTCGCAATGGCGATGATCGCGTACGCCGGCGCGGCACACGCAGCGCCCGACGTCCTTTCTTTCGGCAACCCCGCGCAGGGCAAAGCGCTCTACCAGAAGAAGTGCGCTGCCTGCCACGCCTCGATGTTCGGCGGCGACGGGTCGAGCGTCTTCACCCGCCCGAACCGGAAGATTCACACCCCTGCGGCGCTGCTGGCGCAGGTGCAGGGCTGCAACCAGCGCACTCACGCCGGCCTGACGGCCGAGGACGAGCAGAGCGTCGCGGCCTGGCTGAACCAGCGCTACTACAAGTTCAAGTAGGAATCACGGCGGTCGCTTCGAGCTCGATCTTGGCCGGGTGGTCGAGCAGATCCGCGACGAAGATCATGCTCATCGCGGGGAAGTGCCGGCCCATGTGACGGCGCCAGATCGCACCGAGCTCGCTGCGTGCCGCCAGGTAGGCGGACCTGTCACAGCAGTAGGCGGTCATGCGGCAGATATGCTCCGGCTTGCCGCCCGCGGCTGCCAGCACCTCGAGCACGTTCTTGAGCGCCTGCGCGAACTGCGGCGCGAGCGCGTCGCTGTGGAACGTCTGCAGCGCGTCCCAGCCGACCTGGCCGGCGACGAAAACCAGACGGCCGGGTGCGGCCGCGATGCCGTTGGCGTAGCCGACGGGCGGCGCCCAGCCTGCGGGCGAGAGGACCTCGTGCGGGCCGGGCATGGCGCTCGTCAGTCCGAATAGACCGGTGGATCCGGGTCCCGGTCCCAGCCCGGCTCGGGCTTCGGCACCCGCTTCATCCAGTCGCGGATCAGGCGAACGTGCTCGCGCTCCTCGTCGGCCATCTCGGCGGCGACCTTCTTCACCGAGGCGGGCGTCTTTGCCGAGCGCACGATGCGGGCGAAGAACCGTTCGGCACGACGCTCGTTCTTGAGCGCGATTTCCAGCGCGTGCCAGGGCTGCATCAGGTAGTGCAGATCCGTCACGGCCGCGGTTTCCGGCGGCTCCGCCTCATCCCAGCGCCACTCGGGCAGCGCTTGCGGCGGCTTCTTCCATCCCATCTCCTGCAGGATGCGCTTGGCGTGCAGGCCCTCGATCCGGGCGAGCTTGCGGAACAGTTGCGCCACTTCGAGGTTGTTGTGGACCTCCATCTGATCGGCGAAGTCCGCGTAGCGTTCCGACGCATCCACCTCCATGACGTACGCGCGGGTCATGAACTCGGCGAAGGCGGCGTCAGGTTTCTTCTTCTTGCCCGCTTTCATAGCGCGAATTCCTTCTCCAGGTCGGCCGGTGCATGCGTCGCACCGCCCGCCGGCGCGTAAGGGCGCCGGGAGCCCCTGTAGAGCACCCCGATGTTGAAGCCGTCGTCGGTCATCAGCCGGCGCGCGGCGCGCGCGGGATCGTCGGTCGGCTCGACCGGCGAGGGCCGCACCGCTTCCTTCCATGCGCGCTGCTCGGGACGGAAGGTGATACAGGGCGAGAGCACCTCGACGAACGAAAAGCCCGGATGGCGGACGGCCTCGGCAATGAGGGACGCCGTGCCGCTGGGATCGCCGGAAAAGGATCTTGCGATGAAGTTCGCGCCCGCCGCGAGGGCGATCACGAGCGGATGGAACTCCCGCAAGCCGGTGCCGCCGGGCGCGAGCTTGCTCTTCCAGTCGGGCTCGGTGGTCGGCGAGGGCTGCCCCTTGGTCATGCCGTAGACGTGGTTGTCCATCACGATGTAAGTGAGGTCGACGTTTCTGCGGCAGGCGTGCATGAAATGGTTGCCGCCGATCGAATAGCCGTCGCCGTCGCCCCCGGCCACGAGCACCGTCAGGTCCGGGCGTGCCACCTTCAGACCGGTGCCCGCCGCGAGGGCTCGGCCGTGCACGCCGTGAAAGCCGTAGCAGGTCGTGTAGGCCGGAATGCGGGACGAGCAGCCGATGCCCGACACGACCGCCACGTTCTCCGGCCGCAGGCCGAGCGCCGCGAGCGCGCGGGTGATCGAGGCGAGCACGGTGTAGTCCCCGCAGCCGGGGCACCACACCGGCTTGTAGTCCGACTTGAAGTCTTTCGCGGCGAGCGTCGCGGCAGTGGTGGGTGCGTTCATGTGCGGCTCCATTTCAGAAGCAACTGATGGATTTCGTCCGGCCGGAAAGGCAGCGGCCCCGGCCGTCGCACGCTCTGCACGTCTCCCGGCAGGTTGTATTCGGCGCGCAGGTAGCGGTAGAACTGCCCGCCAAAGCTCTGTTCGACCACCAGCACGCGCTTGACGCCCTCGAGCGCCTTCGTCAGACGTGCCGGCTGCGCCGGCGAGAGGAGCCGCAGCGACACCAGCCGCGCCTTCACGCCGTCGGCGCGCGCGCGCGCAAAGGCCTCGCGGACCGGTGCCGTTGACGAGCCCCAGGTCACGACGGCGATGTCTCCTTCGCCTTCGACGCTCGCCCAGTGCTCGGCGCAGTCGATCTCGGCCAGCTTGCGCTGGCGCTTCTCGAGCTGGGCCAGGTGGTCGCCTGCCTGCGAAGAGGGCGTGCCGCGCTCGTTGTGCTCGAGCCCGTCGGCGGTATACATGGTGCCGGGCGTGCCGGGAATCGCCATCGGGGAAATCCCCGAAGCGGTGAGTGCGTAACGCTTGTAGTCGGGCGCATTGTCGGGCGCGCGCAGCCGCTCGCCGTCGAACTTCGAGTCCGCCGGTCGCTCGATGATCGCGCGCGCCTGGCCGAAGTACTGGTCGGAAAGGACGATCGCCGGCACCTGCAGCGATTCGGCGAGGCTCACGGCCCACTGCGTCGTCCCCAGGCAATCCGACACCGAGTTGGGCGCGACCACCACGTGCGGGGCGTCGCCGTGCAGGCCATAAAGAGCGATATTGAGGTCTGCCTGCTCGGTCTTGGTCGCGATTCCGGTCGACGGCCCGGTGCGCATCACGTCGACCACCACGATCGGCACCTCGGCCGCGACGCCGAGGCCGATCGCCTCGCTCATCAGCGCGAGCCCGGGTCCGGAGGTCGCGGTCAGCGCCGGTACGCCGCCGTAGGAGGCGCCGACGATCATGTTGATCGACGCCAGCTCGTCCTCGGCCTGGACCAGCGCGCCCCCGACCTTCGTGAGCGCGGGAGACATCCATTCCAGCAACTCCGTGGCCGGGGTGATCGGATACGCCGCGACGAAGCGAACGCCGCCGCGCAGGGCGCCGTAGCCCGCGGCCTCGTTGCCGCTGATCAGCCATCGTGCGCTGCCGCCCGTTGCCGGGGCGAGCGCAAAGCCCCCTTCGAGCTTCGCCGCTTCGGCCATGCCGAGCTTCGCTGCCGCGAGTCCGGCGGCGAGTGCTTCGCCGCCTTTCTTCATTGCCTTCTTCACCGCGCGCTCGAGCGCGTCCTCGGGCAGGCCGATGAGCGCGCCGAGCAGACCGAGCGCCACCATGTTGGGCCAGCCGCCGCTGATCGTCTTGGCGAGTTCCTTGAGCGGGACCGGGACGAAGCGCGCGCCCATGCCGGTGAAGGCATCGGGGGGTTCGCCCTGCGCGGGGTCGCCGACGAGCAAGCTGCCTGCCGCGAGCGGAATCTCCGAGGCGAAGCGGGTCACGTTCTGCCAGTCGATTGCCGCCAGGACATGGAAGCAATCGTCCTGGCTGTCGGAGGCGAAAGTCGATACTCGGATCATCGCCGCCGCCTCGCCGCCGCGGATCTGCGGGCCGCTGGTGCGCGTCATCAGTCCGTAGTAGCCGGCCTGAGCGGCGGCTTCGAGCAGCATATTGCCGGCGGTCATGACGCCCGCGCCGCCGGACCCCGCAAGCGCGATCGAGACGCTCGCGTTCCGGTCCGTGCCTTGGGTTCGAAGGTTCATTTGATGTCTCCTGGCCCGGCATGCTCGCGCAACGAAGCGCGAATTCTTTGCTCTGGATCAAATCGCGTCAGCATGCCGGGCGTAAAAAAGGGGTTCTTCATCTTGTCCGGGGCGTTGACGAGGCACCTCTCCTCGGCTAAATTGGTAATGTGGTACGCGAATACCACAATAGGTGAAAACGCCTCGCAGATCAAGTGGAGGAGAGCAAGATGGCGGCAGCGATCCACGCCCAACGCTGGCTGATGACGGCTCCCAAGGTGCCCCTCGTCCTGGAGGCATTCGACGCCTCGCCCGGGGCGGGCGAGGTGACGGTCGAGGTCGCCGGGTGCGGCGTGTGCCATACCGACCTTGGCTACTTCTACGACGGGGTGCGGACCAATCATCCCCTGCCGCTCGCCCTGGGGCACGAGGTTTCCGGCCGGGTCGCCGCGGCAGGCGCCGGAGCCGAGGAATGGATCGGCAAGGCGGTCATCGTGCCGGCGGTTCTCCCCTGCGGCGAGTGCGATCTCTGCAAGCGCGGTCTGGGCACCATTTGCCGCAAGCAGAAGATGCCGGGTAACGATATCCAGGGAGGGTTTGCCAGCCACATCGTGGTGCCCGCGCGCGGCCTGTGCCCGGTCGACGAGCGCCGCCTGGCGGCAGCCGGGCTCGAGCTGGCTGAGGTCTCGGTGGTCGCCGATGCCCTCACCACGCCGTATCAGGCCGTGCAGCGCGCAGGCGTGAAACCCGGCGCGCTGGCGGTGGTCATCGGCGCCGGGGGCGTCGGCGGCTACTGCGTGCAGGTCGCGAGCGCATTCGGCGCCAAAGTCGTCGCGATCGACGTCGACGACGCCAAGCTCGAGGCCGTGAAGTCCTCGGGCGCCAGCCTGACGCTCAATGCAAGGACGCTCGAGCACAAGGCCCTCAAGGGAGCCATCGCGGATTTCGCCAAGCAAAACGGGCTGCGCCCGACCGAGTGGTTCATCTTCGAGTGTTCCGGAACCGCTGCCGGCCAGACCACCGCCTGGGGGCTCTTGGTGCACGGCGCCACCCTCTGCGTGGTCGGATTCACGATGGACAAAGTCGAGCTGCGGCTGTCGAACCTGATGGCCTTCGACGCTCGCGCGCTCGGCAACTGGGGCTGCCCCCCCGAACAGTATCCCGCGGCGCTCGACCTGGTGCTCGAGGGCAAGGTGAAGGTCAAGCCCTTCGTCGAGCCGCTGCCGCTGAAGGACATCAATCGCGTCTTCGAAGCGGTGCACCACCGCGAAATCTCGAAGCGCGCGGTCCTCGTACCCTAGGAGATCAGATATGGAAGCGAAGGTGGAGTCAATCAAGAATCATGATCTGGCCGATATCACATACCCGGGCGTGAAGCTCGAGAAGCGCCCGGCCCGGACGCCGGACGGCAAGGTCGTGCCGGGACTCTTCAACGCCTGGATCTGGCTCGACAACGCGCAACAGTACAACTCCTATACGACCGAGATGGTGAAAGGCGTGATCCTCGCCTTTCGGGCCGCATCCAACGCGCGCGACGTCAGCTCGGTAGTCTTCACGGGCGTGGGCGACAAGGCCTTCTGCACCGGCGGCAACACGAAGGAATACGCGGAGTACTACGCCGGGCATCCCCAGGAGTACCGCCAGTACATGCGGCTGTTCAACGACATGGTTTCCTCGATTCTCGCCTGCGACAAGCCCGTCATCTGCCGCGTCAACGGCATGCGCGTCGGCGGCGGCCAGGAAATCGGCATGGCTTGCGACTTCTCGATCGCCCAGGACCTTGCGCGCTTCGGCCAGGCCGGCCCGAAGCACGGCTCGGCGCCCATCGGCGGTGCGACAGACTTCCTGCCCGTCGTCATCGGAGCCGAGCGCTCGATGGCCGCCTGCGTGCTGTGCGAGCCGTTCTCGGCGCACCGCGCCTATTACTGGGGGATCCTGAGCGACATCGTCCCGGCACTCAAGGTCGACGGCAAGTTCGTCGCCAATCCGCTGGTCGAGACTGGCCGGGTCTTCGACGAGTACGGGCGGCTCGCCTTCGGCGAGGCGAAGACCGGCGAGGCGCTCAAGCAAGGCAAGGCACTGATGGCCAAGGGCGAGGTCGACCTGTCGATGCTCGACGCCAAGATCGAGGAGCTGTGCGCCAAGATCCTGCTCACTTTCCCCGATTGCACGACCAAGACCCTCGAGGAGCTGAGGAAGCCAAAGCTCGAAGCCTGGAACCGGAACAAGGAAGACTCGCGCGCCTGGCTCGCGCTCAACATGATGACCGAGGCGCGTGCTGGCTTCACCGCCTTCAACGAAGGCACCAAGGAAGACCGCGAGGTCGACTTCGTCGCGCTGAGACAGGCCCTCGCGCGCAACGAGAGCTGGGTCGGGCCGCTGCACGACAGCATCCAGCCGAAGGCCAAGCGCAAGGCCTGAGCATGACCGAGACGCCGCTCAAGGTCTGGGTCGAGCGCGAGGGCGCGCTGCTCCGGTTGCGGCTCGCGCGGCCGAAGGCGAACATCCTCGACGCAGCGATGATCCATGCGCTCGAGCGGGCGTTTGCCGAGCACGCCGGCAACAGCGGCATGCGCGCGGTTCTCATCGACCACGAAGGCCCGCACTTTTCATTCGGCGCGAGCGTCGAGGAGCACCTGCCGGGCCAGTGCGCAGCGATGCTCAAAGACCTTCACGCACTCGTGCTGCGCATGCTCGAATGGCCGGCGCCGATCCTCGTCGCCGCGCGCGGGCAGTGCCTCGGAGGCGGGCTCGAGCTCGCCTGCGCCGGAAATTTCCTGTTCGCCGCACCGGAGGCGCAGTTCGGCCAACCCGAGATGAAGCTTGCGGTCTTCGCACCGGCGGCGTCCTGTCTGCTTCCGCCGCGCATCGGCCAATTGCGGGCCGAAGACCTGCTTTTCTCCGGCCGCTCCATCGACGCCCCGACCGCGCTCGCCTGGGGCCTGATCAACGAGGTGGCCGAGGACCCGGCCGCCGCCGCGCTGGCCTACTTCGACGCGAACCTGGCTGGCAAGAGCGCGAGCTCGCTCGGCTATGCGCTAAAAGCCGCACGGGCCCCCCTCATCGCGAAGCTGCGCAGTCGTCTGGCCGAGGTGGAAACCCTGTATCTCGAAGGGCTCATGAATACGCGCGATGCCGTCGAGGGCTTGCAGGCCTTCCTCGACAAGCGCACACCCAAGTGGGAGCACAAATGAACGTCCAAGACATCGTCGGCCGCTGCGAGGCCTTGTTCGAGGACCTGCACTTCAACGCGGTCAAGGAGTGGAAGGCGGCCGCCCCGGGGCGCAAGGCGATCGGCTACATGCCGATCTACGTGCCGCGCGAGATCGTGCACGCGGCCGGAATGCTGCCCGTAGGCATCTTCGGCGGCGGCGATCAGATGGAGGTCATCCAGGGCGACGCCTACTACCAGAGCTATATCTGCCGCATTCCGCGCTCGACGCTCGAGCTCGGCCTCACCGGCCGCCTGGACGTGCTCGACGGCATGC
This sequence comes from uncultured Enterobacteriaceae bacterium, assembly GCA_964562815.1. Lineage (GTDB taxonomy): Bacteria > Pseudomonadota > Gammaproteobacteria > Burkholderiales > SG8-39 > DAHVFK01. The sequence goes on from CAZLUX010000011.1 coordinate 11,018, forward strand.
TCTTCCCGTCGATCTGCGACGTGATCCGCAATCTTTCCGGCATGTGGCAGATCCTCTTCAAGGACAAGTACGTCAAGTACTTCGACGTGCCTCAGAACTACGACGACTCGATCGGCGGCGAATTCTACGTGCGCGAGATGCAGGTGATGCGCGAGGACCTGGGCAAGCTGCGCGGCAAGCCGATCAGCGACGCTGAGCTGCAGGCATCGATCGCGGTCTACAACGAGAATCGCCGCGCGCTGCGCGACCTGTACGCCTACCGGGCGCAAAAGCCATGGCAGGCCCCCACTTCCGAGGTCTACCTCCTGCTGCGTGCGGGTTGCGTGCTGCCGCCGGAGGAGCACACCAAGCTGGTCCGGGAGTACCTCGCCGCCGCGGACGCCGCCCAGCGCGCCCCGCGCGACAACGCGCGGGTCGTCCTCACCGGCGCGTTCTGCGAGCAGCCGCCGCTGAGCCTGATCAAGTCGATCGAGATGGCGGGCTGCTACATCGTCGACGACGACTTTATGCTGATCATGCGCTGGCTGCTCGACGACGTCCCGACCTCAGGCGACCCCTTGCAAGAGCTCTCAAAGGCCTTCCTGCACCGCTCGGCGTCGACCTCCTCGAAGTACGACGAGAAGAAGGCCGACAAGGGCCAGTACCTGCTGAAGCAGGTCAAGAGCAACGCAGGCGAAGGGGTCATCTTCGCCGCGCCGTCATTCTGCGATCCGGCGCTGCTCGAGCGCCCGATGCTGCAGGAGGTGCTCGCCAAGTACAAGGTTCCCTACACCGCCTTCAAGTATGCGGAGAACACCGGCCAGATGGCGCCGATCCGCGAGCAGGCCGGCACCTTCGCCGATTCGATCAAACTCTGGAGCGCCGCCTAATGTCGACCACCCCAGCGATGCAACCCCAAGTCAGCCCCAAGGCCAAGCCCGTGGCCCAGAAAGAAGACGCAATGTTGCTGCAGAAGGAGCTGATCAACAACAACTACCACGAGCTCGCGAACTCGCGCCAGCTGGGCAAGAAGGTGTCCGCCACCTTCGTGCCGGGCAACCTGAACGAGCTGCTGATGTGCTTCGATTTCGCGCGCAGCCTGCCCGAGACCAACGCGCTGCAAAGCGGCATGCGCAAGAAGTCCGGAAAGTTCATCATGGACGCCGAGCGCGACGGCCATTCCGAGGACGTCTGCACCTACGTCAAGACCGATCTCGGCATGATGCTGCAGGGCCAGGTCGGGCCCACGGGCGAGCCTCTGCCCACCCCGGACGTGCTGCTTCTGTCCTATACCGGCTGCTTTACCTTCATGAAGTGGTTTGAGCTGGTGCGTCAGAAATACGACTGCGAGACGGTCATGCTGCACGTGCCCTACCAGGGCGACGGCCACATCTCGCCGAGCATGCGCGACTACGTGGTCAAGCAGCTCAAGGAGAAGGTCATCCCGACCCTCGAGAAAGTCTCCGGCGTGAAATTCGACATCGACCGGCTGCGCCAGTACATGCGGGAGTCCGCCAAGGCGGAGGAGGATCTCGTCTGGACCCTGCAGTCCGCCAAGCACAAGCCCTCACCGATCGACGGCTATTTCGGCGCGGTGTACTACATTGGCCCGATCTTTACCGCCTTCCGCGGCACGCCCGAAGCGACCCAGTACTATCGGGTGCTGCGCGGCGAGATCGAGCAGCGCATCCGCGAGGGCAAAGGTCCCATCACGCCCGAAGGCGAGATGGCGGAAGAGAAGTACCGCCTGGTCGTCGAGGGCCCGCCCAACTGGACCAGCTTTCGCGACTTCTGGAAGATGTTCTACGACGAGGGCGCGGTGATCGTCGCCTCGACCTACGCCAAGGTCGGCGGTGTCTACGATTTCGGCTTCCGCCACGACCCCGAGCATCCCCTCGAGTCGCTCGCGGAGTATTGCCTGGGCTGCTATACGAACCTCAATTTCCCGCAGCGCATCGACATGATCTGCAAGTACATGGACGAGTACCAGGCCGACGGTCTGCTGATCAACTCGATCAAGAGCTGCAACAGCTTCTCGGCCGGGCAGCTGCTGATCCTGCGCGAAGTCGAGAAGCGCACCGGCAAGCCGGCGGCCTTCATCGAGTCCGACCTGGTTGACCCGCGCTACTTCTCGGCGGCGAACATCAAGAACCGGCTCGAGAGCTATTTCCAGATGATCAAGCAAAAGCGCGCAGCGGCGCTGCACTGACCATGAGAACATTCATCGGAATCGACCTGGGATCCACCACCACCAAAGCAGTGGTGATGGACGAGCAGAAGAACGTGCTCGGCCGCGGCATCACAAACTCGCGCTCGAACTACGACACCGCGGCGGCGATCGCCAAGCAGGAAGCGCTGGTCAACGCACGCTTTCACCTGTTCCGCGAGGCGCTCTCGCGTTCCGGCGCGCTCAACGGAAAGCTGGAGGATTTCATCGGCCAGCTCGAGCGCGACTTCCGGCTCGAGCAGTTCCTCGAGCAGTTGGGCGATCTCGAGGCGACCTGCCGGCGCAACGCCGAGGGCACCCGCTTCGGCGACGCGGCCACCGGCGTGCTGGCGGCGCTCGAAGAGGTGTTCAAGCGGCTGCAGCTCGAGGCACCCGAGCTGTTCGCGCCGGGCGCAAAGCGCAAGTCCGACTTCTTCCGCGATATCGCCGGCAGCCGCTACCTCGCAGTGGGCGAAACGGTTGCCAAGGAAGCCGGCGTGCGCTACGACATGCTGCTGAACGTCTTCGACCGGTCGATCATCGAAGTCGAGAACCGGGTCTACGGCGATTCGATCAGGCCCCACCTGCTCGCAGCGCTGGACCGGACCTTTTCGGTCCTGACGAACGACTCGAAGACGCAGGACGCGGTGCGCGCCCCCATAGAGGGCGTCATCGACACGCCGCTGGACGAGGCCTACGTCGTCGGTACCGGCTACGGCCGCGCGCGGCTGCCGTTCTCCAAGGAACATATCCGTTCGGAGATCCTGTGCCACGGCCTGGGCGCGCACGTGATGTACCCGCAAACCGCGACGGTGCTCGACATCGGCGGCCAGGACACCAAGGCGATTCAGGTCGATCGGCACGGCATCGTCGAATCCTTCCAGATGAACGACCGCTGCGCCGCGGGCTGCGGCCGCTACCTCGGCTACATCGCCGACGAGATGAACATGGGGCTGCACGAGCTGGGGCCCCTCGCGATGAAGGCCACCAAGACGGTGCGCATCAATTCGACCTGCACCGTGTTCGCCGGCGCCGAGCTGCGCGACCGCCTGTCGCTGGGCGAAAAGCGCGAGGACATCATGGCGGGGCTGCACCGCGCCATCATCCTGCGCGCGATGTCGATCCTGGCGCGCTCGGGGGGCATCCGCGACCAGTTCACTTTCACCGGCGGCGTGGCGAAAAACGAGGCCGCGGTGAAGGCTCTGATGGAGCTGGTCAAGGAGAACTACGGCGAGGTGACCCTGAACATCAACCCCGACTCGATCTACACCGGCGCGTTAGGCGGCGCGACCTTTGCCTGGCGGGCGGTGGTCGAGGAGGGAAAGACCGCGGAGGCACGGCAATGATCCATACCATCGGCATCGATATCGGCTCCGGGGTCGTCAAGACGACGCTATTCAGGACCGAGGGCTCGGGTGCGGACGCCAAGAGCGAGTGGCTTGCCAGGCGCTGTGAGCGGATCCGCCGGCGCGACAACATGCAGCTCGCCAAGGACGGCTACGACGAAGTGCTGGAGGAAGCCGGCCTCAAGCCCGGCGACGTGGATTACGTGGCCACCACGGGTGAAGGCGAGAACGTCAAGTTCGCCACCGGACACTTCTACTCGATGACGACGCATGCGCGCGGCGGCGTCTTCCTGCAGCCCAGCGCGCGCGCGGTGGTGGACATCGGCGCGCTCAACGGCCGCGCCATCTATATCGACGAGCGCGGCAAGGTGCTGTCCTACAAGATGACCAGCCAGTGCGCTTCGGGCTCGGGCCAGTTCCTCGAGAACATCGCGCGCTACCTCGGGGTTGCAGTGGAGGAGATCGGTTCGCTGTCCCAGGCGGCGAAGGCACCGGAGAAGATCAGTTCGATCTGCGCCGTGCTCGCCGAGACGGACGTCATCAACATGGTTTCGCGCGGCATCCCGACACCGGATATCCTGAAGGGCATCCATATCTCAATGGCCTCGCGCCTGGTGAAGCTGCTGAAGGTGACCGGCATCAAGAGCGGCACGGTGCTGCTCACCGGTGGACTCGCGCTGGACGCCGGTTTGCTCGCCGCGTTGCGCGAAGAGCTGGTCAACGAGAAAATCACGGGGCTCGAAACGGTCAACCACCCCGATTCGATCTACGCCGGCGCGATCGGCGCGGCGCTCTGGGGCGCATTCCGCCACGACAAGCTCAAGGCGCTGCAGGAGAGGGCGGCTGCCTGAAACCTCACGGAGATTAGAAATGGCACTTTTGATCGACGACAACTGCACCGCTTGCGACGCCTGCAAACCGGTGTGTCCGAACGAAGCGATTAGCGTCGGCGATCCGATCTACGTGATCGATCCGCTCAAGTGCACCGAGTGCGTCGGTGCCGAGGACGAGCCGCAGTGCAAGCTCGTCTGCCCGGCCGACTGCATCGTGCAGAACCCGGATTACCAGGAAACGCCCGAGCAGCTGATGGAGAAGTACCACAGCCTCCACGGCTGAGAGGCGGAATCCATGAAGATCAAGCAAAGACCGCTGACCGCGGCCGACCTGGATAAGGTCGTGGCCATCGACGCCTCGATCAGCGGGCGGATGCGGCGCAGCTACTTCGAGCGGCGGCTGGCAGCGGCGCTGCGCGAGCCGAACCTTCACGCTCAATTCGCGGTCGACGACGAGGCGGGGCTCGCCGGTTACATCCTCGGAAGAGTTCTCGAGGGCGAGTTCGGGCGCGTCCAGCCGGCGATGCGGCTCGAGGTGGTGGGCGTCAAGCCCGAAGCGCGCGGGCGCGGAATCGGGCTGGCGCTGGAACGCGCGATCGAAGAGGCGTCGCGCCGCCGCGGCTTGAGCGAAATGCGCACCGGCGCGAGCTGGCGCGACCACCAGATGCTGCGCTTCCTGGATTCCGCGGGCTATCGGCTGGGGCGCAACCAGGTCGTCGACTGCACCATCGCAGAGGCCAATCTCGGCACTCGGGAGGAGGAGCCGGTGGTCATCGAGGAACAGGACCGGCCGGGCGACCGCAACGACTACAGCGACAATGCGGCGAACCACTTCGAGCACCTCGCGCGCGACATCGCCGAGGTGCACTCGCTCGCGGAAGCCGATCTGGAGGCGGTCGTTCGCATCGACCGCCGTCTGACCGGCCATGACCGCGGCGACTACATACGCCACAAATTCCGCGAGGCGCTAAGCGAATCGGCGCTGAGGATATCGCTGGTCGCGCACAAGGACGGCACCGCCGCCGGCTACCTGATGGCGAGCGCGGACTACGGCGATTTCGGCCGCGCCGAGCCGGTCGCGGTGATCGACACCATCGGCGTCGATCCGGCCTTCTCGCACGCCGGCATCGGCCGTGCGCTGCTGTCGCAGCTGTTCATGAACCTCGACGCCCTGCGAGTGGAACGCGTCGAGTCGGTCGTGGCGAAGGAGCACTTCGAGCTGCTCGGGTTCCTCTACCGCGCCGGCTTCGGCCCGTCGCAGCGGCTGGCGTTCGTCAAGGCCCTCGCTTAGGTCAGGCTTCAACCCGCGTAGGCGAGCACGAGCCGGGCATCGGTCTCGTCGTCGAGCAGGTCCTCGACCGCGGGCAGGAGCGACATCTCTTCCTTTTGCACGTGCGCGTTGAGCCGCTCGGAAAGCTCGAGCCCGGCAGCGCGCAATTTCTGCCAGTCCTGCTTCTCGAGCGCCGCGCCGAACGCCTGCGCCGCGGAACGGATCACCACATGTTCTTCGCTCAGCAGTTCGCCGATGTCGCCTTCACCCGCTTCGCTGAGGAGCGGAAAGAGCTCCTCCTCCTCGAACGCAAAGTGACGTGAAATCTCGTGGGCGAGCGCTGTCGCGCAGCTGCGCGCAAGCTCCGCCAGCTCGGACCCGGTGCGTGCGCTGGCCACCTGCTCGAAGCGGTTCCAGAGCGCGAGCGTCGCCTCGTGGTCCTCGTGAAGGCGGCGGCAGGTTTGGCGGTTGAAGTTCATGCGAGCTTCGTCCGCTCATCGCGCACGCGCACCGCCTTGCCCTGCGAGCGGGGCACCTCGCCCGGCTTCTTCACCAGCACGTCCGTCGTGACCCCGACCATCGACTTGATCTGATAGCGCACCTGCCCGGCGAGCCGTTGATAGGCGTCTGCGCTCGCGCGCAGCGAGGGCGCGGCCTCGACTTCGACCTTTAGCTCGTCCATGTTGCCGCGGCGCGATACCACCAGCTGGTAGTGCGGCGCGATATCGGGCATGCCGACAAGCGCCGCTTCGATCTGCGACGGATAGACGTTGACGCCCCGGATGATCAGCATGTCGTCGTTGCGTCCGGTGATCCGGCGCAGGCGCAGGTGGGTGCGCCCGCAGGCGCAGCGCGAGGTGGTGACGCGCGTGATGTCGCGGGTGCGGTAGCGGATCATCGGCAGGCCTTCTTTCGTGAGCGTGGTGATCACCAGCTCGCCCGCCTGGCCTTCGGGCACCGGCCTTCCCGTTTCGGGGTCGATGATCTCGAACAGGAAATGATCCTCCCAGCCGTGCAGTCCGTCCTGCGCATCGCACTCGACGGCGACGCCCGGGCCCAGGATCTCGGACAAGCCGTAAACGTCGACCGCCTTCAGACCGAGCCGGATCTGGATCTCGCGCCGCATGGCGTCGCTCCAGGGCTCGGCGCCGA
>CAZLUX010000011.1:17903-32087 GCA_964562815.1 uncultured Enterobacteriaceae bacterium
CCGAGCCGGATCTGGATCTCGCGCCGCATGGCGTCGCTCCAGGGCTCGGCGCCGAACAGACCGATCTCGAGCGCGCTCTCGCGCAGGTCGACGCCGTCGCGCTCGGCGACTTCCGCGATGTTGAGCGCGTACGACGGCGTCGAGCACAGCACCCGGGCGCCGAAATCCTTGATCAGCAGCACCTGGCGCTCGGTCGCGCCGCCCGACATCGGCACCACGGTCGCGCCCAGGCGCTCGGCGCCGTAGTGCGCGCCGAGGCCGCCCGTGAACAGGCCGTAGCCGTAGGCGTTATGCACCACGTCGCCCGGCCGCGCGCCGCCGCAGGCCATCGAGCGCGCCATCAGGTCGGCCCAGGTGTCGAGGTCCTTCTTCGTGTAACCCACCACGGTCGGCTTGCCCGTGGTGCCGGAGGAGGCGTGAAGCCTGAGCAGCTTCGGGCGCGGGCGCGCGAACATGCCGAACGGATAGTTGTCGCGCAGGTCGGTCTTGACCGTGAACGGCAGGTTCTGAACGTCCTCCAGCGAGCGGATGTCCTGCGGCTTGATGCGCGCAGCCTTCATGCGCTCGCGATGCAGCGGGACGTTCTCCATGGCGTTCTTCAGCGTCGCACGGAGGCGGCGCAACTGCAGCTTCCGCAATTCCTCGCGCGGCGCGGTTTCGATAGCGCGCTCGAAATAGTACTTCGCGCGCCGCGCCGTTCGTGGGGCGGGGCTCCCGTGATGAATCTTGGCGTAGCGCGGCTGCAGCTGAGCGTTCATGTCGTCCCTCCTTCTCGATCTAGTTGCTGCCGCGCACCGGAAGTTGCGGCAGCGAGAATCCCTGGTTGTACGCGGCGCGCCTGACCAGCGCGAACTTGAGCCTCCACCCGGCGGCAAGCGCCGCCAGGCCGGCCAGGACGTCGGCGCCCGGCGCCACCGAAGGCAGCATCTGGCCGATCGCCAGCAGGGCGAGCGGCGCCGCGGTGCCGGCATAGACGAGCATCCGACCGCTCGACTCGAGCGCCGCGCGAGGCGCGCCGGCCCCGAGGCGCTTGCGGTAGCGCGACCATGCTGCGGCGCGCGCGATCAGGACCAGCGCGAGGGCCACCAGCCAGGGCGTCGGCGGCGTGGCGACGAGAGTGGCCGTGATGGCGACGAACAGCCCGCCGCCCTCGGCCAGCGACGTGGCAATGATCAGCTCGACGATCCCCGGCGTGCGCCAGGCGGGAATGCCCTTGGAGGCGAGCAGAATGCGCCCCTGGCAGAAGGCGAACGCCAGAGCCGCCAGCCCGACGGCCTGCGCCACCCATGGCCGCCCGAGAGCGAGCGCCAGCCCTCCGAGCGCGAACACCACCAGCGCAGCGAACGACTCGCGCGTCATCCAGGAAGTGAACGGGTTGAAGAACACGTGGATCGCGCGCAGCTTGCGCCCGATCTCGAGCCACACGGCGCCCAGCCCGGCGGCGATGAGCGCCAGACCGAACGCCAGGAACGGCCTCCAGCCCGGGGTCGCGTGCGCGGTGAGGGCCGTCGAGATGAGGAGCCCGGAACCGGTGCCGCCGAGGATGAAGTTCGTCGCGGCGCGCAGGTCCCAGTGCGCCTGCAGCCATGGCTTGGGGCCGTATTTCGGGCCGGTGCTCATCGGCGCTTGTCCCACAGGTAGTAGAAGCCGGGATCCGTGCCGAGCTCCTCGTGCATGCGGAAGAACTGGTTCTCGGCGAGCAGCTCGGACACGTTGCTCGCCGGGTCCTCGACGTCGCCGAAATGCAGCGCCTGGGCGATACACGAGTTGACGCACGCGGGCGTCGCTTCCGGGTCGACGCCGGGCTTGAGCCCTTTGGCCAGCCCCGCGTCGATGCGGTCCGAGCAAAAAGTGCACTTGGTGGCGACGCCTATGCGCCCGGAATCGAAGCGCTGGGCTTCGGATTCCATCGGCGCGCCGTAAGCGAAGGACGGCTGGTCGGTCTTGTAGCGCGCCTGGTAGGGGCAGGCGACCGCGCAGTACGCGCAGCCGATGCACAAATCGTAGTCGATGGTGACGATGCCGTCGGCCCGCTTGCGCGTCGCGGTGGAGGGGCAGACGTGCATGCACGGCGGGTCGGCGCAGTGCATGCAGCCGACCGGAACGAAGGCGCGCTTGACCTCAGGGTATTCGCCGACCTCCATGTCGAGCACGCGCCGCCACTGCACCTCGGGCGGCGTCGCGTTGGTGTGCTTGCACGCCGCGGTGCAGGTCTGGCAGCCGACGCAGCGCCGCAGATCGGCGACCATGGCCCAACGCGTCATCCCAATCTCCGCAGGGACACTCTCACCACGTCGGCCCCCGAGCCGGTCGCGTCGGTGAGCGCGAGCGACATCGGCACCAGCTTGTTCATGCTCGGCATCTCGAAATCCTTGGCGAACGGGGTCTCCCAGTGGTCGAACTGCCCCAGAAGGAGAAGCGTGTCGGGGCGGATGCCCTGGCGCAACACCGCGTGCGCGCGCACGCGCGCCTTGGGCGTGGCGATCTCGACCAAGTCGCCCTCCGATACGCCGATACGCGCCGCGGCCTGCGCATTCAGGATCACGCCTTTGTGTCCGGCGATGTTGTCGGCGACTTCCTTGATGAGCTGCATGCCGACGTTGCCGCCCCAGGCGTACTGCATGCTGCGCGAGGTGATGAGCCAGTACGGGTAGTCATCCGGCTGGCCGCCCATGGCGCGCAGGGACGTCTCCCACAGGCCCGGAAAATCCTTCCACTTCGGCAGCGCCTGGTACTCCGTGAGCTGCACGTCCCACCAGTGGATGTCGTGCTCGTGCAGGCGGCGCTCGAGCTCCTTGCCGACGCGCAACAAGCGCTCCTGGTAGGGCAGCTCGAAGCGCAGGCCCAGCTCGACGAACGTCGGATACAGGTACCAGTCGCGGCGCGAGAAGCGCCGCGTGCGCAGGCCGTTCTCGCGCCACCAGTCCAGGCCCTGCGATTCCGCTCCGCCGGTCAGCTCGGCGCTCGCCGCGCGGCAGACGGCATCCCAGATTTCGGCCGCCTCGTATGCTTTTTTCGTATCAAGAGAGAAATCCCATTTCTCTGTCTTCAGGGGTACGCCTGCCACGCCGCGGTTGATGGCGGCGTTGTATTTCTCGAGCAGGCCCACGCGGCGCGCGAGCTCGGTGGCGATATCGCTGAAGTCGCGCGCCTCGCCCTGCGGCACGACCGCGGGCTGGCGCAGGGCGAAGCCCTCGTGGTCCCAGAACTGCTCGATGAACTTCGAGCCGCCGATACGTATGAGCTGCAGGCTCTCCAGGTCCACCGCGTCGGGCAAGAGGATGTCTGCGAAGTGATTGGTCTCGTCGCGCGTGTACGCGAAAGCAACCGTGAACGGAAAGCGCGCCATCTGCTCTCCGATACGGTCGGTGTCCCAGAACGAGATCGCGGGATTGGTGCGATACAGAAACCAGACCTCCGGCAGGGTCACCCGCGGCAGGCCCTTGGGCGTTTCGTCGAGGAACATCCACGAAAAGTGCGTCGGCCCGAGCGCTTGGCTCCAGGGACCGTCCCCAGCGAGCGGGACCATGCTGCGATACGCGTTACGGATGTTCGGCTTGGGGCTCCAGTGCTCGCGGTCGGTGGGGTTGAACGGGTACGTCATGAAGCCGTCGACGCCGGGCCGCACGCTCTTCAGGCGCTCGCCCAGCGGCTTGTTCAGGCGCACGGTGGTGCCGAGAATGCCGCCCGGGACTTCGAGCGCGCCGACCAGCGAGGACATCATGGTGCGCGCCCAGCAGCACTCGTAACCGCCCCAGCCGTTGGTCACGGTCTTGCCGAGCGTCACCGCGACCGGCCGCAGCGGCAGGACCTCGCCGTCGATCTCGACCGTGGCGCCGACCCGCGCGTGCGAAAGGTACTCGTCCGCGATGCGCCGCGTGGTAGTCGCCGGCACGTCGCTTACGCCCTGCGCCCACTCGGGCGTGTAGGGTTTCAGGTGGGCGACGAGCCTGGCGAAGGCGGTGTCTCCTTCGAGCTCGCCGTCGCCGAGCGTTTCATTGTCCGGTCCGATTTCGATCGCGCGCACGCGGAACGGCCCACCTTCGAGCGCCGGCGCGGCATCCGGCGTGTCGAACGGCACTGCCGCGCCGCGTTTCGTGTCCCACATGAGCGGCTTCCTGCTCGCCGGGTCGCGCAGGTAGTAGCCGTTGGGGCCCACCAGGTACGGCGCCGAGGTGCGATTCCTCAGGAACTCGAGGTCGAGGCGCTCGCGCGCCTGCTCGTGCAGCATGCAGTGGGCGAGCGCAAACAGGAACGCCGCGTCGGTTTTGGGCTTGATCGGCACCCACTCGGCTGAGCACGCGCCGGTGACCGAAAGGTGGGGCTCGACCTGGACCCGCTTCATGCCCCGTATGCGCGCGTTGGCGTGGCGCCAGACGCCGACGACGCCGCCCGAGGCCTCGATGTTCGCGCCGCAGGAGATGTTGTAGTCGCACGACGGCGTATCGGCCGAAACCGTGAAGCCGCGGTGCCAGAATTCGCCGTAGAGGTGCTCGGAGTGATAGCACTTTACGCCCTGGCCGGAGCCGAAGCCCATGTCCATCGGCCCCCACGCGGCGAGAAAGGCCGGCAGCGTTCCCATGTAGGACTGCGGCGTCCCCCCGCCGCCGAAGCTCGCCGCCACCCGCGGGTAGCCCGATTCGTCGAGCAGGCCGCGCGCCCGGACGCTCTCGAGGCGTGCGGCGATCGTCTCGAGCGCCTCTTCCCAGGAGATCGGCACGAAGCGCGGGTCTTCGTCGCGCCCCTTCTTGGGATTGGTGCGCTTCATCGGCGAGCGCACGCGGTTCGGGTTGTAGAGCTTCTGCACCAGGCCGTAGGCCTTGACGCAGACCTTGCCGCCGCCGGGGTGCACCGGCTCGGCGGCGAAATTCGGCTCGACCGCCGTCGCGACGCCGTCGCGCACCTCGACCGTGAGCAAGTCGGGGCCCGCCACGCACTGGTAGCAGTACGTCTTGACCTTCATTTGAGGCCGATTTTCTGGGCCTTGGCGGCGAGACGTTGTTCGGTCTGCTTGACGTCGACCACGAAGCGCATGTGCCGTCCGCGGCAGATGGTGTCGACGCCGTCGGAGCCGGTGAGCTCGAAAGTGACGGCGCGGCCCTTCACCTCGGCGACGGTCGCCTCGATGCGCACCGTCATGCCGAGCAGGGTCGGCGCAGTGTGGTCCAGCTCGACGCGCGTGCCAACCGAGTCCTCCCCGGCGTCGAGATGGCCGAGCAGGAACTCGCGGCACGCCATTTCGATGTCACGCACCAGCATGGGGGTAGCATACACGCGCGCCGCTTCGCCCATGAAGTCGATGGTGCGCTCGCGGTCGACCGCGAACGTGCGGGTCGTCGATAACCCGGCAACTAGTGTGGCCTTCATGTTTCTTCTCCCTCCACTCTAAACATCAATCCCATCATGGTGCTCTGCGCACCTGTTTGATCCAGGTCAAGCCGTTCCCAGCGCGCTAGAGCCCGAGGTACGCGGCCTGAACGCTCGCGTCGGCGAGCAGCTCCGCGCCGCTGCCGCTCGACACGATGCGCCCGGTTTCGAGCACGTAGCCGCGATCGGCGATGGCGAGCGCGGCACGCGCGTTCTGATCGACGAGAAAGATTCCGGTGTCAGCGGCGCGCAAGCCCTTCACACAATCAAAGATTTCCTCGACCAGGCGCGGCGCGAGCCCCATGCTCGGTTCGTCGAGCAACAGCAGCTTCGGCTTCGCCATCAGCGCGCGGCCGATCGCGAGCATCTGCTGCTGGCCGCCGGAGAGCGTTCCTGCCGGAGCGCGTCGCCGCTGGCGAAGCACCGGGAACATCGCGTAGACGCGCTCCAGCGACGCGGCGGACTCCGATCCCGGCCGCGTGTAGCCGCCTAGGCGCAGGTTGTCTTCCACCGACAGCGGGCCGAACACCTGCCTGCCCTCGGGCACCTGGACGATGCCCAGGCGCACGCGGCGCTCAGGCGCCGCGTGGGTGATGTCCGCACCCTCGTAGCGCACGCGCCCCGCGCTCGCGGGCTGCACCCCCGACAGGCTGCGCAGCAGCGTCGTCTTGCCTGCGCCGTTGGCGCCCACCAGCGCGACGAGCTCGCCGCGGCGCACTTCGAGATCGATCCCCTTGAGCGCCGGGATGCGGCCGTAGCGGCTTTCGAGCCCCGAGACTTCAAGCATGGGCCTGCGCCTCCCTGCCGAGATAGGCCTCGATCACCTTCGGGTCGCGGCGCACCGACTCGGCGCTGCCCTCGGCGAGCTTGCGGCCGTAGTCGAGCACCAGCACGCGGTCGGATACGCCCATCACCAGCTTCATGTTGTGCTCGACCAGCACTACCGCGACGCCGCGTGCGGCAAGGCGCTGGATCAGGCGCACGATTTCCTGCGTCTCGGTCGGGTTGAGCCCGGCCGCCGGCTCGTCGAGCAGGAGCAGCTTCGGCCGCGCCGCCAGCGCGCGCGCGATTTCGAGCCGTTTGAGCGCGCCGTAGGGCATGCCGTCCGAGGCCGCGCGCGCGTATTTCCCCAGGCCCACGAACTCGAGCAGCTCGAGCGCCTCGGCGCGACAGGCGCGTTCGGCGCGCGCAAGGCTCGGAAAGCGCAGCAGCGCCGCGGCGAGGCTGCAACGCTCGTGCAGGTAGCGTCCGACCATCACGTTCTCGAGCGCGCTCATGTTGAAGAAGATCTGCAGGTTCTGGAACGTCCGGCCGACGCCGGCGGCGGCGTAGTGATGGGGCGCGCGTCCGGTGAGCTCCCGGCCGTCGAACCAGATGTGCCCGGCGCTCGGACGATACAAGCCGGTCAGCAGGTTGAGCAGGGTCGTCTTGCCCGCGCCGTTCGGACCGATGATCGAATACACGCCCTGCGCGGGGATCTCGAACTGCAGCGCCTGCACCGCGAGCACGCCGCCGAACTCCTTCGACAAGGCCTCCGCGCGAAGCAGGCTCATTTGCGCTCCCTGGGCGCGAATCGCGCCGCAAGCGTCGGTACGAACCCCTTCGGGAGGAAGATCAAAGTGAGCATCATGACCGCGCCGAATACCACCATCTCGTAATCCTTCAGGACGGCGAGCAGCTGCGGCAGCATGGTCAGCACCGCCGCGCCGACCACCGCGCCGAAGGTGGAGGCCATGCCGCCGAAGACCACCATCGTGACCAGCTCGATCGAGTGCAGGAAGCTCGCCCTGCCGGGCGTGATGAAGCCCGAATAGTGCGCCGTGAGGCCGCCGGCCAGCGCGGCGAACACCGCCGACAGGACGAACACCATCACCTTCTGGCGCACGCTGTCGATGCCGACCACCTCGGCGGCGGTTTCCGAGCCGTGCAGCGCGCGCAGCGCGCGCCCGCCGGGCGATTCGATCAGGTTGAGCGAGAGCCACACGGCGAGCAGGAGCAGCGCGCCGACCAGCCAGTACCAGGCCTTCTCGCCCGACAGGGCATGCCCGAACAGCGACAGCGGCGGCACGCTCATGCCGTCGGGCCCGCCGGTGAGCTGGTCCTCGTTCGAGAGGACGATCGAGATGATCACGCCCATGCCGAGGGTCGCCATCGCGAGGTAATGGCCGCGCAGGCGCAGGATCGGCCGTCCGACCAGCCAGGCGAGGAGCGCGACGCCGGTGGTTGCGGCCACCAACGCGGCGAGCGGCGGCCAGCCGTAGCGCGCGGTCAGGATCGCCGAGCCGTAGGCCCCCAGCCCGAAAAAGCCGGCGTGGCCGAGGCTGATCTGGCCCGCGTAGCCGATCAGCAGGTTGAGGCCGATGCAGACGATCGCGTTCAGGCCGACCAGGATCGCGACGTCGTAGAAGTAGTTGTTGGCGAGCGCGAGCGGCAGCAGCGCGATCACCGCCGCGAGCGCAAGCATGCCGCCGCCGCGCGCCGTGAGGAGTCCGGCCCGCATCCGGCCCCGGACCTTAGACGCGCTCGACCGAGCGGTGGCCGACCAGGCCGCCCGGCATCAGGATCAGGACGGCGAGCATGATGCCGAACGCGATCACGTCCTTGTAAGCCGAGGACACGTAGCCCGCCGAAAGCGCTTCGAGCAGGCCGAGCGCGAGGCCCCCCAGCACGGCGCCGGGGCCGCTGCCGAGCCCACCCAGAATCGCGGCAGCGAAGCCCTTCAGGCCCAGCATCACGCCGACGTCCCAGGCGGTGAAGGTGATCGGAGCAATCAGAATGCCGGCCAGCGCGCCGAGCGCGGCGGACAGGCCGAAGGACACGAGCAGCACGCGTCGAACGCTGATGCCCATCAACTGCGCGGCGAGCCGATTATGCGAGGTGGCGAGCATCGCCTTGCCGTGCAGGGTGCTGTTGAAGAACCAGCGCAGTGCCGCGACCGCGGCGAGGGTCACCCCGATCACCCACAGGCTCTGCGGCACGATGGTGGCGCCGCCGATGGCGATCGGCCGGTCGCCGCTGAAGGCGGGCAGCGGGTGCAGGTTCTTGTCCCAGACCAGGCTTGCGAGTCCGCGCAGCAGAATCGAGGCGCCGATGGTGATGATGATCAGGGTCACCACCGATTCGCCGCGCACCCGCTCGACGGCGAACTTTTCCAGAGCCAGGCCGACCAGGGTGGTGGCGACAATGGCGAGCCCCGCCGCGAGCGGCAGAGGCAGCCCGAGCTTGATCAGCGACACGGTGGCCATGCCGCCGATCATCACGAATTCGCCCTGGGCGAAGTTGATGACGTTGCTCGAGTTGTAGATGATCGAGAACCCGAGCGCCACCAGGGCGTAAATGGACCCGGCGGTGAGCCCGCTGAGCAGGTATTGCAGCAGCTGCGGGCTCATCGCCGGGGTCCCCAGGTTATTTTACGAGGGTCCAGTCGCCGTTCTTGATCTCCAGCATGCGGAACGCCGACAAGTCGAGCCCGAGGTGATCGGTGGGGGACATGTTGAACTCCCCGTCGATGCCCATCCAGCCGTGGGTCGATTCGATCGCGTCGCGCACCTTGGCCTTGTTGGTGCTGTGCGCCCTCCGCATCGCGTTGACCACCAGATGGAGCCCGTCGTAGGCGTGGCCGCCGAAAGTGGACACGTCCTGGTGGTATTTCGACTCGAAGGCGTTCTTGTAATCCACTACCACCTTCTTCTGCGGGTCGCTGTTCGGCAGCGCGTCGGCCACGAGCAGCGCGGCCGCCGGCAGCCGCACGCCGTCGGCGGCGCCGCCGGAGAGCTCGATGTACTTCTTCGAAGCCACGCCGTGCGACTGGTAGAGCGGCACGGTCATGCCGATCTGGCGGAAATTCTTGGTCACGATCGCAGGCGCCGCACCGAAGCCCGCGTTCAATACCGCCTGCACCTGCGGGTTCTGGCGCATCTTGGTCAGCTGCGCCGTCATGTCGGTGTCCTTGGAGTTGTAGGTCTCGTCGGACACGATCTCGATGCCGTACTTGGGCGCGACCGACATGCACTGGTGGCGCATCGACTTGTCGAAGCCGCCCGAGCCCGAGATCAATCCGATCTTCGAGATGTTGCGCGTTTTCATGTCGGCGAAGATCTTCTCGCAGGCCATGCGATCGGTGGCCGGCGTCTTGAAGACCCACTTCTTGACCGGCTCGACGATGACGACCGCGCCGGCAAGGGAAATAAAGGGGATCTTCGCCTGCTCGATCAGCGGAATGACCGCCATCGTCTCGCCGGTGGTCGAGCCGCCGACGATGGCGTCGACCTTGTCCTCCTCGATCAGCCGCTTGACGAAGGTGCGCGCCTTTTCGGCGCTGCCGCCGGAGTCGTAGGCGATCAGCTCGAGCTTCCTTCCCAGCACGCCGCCGGCGGCGTTGATCTTGTCGACGTAGAGCTCGAGGGTCTTCATCTCCGGATCACCGAGGAATGCGGCCGGCCCGGTCGCCGCCAGGAACGAGCCGATCTTGATCGGCGGTGCGGCGTGTGCCGCGAAGGCGATCGCGGCGATCGATGCGAACTGTACGAACCTGCCAATGCAGCGCTTGAAATTCATGACGCCCCTCCTCCAGGAAACGAAATGTACGCCCCAGCCGTTGCGTATCGGCCTTCGGCGCGGTAAGGTATTTCGGTACTGCAAAGCGTATTTGAACGCTAGCGCGCCTGCATAGGGGCCGATTTGATCTACCGCAAGAAAAGCGGCATTCCACCGGCCCATGAGCCGGGCGAGGTGCGCGTGCGTGGCGTGCTGCCCGGCGATCTCGAGCAGGTGATCGAGATCGACGCGCTGGTGACAGGCCTGCGCAAGGAGGGCTACTGGGCCGAGATCCTGCGGCGCTACGGCGGCGGCCGCCGCCAGCGGCACTTCCTGGTCGCCGAGGCGGGCGGCCGCATCGAGGGCTACGTCATCGGCGAGGTGCGCGACTGGGAGTTCGGCTCCGCGCCCTGCGGCTGGGTGTTCGCCATCAACGTGCGGCCGGACGCGCGTCTGGGGGGCGTCGGAACGCGGCTGCTGGAGGCGATCGGTGACAGCTTCAGGCGCGCGGGCGTTTCCAAGCTGCGCACCATCCTGTCGCGCGACAACCAGCTGATCCTGTCGTTCTTCCGCAGCCAGGGCATGATGGCCGCGCCCTTCATTCCGCTCGAGAAAGACCTTTGAGGGGGGCGCGGTGAAGCTGCAGAAGAACACCGTGCTCGCCCTCTACAGCGTGCTCGAATTCGCCGCCAACCCGGGGCGCCACCACTCGGCCGCCGAGGTCGCGCGCAAGTACCGCGTCTCGCCGCACCACCTGGCGAAGGTTCTGCGTACGCTCGGCCGCGCCGGCCTGGTCCAGGCCGTGCGGGGTGTCGGTGGCGGCTACCGCTTCGCCGGCAACGCCAAGCGCCTGACGCTGATGGACGTGATCGAGCTGTTCGAGGACATCAGCGCGCCGCGGCGCGCGGGTCCGCGCGCGGCGCGCCGCGGCGCAGGCCCCGAACAAGGGCTGGCGGCGCCTATCGAGGTCGAGGACGCGCTCGGGGTAGTGCTGAAGGAGATCGACGAGATCGCCAAGGCGACCTTCCGCTCGATCACGCTCGCCACGATGCTGAAGCTCGTCGAGCGCCGTCGCGCGCGCGGATGACGCGTCCGGATGTGCTGGTCGTGGGCGCCGGCCACAACGGCCTGGTGTGCGCCTGCTACCTCGCCAGGGCCGGCCTCAAGGTGACGGTGCTCGAGCGCCGGGCCGTGGCCGGCGGCGCGGCGGTCACCGAGGCGTTCCATCCGGGTTTTCGCAACTCCGTCGCCGCGTACACGGTGAGTCTGCTGCAGCCCAAGGTGATGCGCGAGCTGCGCCTCGCCGAGCACGGCCTGAGGATCGTGGAGCGGCCGCTCGCCAACTTTCTGCCCCTGTCGGAGCGCGACTATCTCAAGGTCGGCGGTGGCCTCGCGGCGACGCAACGCGAGCTCGCCAGGTTCTCCGCGCGCGACGCCGAGCGGCTGCCCGGCTACCACGCCATGATCGAGCGCGTGGGCGACGTGCTGCGCGCGCTCGCGCTCGAGACCCCGCCGAACGCGGGCGGAGGCATGCTGGACATCTGGCGCGCACTGCGCGCCGCGCGAGTCCTGCGCCGGCTCGACATGGAGGCCCGCCGCGACCTGCTCGCGCTGTTCGCGCGCAGCGCCGCCGAGCTCCTCTCGGAGTGGTTCGAGTCCGAAGCCATCAAGGCGGCGTACGGATTCGATTCCGTGGTCGGCCATTACGCGAGCCCGTTCCACCCCGGAACCGCCTACGTGCTGCTGCACCACGCCTTCGGCGAAGTGAACGGCCGGCGCGGGGCCTGGGGCCATGCGCTCGGGGGCATGGGCGCCATCAGCGAGGCGCTCGCCGCCGAGGCGCGGCGGCTGGGCGTCGAGATCCGCTGCGAGGCTCCGGTGGCGAGGATCGGGCGCGGCAGGCTCGCGCTCGAGGACGGCACCGAGCTCGCGGCGCGCGCCATCGTCGCCAACGTCGATCCGAAGCGCCTGTACCTGGGCTTGGTCGAGCCCGGGCTGCTTCCGGCCGAGTTCACCGCGCGGATCGAGCGCTACAAGTGCGGCTCGGCGAGCTTTCGCATGAACGTGGCGCTTTCCTCGCTGCCGCGCTTCACCTGTCTGCCGGAGCCGGGAGAGCACCTCGCGTCGGGCATCATCCTCGCGCCGTCGCTCGACTACATGGATCGGGCCTACCTCGACGCGCGCGCCGAAGGCGTGGCGCGCGCGCCGATCGTCGAGATGGTGATCCCGAGCACGCTGGACGACTCGCTCGCGCCGCATGGGGCGCACGTGGCGAGCCTCTTTTGCCAGCACTTCGACCCCGGGGCGGACTGGAGCGCGCGAAAGGAAGAGGCGATCGGGCGCATCTTCGATGTCGTCGAGCGTGATGCGCCGGGCTTTCGCGCGAGCGTCATCGCCCACACGGCCCTGTCGCCCGCCGACCTCGAGCGCGAGTTCGGCCTCACCGGCGGCGACATCTTCCATGGCGCGCTCACCCTCGACCAGCTGTGGGCGGCGCGCCCGCTGCTCGGCCACGCCGACTACCGCGCGCCGTTGAAGGGCCTGTACCTGTGCGGCTCGGGCGCGCACCCGGGCGGGGGCGTCACCGGCGCACCGGGCCACAACTGCGCGCGCGAGGTGCTGCGCGATCTCGGGGAGAGGCGAGACGGCACGCGGGGCGCTTGACCCACGTCAATGGGGTCGCGACCCGGGCGCTTTAGGGTAGCTGGCATGCTTGCCAAGGACGTCATGACCACCTCAGTCGTCACGGTGCCGCCCGATACCGACGTGCGCGAGGTCGCCGCCCTGTTCCTCGAGCGCCGCATCAGCGCGGTGCCCGTGGTGGACGCGCGGGGCGGCCTGCTGGGAATCGTCAGCGAGGGCGACCTCCTGAACCGGCCCGAGGCCGAGACCCAGCACCGCAGATCGTGGTGGCTGCGGCTGTTCGCGGGGCCCGACGACCAGGCGCGGGAATACCTGCGCGTTCACGGCCGGCGGGCGGAGGACGTCATGACTCAGGAGGTCGTCACCGTTCCCGAGGACATGCCGCTCGCCAAGATCGCCGCGCTGCTCGAGCGGCATCGCATCAAGCGCGTGCCGGTGATGCGCGACGGCAAGCTGGTCGGCATCGTGAGCCGCAGCAACCTTCTGCAGGGCCTCGCCGCCTGGCGGCCGGAGGCGCCGGTCAAGCGCGAGGACCGCGACATCCGCGAATCGCTGCTGGATGCGCTGGCCGAGGCCGGCCTGCCGATGCACCAGGTCAACGTCATCGTGTCCGACGGTGTCGTCCAGCTTTGGGGCGGCATCGAAAGCAAGGCGCAGCACCACGCCGCGCTCGCCGCCGCCGAGGCGACCGCAGGCGTCAAGCGCGTCGACGATCACCTCGGCATCGTCTCCGCGATCGAGCGCGTCGCGCACGGCGGCGTGTAGGCGCTCACCGAGGAGAAGGGTCATGAAGCGCAGTTTCGCAGCGGCGACGGCCGCGCTCGCAACCGGACTCGCGGCTGCGCCGATCGCTTTTGCCCAAAGCTACGGATACGGCTACGGCCCGGGCGGCATGATGGGCGGTTACGGCTGGGGCAGCGGCTGGGGCTTCGGCCTCATCGGTATGGTGCTGTGGTGGGTGCTGATTGTCCTCGGCATCGTGCTTCTTGCGAAATGGCTCTTCAGCGGCGGACTGGGCGGCGGGCGCGCGTCGAGCGATCGCGCCCTGGAGATTCTCAAAGAGCGCTACGCTCGGGGCGAAATCGACAAGCAGGAGTTCGAAGAGAAGAAGCGCGATCTCCGCGGCTGACCGGCCTAATACGCGGCCGAGAGCTCGCTATTGACCAAGGTCTTCAGCTGCTCCCAGCCCCACGTCGGCAGCGGCTTGCCGTTGACGAAGTACTCGGGCGTCGCCGTCACGTTCAGCTTGACCGCGTCGTTCAGATCCTGCTGCACGATCTCGTCCACGGCCGGCGAATTGATGTCCTGCCTGAGCCGGTCCATGTCGAGGCCGACGCCGCCGATGTAATTCCAGACCAGGTCCGGCTGCGGACGATGGTGCGGCGCCCATTCGGACTGGGCCGCAAAGACCGCGTCCAGCGTCTGCCAGAACTTCCCCTGCATGTGTGCCGCGGCCAGAATCTTGACGACGGCGTCCGAGCCCTTGTGAAACGGCGCATAGCGCTCGTACAGGCGGATCTTGCCGGGATGCTCGTCCATCAGCTGCTTGACCTTGGGATGGAACGCCTTGCAGGTGTCGCAGGCCGGGTCGAAGAATTCGACGATCTCGACCTTCGCGGTCGGGCTTCCGCGCGACGG
>CAZLUX010000011.1:32187-34687 GCA_964562815.1 uncultured Enterobacteriaceae bacterium
CCTTCGGAAGGGGCGGCCAGGCCATCGAGAATCGGGCAATCCGGGCGGTCGTCGCCGTGGCAGTGCTCGGCGAGCGAGCCGAGCGTGCGTTTCATGGCTTCGAGCTCGGCGATGCGCGCGTCGAGCTCCGCGATATGCGCGAGCGCGAGCGCCTTCACCTTGCTGCTCGGACGGCGCTGATTCCGCCACAAGCCGAGCAGCTCCTCGATCTGCTTGATCGAGAAGCCGAGGTTGCGCGCCTGGCGGATGAAGCGCAGCGTGTGCACGTCCTTGCTCGAATAAGTGCGATAGCCCGAGTAGGTGCGCGCCGCCTTCTGGATGAGCCCGATCCCCTCGTAGTGGCGGATCATCTTCGCCGACACGCCCGAATGCTTGGCCGCCTCGCCGATATTCATCTGCATCGTGTCCATTTTCATTCTCCCGTCGGCCGCCAGCGGCGCAGCGTCAGCGCATTGGTGACGACGCTCACGCTGCTGAAGGCCATCGCCGCACCCGCGATGATCGGGTTGAGGAACCCGAAAGCCGCGAGCGGAATGCCGATCATGTTGTAGAAGAAGGCCCAGAACAGGTTCTGGCGGATCTTGCTGTAGGTGCGCCGCGAGATGCTGATCGCGTCGGCCACCAGCCGCGGATCGCCGCGCATCAGGGTGATGCCCGCGGTGTGCATCGCCACGTCGGTGCCGGTCGCCATCGCGATGCCGACGTCGGCGGCGGCGAGCGCCGGCGCGTCGTTGATGCCGTCGCCCACCATCGCCACGACCTTGCCCTCGCCGCGCAGCCCGGAGACGACTTGCGCCTTGTCGGCGGGCAGCACCTCGGCCCTGACCTCGTCGATGCCGAGCGCGCGCGCGGCGGCTTCGGCGCTGCCGCGGTTGTCGCCCGAAAGCATGACGGTCTTCACCCCGTGGGCGTGCAAGGCGGCGATCGCCTCGCGCGCGCCGGGCTTTACCGAGTCGCCGAACGCGAGCAGGCCGAGCAGGTCGTGGCCGCCCTCGCGCTGCGCCGCCAGCCACGAGATCGACCGACCCTCGCGCGCGAGCGCCTGCTCGCGCGCGGCGAGCGCGGAGGTGTCCACGCCGAGCTCCTGCATCAGGCGCGAGCTGCCCAGATAAAGCGTGCGCCCCTCCACCACGGCCTGGACGCCGCGTCCCGGCAGGGCCTTGGCATCGGCCGCCGGCGGGGCAGACACGCTCTCTGAGGCGGCCTTTTCCGTGACGGCCCGGGCAAGTGGGTGCTGACTTCCTTGCTGCAGGGCGGCAGCAAGGCGCAGCAGTTCGGCCGGATCGCCGCTCGCTGCCTCGATGGCCAGGACCTGCGGCCGACCCTCGGTGAGCGTGCCGGTCTTGTCGAACGCGACGATGGTGATCGAGTGCGCGATTTCGAGCGCCTCGGCGTCCTTGATGAGCACGCCGTGGCGCGCGGCGACGCCCGTGCCCGCCATGATGGCGGTGGGGGTCGCGAGCCCGAGCGCGCAGGGGCAGGCGATCACCAGCACCGCGACCGCGTAGAGAATGGCCGAAGTCCAGATTCCGGTCGCGAAGCCCCAGGCGAGCAGCGTGACGAGCGCGAGCCCGAGCACGACCGGCACGAACACCGCGCTCACTTTGTCGACGATGCGCTGGATCGGCGCCTTGGCGGCTTGCGCGTTCTCGACCAGCCGGATGATGCGCGAGAGCGTCGTCTCGGCCCCGATCGCCAGCGTTTCGACCAGCAGCAGGCCGTCGGCGTTGATCGACCCGCCGGTCACGCGCTCGCCCGCGCCCTTGGCCACGGGCAGGCTCTCGCCCGTGATCAGCGACTCGTCGACGTGGCTTCGCCCCTCGCGGATCTCGCCGTCGACCGGCACCCGCTCGCCGGGGCGCACCACGACCAGGTCGCCGACCGCGACCGAGGCGAGCGGCACCTCGACGTCCTTGCCGTCGCGGCGCACCAGCGCCCGGTCGGGCCGCAGCGCATTGAGCGCGCGAATCGCCTCGGTGGTCTGGCGCTTGGCGCGCGCCTCGAGCCATTTGCCCAGCAGAATGAAGGTGATCAGCGCCGCCGCGGTCTCGAAGTACAGCTCGTGCCCTCCCGCCGCGCCGAAGAAGAGCTCGTACACCGACAGGCCGTAGGCGGCGCTGGTGCCGAGCGCGACCAACAGGTCCATGTTGCCGGTGAAGGCCTTCACCGCTTTCCAGCCGGCGCGGTAGAAGCGCGCTCCGAGCCAGAACTGAACCGGCGAGGCGAGCGCAAGCTGCAGCCAGCCCGGCAGCGCCCAGTGCGCGCCGAAGGCGAGCCCGGCCATCGGCAGGACCAGCGGCAGGGTGAGCAGCGCCGAGAGCGCGACGGGCCACCAATCGGGCAGGCCGCCCGCGGCGGGGGCCCCGCCCGTCTTTTCCACATCCAGGGAATCCGCTTCGTAGCCCGCCGCGTCGACAGCGGAGCGGAGAACATCGATGCCGGTGCCGGCGACTGCGACCACGTGGGCGCGCTCGGTCGCCAGATTGACCGACGCCGACAC
>CAZLUX010000012.1:0-11937 GCA_964562815.1 uncultured Enterobacteriaceae bacterium
CGCGCCAGCAGGACCTCGGGGCAGGGATCGGCGAGCGCGGCGATCGCGTGATGCTCGGCGAGCCAGTAGCGCTCATAGCCGAGCTCGTCGGCGCGGCGGGCGAGCGCGAGTGTCTCCTCGATCGCGCGTCGCGCGCCGAGCTTGCCGATGACCGGGGACTGGTCGAGGACTGAAAGCTTCACGGCCGCGATCTTAGCTTGGGCAGCCCGCGTCGCCGCGCGACGACAGCGAAACACGCAGCCGATCAAGCAGATCCTGAAAACGGCTCAAAAAACGTCGCCTGCCGGAGACGGTTGAGCCTCGTTCCGGCTCCGCGAATTTATTCACGAACGAAACGCAACTAGCTGTTCACGCGGAGGTATTTTTCGTTGGCACGCCGATTGCAGTAGGAAATCCGAGGTCAAAGATTGTGAAGGAGACCAGCATGGAACGCGCCAAGATTCACCCGGTCGTTGTCGGTGCCGCAGCCGCGGTGCTGGTCTCCAGCGTGCTCGGCGCGGCGGCCATTGCGGGCGCCCTCGCGTCTTCCAGCCCCGAATTGGCCCCCACGCCGGCTACCTGTGCCCGCTGCGGGGTGGTCGAGTCGGTGCGAGCGGCTGCGGACGAGACCGCAAACGACGTGAACAAATCCATGCCTTACCGCGTGACCGTTCGGATGGACGACGGCTCGACGCGTGAGCGTGTAAACAACTTCAACTAGACGGAACGGAGCTCGCCATGCTTCAGGACATCAAGCAGTTCAGACAGGACTATCGTGTATTGATTCAGACGGTCATCGGATTCGTCGTGCTGGCGTTTCTGATGATCGGGGTCGGCGGGACGATCTATCGAATCATCGCTCCCGGGGGCTGGCTCGTACAGCTGTTCGGCGCCGGGTTCACGGCCGGGACCGCGGCGTTGCTCTCGCTCCTGGCGCTCGCAGTGCTGTCGTGGTTTGGCCGCGAGTGGGTTTCGGCCTACCAGAAGACCCGCCTCGCCGACGTTCTCATCTATGTCTTCGCCGGGGCAGGCGTGGTGTACCTGGCGCAGATGGTCCTGGTGCACACCCACCTCTAGGGAGTCTCCCCACAACAAGAAACATAAAAGCCGTATCACTCTCCCCCGGGGCTCGCCGGTTCCCCCTACCGGCGGGCCTCTTTTTTTTTGCCTCCTGGCGTCAGGATCCGGCACCGAAGCCCTCGCCGGCCTTGCGGTACTCCTCTCGCGGCGGGGCAAAGATGTCGAGCACCGTCGCGCCCGCATCGCCCGTGCGGATGCCGTGCGGCACGCCGCCGGGGGTGTGCCAGAAGTCGCCTGCTTTCATGGCGTGCTCCACGCCGCCCTGGATCCGGACGCACTCGCCCTCCAGGAGCACCCCCCATTGTTCGTTGGGATGGCTGTGCACGGTGCCCGTTGCGTTCGGCTCGATGCGCACCACCGAGAGCATCACGTGCTCTCCGGGAAAGATTCGCGTGTTGATTCCCTCGCCGAGCTTGCGCCGGATTCCCTGCGCTTCGTTGGACAGGTTGAACACCCACTGGGCGGCGGCATTTACGCTCATTGCAGAGTCCTCCTGAAAGTGGTCAGACCGCGATCGGCGCCTTGATCGCGGGATGGGGGTCGTAGCCCTCGATCGCGAAATCCTCGTATTGGAACGCGAAGAGGTCCCTCTTCGGCGTCAAGCGCATGCGTGGAAAGGGGCGCGGTGCGCGGACAAGCTGCTCACGCGCCTGCCCGATGTGGTTGCGGTAGAGATGAACGTCGCCCAGCGCGAGCACGAATTCCCCGGGTGAGAGTCCGGTCACCTGCGCGACCATCAGGGTCAGCAGCGCATAAGACGCGATGTTGAACGGGACGCCGAGAAACACGTCTGCGCTCCTCTGGTACATCTGGCACGAGAGCCTTCCGTCGGCGACGTAGAACTGGAACAAGGCGTGGCAGGGCGGCAGCGCCATTTTGTCGACATCCGCCGGGTTCCACGCCAGCACCATGTGGCGGCGCGAGTCCGGGTTGCGCCGGATCGATTCGACCAACTGCGCGATCTGGTCGATCTCGCGGCCGTCGGGGGTCCTCCAGTGGCGCCACTGGTAGCCGTAGACGGGACCGAGCTCGCCTTGCGCGTCGGCCCACTCATCCCAGATCGTGACGCCGCGCTCCTGCAGCCATCTGACGTTGGTGTCGCCGCGCAGGAACCACAGCAGCTCGTAGATGATCGACTTGAGATGCAGCTTCTTGGTGGTGAGGAGAGGAAAACTGTCTCCCAGCGCAAATCGCATCTGGCGCCCGAACAGCGACAGCGTCCCGGTGCCGGTGCGATCGGACTTGCTCGCGCCGCGCTCGAGCAGCTCCGCGAGCAGGTCGAGATACTGCTGTTCGCCCGGATTGAAGTTCATATCGCTATGTTAGCGAAAAGTTCGCGTGCGCTCTGATACCGGTGCGCGGGATCCTTCGCCAACAGGCGGTCGAGCACCCGCTGATACCCCGTGAGAGGCGGAGGGAGCTTCGGCGGCGCGCCCTTGACGTGCAGCCGCAGGATCTCCCTTTCCGTCGCTGCGTCGTACAGCCTCTTGCCCGTCAGCATCTCGTAGAAGATCACTCCCAGGCTGTACAGGTCCGAGCGGGCGTCCGCGGGCTGGCCGAGGCACTGTTCGGGGCTAAGGTAGCGCGCGGTCGCGATCAACTGGCCCTTGCGCGCCAAGGTGAAGTCCGACGCCAGCGAACGCGCCAGGCCGAAATCGACGATCACCGGAAGGCCGTCGCTCCGGAACAGGATGTTCTGCGGCTTGAGGTCGCGGTGGACGATGCCGTGGCGGTGGATCGCTTCGAGCGCCTTGGCGATCTGCCCCAGCAGGCGCAAGGCCTCGCGAGGAGGTACGCCGTCGAGGATCCTCGCCTTCAGATCGCCGCCGGGCAGGTATTCCATGGCGATGAAAGGAAACCGGCCGGCGAATCCCTGGTCGAAGATCTGCGCGACGTGCTCGTCGTGAAGACTGGCGAGCAGCTTGTACTCCTGTACGAAGCGCGCCATGAACACGGAATCGTTTCGCAGCGCGGGATCCAGTATCTTGAGCACCAAGGTCTTGCCGTCGTGCACCCGCTCGGCCAGGTACACCCGCGCCGAGCCGCCTTCTCCGATCAGGCGGAGGGCACGGTAACCCGGAACAACCGGCGGCCCGGTGCCGTCGATTCTAGAATCCTGCAGCGCGGTGAGCTTGACCGTGATCGTGCGATCGCGTTCGCGCCCCGAAGCGTCGCGCGCCATCGCCTCGCGCTCCTTCATGCCTTCGACCACGGCCTTCGCTAGGCGCTCGGAATCCAGCCCCGTGCGCAGCAGAAAGTCCGATGCCCCCGCCTTGATCGCCTTCACCGCCAGGGTTTCACCGCCCTCGTCGCTCAGAAGCAGCAGCGGCGGCGACTTCGGCTCCCGGCAGATTTCGGCCACCATTGCGATCACTGATTCGCCCCAGCTCTTCGCGGACAGCAGCACCGCGGAGTAGCCGCCGTGGTCGATCGCCTCGCGCGGGCTGCCCTGGGCATCGGGGTCCCACTCGTTTATCTCGGCATCGGGCCAACGCGCCCGCAGCAGGGCGGCGAGCGCGGCGCGAGGTTCGCGCGCCTCGTCGACGATCAAGAAGCGCATGGCGCATTGTGCCAATCCGCCCTTGGCTCGCCAAGGGCGCCGTAGAATGGCGCAACCAAGGAGGGGAAGATGGCGGTTCGCATCGTCCGGCTGGGCAGCGCCAGAGCGCACGACGAAGGGCTGCGCGTCGGCACCGTCAGGCGCCCGCCGCGGGGCGTGCCGAAGAGCGCATACTCGTCGCAGAACTGGTACGACGTGTGGTATCCGGTTCTCGCGCCCCGCCCCGAGACCGTGAAGCTCGGGCAACAGGCGCGCACCGCGCAGGATCGGAGCCGGTTCGCGAGGAGATACCGGGCGGAGATGCGCGCGCCGGATGCGGCGCATGCCATCGAGCTGCTGGCCGCGCTGTCGCACGGGACGGATTTTTCCGTTGGGTGCTACTGTGCCGACGAGTCGCGCTGCCACCGCGCGGTGCTGCGCGAGCTGCTCGCGGAAAAGGGCGCGAAGCTGGCCTGAGGGGGGAGCGCAAGTCACTTGTTTATCGGGCACTATGCCGTAGCTTTCGCCGCGAAGCGCGCCGCGCCGCGCGTGTCGCTCGGGGTGCTGGTCGGTGCGGCGTCGCTGCTCGACCTGCTGTGGCCCGTCTTTCTGTTGCTCGGCTGGGAGGTTGTGCGCATCGAGCCCGGCAATACGGCACTGGTGCCGCTCGCATTCGTGCACTACCCCTTCTCGCACAGCCTGGTCGCCGCGGCCGGCTGGTCGGCGCTATGCGGACTGGTTTACTTGGGGGCGACGCGCTATCGCGCCGGCGCGGCGGTAGTGGGACTGGTGGCGCTGAGTCACTGGTGCCTGGACGCGCTGGTACACCGTCCCGACCTGCCGCTCTATGCCGGTTCGCCGCTCGAGGTCGGGCTCGGCCTGTGGAACTCGATTCCCGCGTCGGTGCTGCTCGAGAGCCTGATGTTCGCGGGCGGAGTCTGGCTCTATGCCGCGGGCACGAGCGCAAAGGACGTGCTCGGGCGTTACCTGTTCATCGGATTCGCCGGATTGCTGGCGCTTGCCTACGCCGCGAACGTGCTCGGTCCGCCGCCGCCGAGCTGGCAAGCGGTGGCCTGGGTCGGGCTCGCGAGCTGGCTTTTTCCTTTCTGGGCCGAGTGGTTCGACCGGCACCGAGAGCGATGAAGCTCGAACGGCAGGACCTGGAAAGGATCGCAGCGCTCACGCTGGGGCACTACAACCAGCGTGCGCAGGATTTCTGGGAGGGCACGCGCGGGCACGACGTGGCGCAGAACATCGCCGCGCTGCTGAGGCACATCGGGGGCGAGCCGCCGTTCACGATCCTCGACATCGGCTGCGGGCCGGGGCGGGACCTCAAGGTCTTTGCCGAGCTCGGGCACATCGCCGTGGGACTGGACGGCGCGCAGCGCTTCGCCGAGATGGCGCGCGAATTCAGCGGCTGCGAAGTGTGGCAGCAGGATTTGCTCGCCCTGGACCTGCCGCCCGCGCGGTTCGACGGCATCTTCGCGAATGCTGTCCTGTTTCACGTTCCGAGCCAGGAGCTGCCACGCGTGCTGGCCGAATTGCATGGCACGCTCAGGCCGGGCGGCGTGCTCTTCAGCTCCAATCCGCGCGGCAACAACGAGGAGGGGTGGAACCGGGGACGCTATGGCGCCTACCACGACCTGGAGTCGTGGCGCCGCTTCCTGACACAGGCAGGGTTCGACGAGCTCGAGCATTACTACCGTCCGCCAGGGCTGCCGCGCTCGCAGCAGCCCTGGCTGGCGACGATCTGGCGCCGTAGCGGCTAGCGGAAGCGCCCGCCGGGTCCGCGCGGCCCCGGGCCCATGGCGAGGAAGCCCTGATCCACGGCGGCCCGCTGCTCGGGCGTGAGCGTCTTGTACAGATCGTTGAACGCCGCGGTCATGGCCTCGTGCTGGGCAAGGCGCTGCTTCATCAGGGCGTCGCGCTGAGCAAGGCGCTCGGGCGCGGTCGCCTGGGTGTTGCTCCACATCGCCGCGTGCCAGGCCTGCATGCTCGTGGCTTGAGTCTTGACCTGCTCGGCATAGGCCTTCCATGCCGATTCCTGCTCGGCGGTGATGTTCAGCTCGGCCTTGAGCTCGGCAAGGCGATCGTCGGCCGCCGCGGCGGGATTGGCATAGCCGCGGCCGTATCCGTAACCCATGCCCGGTCCGTGGCGGTAGCCCATGCCCGGTCCGTAGCCGTAGCCCATCATTCCATGGGGTCCGTAGCCGCCCATGTGGCCGCCCCAGCCCATGCCGTACCCCATCCCGGGGCCGTAGCCCATGCCGGGGCCGTAGCCGTAGCCTTCGGGATGCGCGCTGACGACCGCGGCCGCAAGGCCGAGCGTGACTGCGGTGCCGACTCCGATTGCGATCTTGGTGATGCGTTTCATGATTCTCTCCGTTGGTTGAATTCGGGAACTTCGCTACGGTTCCCATTGCAGCACTCGGGCGTAACGGGCCGGTTGGACTTTTGTAGCGCGTCGTATCGGCGTTCGGGCTTGTTACCTGGCGCTACAAATCGGCTTCTCCCCGGCGGCGCGACCGGTTATAAATGCCCTCATGGACGCGCAAGACCACGTTCTGGTCGTCGATGACGACGCCGATATCCGCGATCTGCTGGGCGATTACCTGAGCAAGAACGGCTACCGCGCCAGCGTTGCCGCCGACGGCAAGGCGATGTGGGCCGCGCTTGCGCGCGGCAAGGTCGATCTCATCGTGCTGGACCTGATGCTGCCCGGGGAGGACGGCCTGACGCTTTGCCGCAAGCTGCGCGGCGAAGCGGATACGCCGGTCATCATGCTCACTTCGCTGGGCGAGGAAACCGATCGCATCGTCGGGCTGGAAATGGGCGCCGACGATTACCTGTCCAAGCCGTTCAGCCCGCGCGAGCTGCTGGCGCGCATCAAGAGCGTCCTGCGCCGGGCCCGCAGTCTGCCGCGAAATCTGCGCGCCGACGAGGCAAGCGAGATCGGCTTTGCCGGCTGGCGCCTGCTCACCGGTCCGCGCCATCTGGTATCGCCCAAGGGCGTGGTCACGTCGCTGAGCGGCGGGGAGTACCAGATGTTGAGGATCCTCCTCAGCCATCCCAACCATGTCCTCTCGCGCGACCAGCTGATGGTGCTGTCCAAGGGCCACGAAGCCGATCCCCTCGATCGCAGCATCGACATCCAGATCAGCAGGCTTCGGCATCGCCTGCAGGACGACCCGTCCGATCCGAAGATCATCAAGACCGTGCGCGGCGAAGGCTATCTGCTCGCCGTCGCGGTCGAGGTGAAGCGCTAGTGGGGCGGGCGATGAAATGGCTCGTGCCGCGGAGCATCTTCGGCCGCCTCGTCGTGGTGCTGCTCGGCGGCCTGATCGTCGCGCAGCTGGCCGCCGCGTACATCAACCTCGCCGAGCGCGATCGCCTGCTTTACCGCGCGGGCGGCATGCAGCTCGCGCAGCGCATCGCCGACATCGCCCGCCTTCTCGACTCGGTGGCGCCCTCCGAGCGGCGCCGCATCGCGGCCGTGTTCAACGCCCCGCCGCTCGCGGTCTCGCTCGATCGCCCGCCGCTGGCGACGGGCGAGCCCGATGATGCGCAGAACTCCGTCTTCGCCGGCGTCCTGCGCTTCGCGCTGGGCGCGGACATGCCGCTGCGTCTGAAGAGGCGACCCGGCGGCTTCGCGCCGCCGCCGGGGCGGGGGATGATGGGAGGGGCGATGATGGGCCCGTCGATGATGGGGCAACCGATGCCCTGGCATGGAGGAGCGCCGCCCGGCGGAGCGTCGTACCTGGTTCAGGTGACCCTGCACGACGGCAGCCTGGTGACCTTCGATTCCTACCTGTCGCCGCAGGAAGGCTCGATCCCGCTGCGCCTGGGGCTTACCCTGCTGGTGCTGCTCGGCACCGTCATCGTGGTTTCTTTGATCGCGGTGCGCTGGGTGACGGGGCCCCTGTCGGCACTCGCGACCGCGGCGGAGAAGCTCGGCCGGGATATCGACCGCCCTCCGCTGGAGGAGAGCGGCCCGCTGGAGGTCCGGCGCGCGGCAGGCGCCTTCAACCTCATGCAGCAGCGCCTGTCCCGCTTTCTCAGCGACCGCACCCGGGTTTTGACTGCGATGTCGCACGATTTGAAGACGCCGCTCACGCGGCTGAGGCTGCGCATGGAGACGGTGGACGACCCGGTTCTGCGGGCGAAAATCGAAAAGGACCTCGACGAAATGCAGTCGATGGTCACCCAGACGCTCGACTACATGCGCGATTCGAGCCGCTCGGAGGCCACGCAGCAGGTCGACCTGATGGCGATGCTCGAGACGCTTCAGATCGATTTTCGCGACACGGGCCATGCGGTTGACATCGCCGGCGCTCTCGCGCAACCCTATGTCGGGCGCCCGCTCGCACTGCGCCGCTGCCTGACGAATCTGGTGGAGAACGCGATCCGCTACGGCGGGCGCGCGACGATAGAGCTCGAGGATACGGCGAAGCAGGTGGTGGTCAGGATCGTCGACGACGGTCCGGGCATGCCCGAGGAGGAGCTCGAGCGCGCGTTCGAGCCGTTCTATCGCGGCGAGCGCTCGCGCAGCCGGGAGACCGGCGGCACCGGGCTCGGCCTGGGAATCGCGCGCAACATCGCGCGCGCGCACGGCGGCGAGCTGGTGCTGAAGAACCGCCCCGGCGGCGGCCTCGAGGCGAACCTTACCCTGCCGCGGCAAACCAACTGAAGGAAGGGTCGATGAGCGACAGACTGAAGGACAAGGTGGCGCTGGTGCTCGGCGCCGGATCGGTGGGCGAGGGCGTAGGCAACGGGCGCGCGATCTGCGTGCTGTTCGCACGCGAGGGCGCAAAGCTGGTCGGCGCCGACGTCAATCTCGCTGCGGCCGAGGAAACCGCCGAGCTGGTAAAGGCCGAGGGCGCGACGATGACGGCGCTGGCGGTCGACGTGACCAGGGAGGCGGATCTCAGGCGCGCGGTCGATGAGACACTCGCCCGGCATGGGCGGATCGACATCCTCGTCAACAACGTGGGCGGCAGCATTCCGGGAGGGCCGGAGGAGATCGAGCCCGACGCCTGGCGCTCGCAGTTCGAGTTCAACCTGCACTACGTCTACCAGTCGGTCCGCATGGTCGCGCCGCTGATGGCGAAGCAGGGAGGCGGGGCGATCGTGAACCTGTCCTCGATCGCGGGGCTTCGCCACCTCGGCAACGATCTCGCAGCCTACGCGGCGTCCAAGGCGGGGCTGCAGCATTTTTCGCGCGTCGCGGCAGTTCGCTATGCGCCCCAGGGGGTGAGGATCAACATCGTGATCCCGGGCCTGATGAATACTCCGCTGGTGGCCGCGCGGCTGGCGAAATCGCAGGGCGGCGACGCGGCGGCGCTGATCGCCAAGCGCAATGCTCGCACCCCGACCGGCAAGATGGGCGATGCCTGGGACGTGGCGTGGGCCGCGGTCTACCTCGCCTCGGACGAGGCCAAGTTCGTCACCGGCGCCGAGATCGTGGTGGACGGTGGACTGACCGCGACGATTCGCGGCGGCTGACAACGAGGAGACAGGCAGATGGATCTGAAGCTGAAAGGTCGGCGCGCGCTCGTGACCGGCTCGACCGCCGGCATCGGCTACGCGATCGCCAGGGGTCTCGCCGGGGAGGGCGCGACGGTGACGCTCACCGGCCGCACCCAGGCCTCGGTCGAGGCGGCGCTGGGGCGCCTGCGCGAGGAGGTGCCCGACGCCCGGGCCGATGGCGTTGCCGCGGACTGCGCCAGCGCATCCGGCGCGGAGCAGGTGTTCGCGCGCGTGGCCGATTGCGACATCCTGATCAACAATCTCGGCATCTACGAGCGCAGGGCTTTCTTCGACATTGCGGACGCCGACTGGCAGCGCCTGTTCGAAGCGAACGTGATGAGCGGGATCCGCTTCGCGCGCCGCTACGCGCCGGCCATGGCTCGGCGCGGCTGGGGGCGGGTGATCTTCGTCTCGAGCGAGTCGGCGCTGAACATTCCCAAAGAGATGATCCATTACGGGACAACGAAGACCGCGCAGCTCTCGATCTCGCGCGGCCTGGCCATCGAGCTCGCCGGCACGGGCGTCACCGTGAACGCGCTGCTGCCCGGGCCGACCCGGACCGAGACCACGGATCGGCTGCGCGCAGAGCGCGCCAAGGCGGCGGGCAAGACCGTAGAAGAGATTGAGCGCGAGTTCTTCTTCAACTTCCGCCCGACCTCGCTGCTCAAGCGCTTCACCTCGGCCGAGGAGGTGGCGAATCTCGCGGTCTACCTCTGCGGCGAGGGCGCCTCGGCGACCACCGGCGCCGCGCTTCGGGTCGATGGCGGGACCGTGAACCAGATCATGTAGCGGCCATCAGCGGCCGATGCGATTTCGCAGCGTGCCGATGCCCTCGACT
The DNA here is from genome assembly GCA_964562815.1 of uncultured Enterobacteriaceae bacterium. Taxonomy (GTDB): domain Bacteria; phylum Pseudomonadota; class Gammaproteobacteria; order Burkholderiales; family SG8-39; genus DAHVFK01. The sequence goes on from CAZLUX010000012.1 coordinate 9,963, forward strand.
TCGGTCTCGAGGATGTCCCCTGCGCGCATGAATTCCGGCGGCGTGCGCGCGTGACCGACGCCGGCCGGCGTCCCGGTCGATATGACGTCGCCGGGCTCGAGCGTCAGGCCCGCGGAGAGCTCCGCGATGATGCGCGGGATGCGGAAGTACATGTGCCGGGTGTTGGAATCCTGCTTGACCACCCCGTTCAGGCGGCAGGTGACGCGCAGGGCCTGGGGATCGGGCACCTCGTCGGCGGTCACGATCCACGGTCCCATCGGGCAGGTCCCGTCCAGGCTCTTGCCCTTGAACCATTGCTGTCCGTGCTGACGTTGAACCTCGCGCGCCGAGACGTCGTTGATGACCGTGTAACCGTAGACGTGCTTCATCGCGTCGGCTTCGGCAATGTCGCACCCGCCGCGCCCGACGACGACGCCGAGCTCGACCTCCCAGTCGAGCTTTTCGGTCACGCCCGCGTGCAGGGGGACCGGATCGAAGGGCCCGTTGACCGCGGTCGGCGCCTTGGTGAAGAAAGCCGGGTGCGCCGGCATGTCCTGGACGTGCGGGCGCGATTTGGCGCCCTCCTCGAAGTGCTCGAGATAATTCCAGCCGACGCAGAACACGTTCTTGCGCGGACGCGGAATCGGCGCGAGCACGCGCAGCTTTTGCATCTCGAGACCTTTTGCCGGGCTCGCGCGGACCAGCTTGCGAAGCGCCGCGAGTCCGGCGCGCCCGGAGGCGACGAGCGACAGTATGTCACCCGGGTCGAACGGCAGGCGCTGGCGGACGCGCCGCGCCGCCTCGCCGACATCGAGGACGCGCTCGTTTGCGAGCAGCACGCCGAGGCGTGGCGCGCCGCCGCGCCGGGGCTTGAAAGTCAGGAGGCGCACGGTCTGCTCATCCCGCAGGGTTCTTGGGCCGCTGCGCCGACTTGGGCCTAAACGCTTTGACGATCTCTTCGCGGGTCTCGATGTAGGGGCCGCCGATCAGGTCGATGCAATACGGCACCGCGGCGAAGATGCCGCGCACCAGCGGCTTGCCCGAAGGGTCCTTGAGGCCCTCCAGGGTCTCCTTGATCGATTTCGGCTGGCCGGGAAGATTGATGATCAGCGCCTGCCGGCGGATCACCGCCACCTGGCGCGACAGGATCGCGGTCGGCACGAATTGAAGGCTGATCTGGCGCATCTGCTCGCCGAAGCCGGGCATGACCTTGTCCGCGACCGCGAGCGTCGCCTCGGGCGTGACGTCGCGCTTCGCCGGTCCCGTGCCGCCGGTGGTGAGGACCAGCTGGCAGCCGCGTTGGTCGACCAGCTCCTTCAGCGTTGCCTCGATCTCCGCCTGCTCGTCCGCGATCAGGCGCGTCTCGTCGCGCCAGGCCGGGGACGCGATTGCCGCGGTCAGCCAATCCTTGAGCGCCGGAATGCCCTCATCCCTGTAAACGCCCTTGGAGGCGCGGTCGCTGACCGAGACGAGTCCGACAATGAGTTCGGTATTCATTGCCTTATTTTACGGCGTAGAAATCGATTCGCACCGCGTCTGCAAGCCGCTCGCCGCTGCCGACGCAGACCGTGCGGTTGAGCCAGGCGTAGCGCTCGTCCCCTGTTTCGAACCATGGCGTCGTGCGCATGTAGTACGAGGCCGGGTCAACCTTCTCGCCCGCTGCGAGACGCGCAATCACTCCCTGCGGACCATGACGGTAGCCAAGATTGCGCACGTACACCAGGACTCCGTCATGGGTCTCGATGGTGTAGCGCGCCTCGAGGTAAGCGACGCCGTCCGGCCGCACGATCTGCCAGTCCGCGCCGCCTGGAAGAACCCGGCCGGAGAGCCGCTCTCCCGACACCTCCCCACCGGTGATCGGTATGATGCGGCGCCGACCTTGCGGGCCTTCGCCGATCTCCTGCGCCGGCGCAAGCGTGACCTCCGCGCGGAACAGCCGCTCGAGCTGCAGCATGTAGTCCCCCGATTCGAGTCTGGGCGCAGTCTAGCGCGTCTG
>CAZLUX010000012.1:12037-33451 GCA_964562815.1 uncultured Enterobacteriaceae bacterium
TTGTGCGGCGGGCGGCGCAGCTCGACCATCACTTCGGTGGCGGTGACGGGCAGATGCTTGCCTGCGCGGATGAAGAACGGCACGCCGCTCCAGCGCCAGGACTCGAGGTGGACCTGCATGGCGGCGAAGGTTTCCACCCGCGAGTCCTTGGCGACCCCGTCCTCTCCCCGATAGCCTTGGTACTGGCCGCGCACCAGGCTTTTGCCGGTGAGCGTCCGGATCGACCTGAACACTTTCGTTTTCTCGTCGCGCAGCGCGTCGGCCGAGTAACCTACCGGCGGCTCCAGGGCGAGCATCGCCACGACCTGCAGCATGTGGTTCTGCACCACGTCACGAAGCGCGCCCACTTCCTCGTAGAAGCGCCCGCGTCCTTCGACGCCGAATTCCTCAGCCATGGTGATCTGCACGTTCGCCACGTGGGTGCGGTTCCACAGCGGCTCGAGAAACGAGTTGGCGAAGCGGAAGTAGAGCAGGTTCTGCACCGGCTCCTTGCCGAGATAGTGATCGATGCGGAAGATCGAGCGCTCGTCGAAGACGCGGTGCAGGGTCTCGTTGAGCGAGCGTGCCGAGGCGAGATCGCGGCCAAACGGCTTTTCCACTACCACGCGCGCTGCGGCCGTGCAGTCCAGCCCGGCGAGGCCCTCGACGACGGTCGGGAACATGCTCGGCGGGATGGCGAGGTAATGCAGCGGCCGCTGCGCACCGCCGAGCGCCTTGCCGACCCGCTCGAAGGTTGCCTTGTCGCGGTAGTCTCCGTCGACGTAGCGCAGGAGACCACACAGCTTGGCGGTGACCTGGTCGTCCGCCAGCCCGTGCGCCTTCAGGCTGTCGCGCACTCGATCGCGCAGGCGCTCGAGGTTCCAGTCGTTTCGAGCCACGCCGACGACCGGAACGTCGAGGCGGCCGCTGCGCACGAGCGCCTGGAGCGCCGGAAAGACCTTCTTGTAAGCCAGGTCTCCGGTGGCGCCAAACAACACCAGGGCGTCCGAATTCGAGTTCGTCATAGCGGTGTCCATTCGCCGAGTGTGCAGGCGGCGACTTAAGCTCGCCTTAAGGGATGGATTCCTCGCGCAGCACGCGGAACAGCTCGCGAAAGGCGCGCGGCGGGCGGCCTTCCTTCTGCTCGCGACGCGCATTGCGGATCAATGTGCGCAGCGCCTGCAGGTCGACCGCCGGATGTTCCTTGGCGAACTCGGTGAGCGCTTCGTCGTCCTCGAGCAGGCGCTCGCGCAGCTGCTCCAGGCGGCGGTGCCGCGCCGCGTCCGCCGCCGAGCGCCCTTCGACGCGCTCGAGCTCGGCGCGCAGCGGCGTCGGGTCGAGCTCTCGCATCAGCCGGCCGATGTACTGAAGCTGACGCCGCTTGCCGCCCCGGCTGGTGATTCGCCGCGCCTCGGCGATCGCGCCCGCCAGCGGTTCGGGCAGCGAGATCGATGCAAGCGAGCTGTCGGGCAGGGCAGTCAGCGCCTCCCCGAGCGCCTGCAACTCGTGCATCGCCTGCTTCTTTTGCGTCTTGCTCGGGATCTCGCCTTGCATCGCGCTGCTATCATAGCGCGCCATGAAAACCCGCGATCGATTCACCTATACCGCAGCGCAGCTCGAGGATTTCGCCCGGTCCATACTGGATCACGCCAGGCGCCTCGGCGCGAGCGCCTGTGAGTGCGACGTATCGGAAGGAAGGGGCCTGTCGGTGACCGTGCGCAAGGGACAGGTCGAGACTATCGAGCACAACCGCGACAAGGGCATCGGCGTCACGGTCTACGTCGGCGAACGCCCTCGGGCTCGCCGCGGCCATGCCAGCACCTCGGATTTCTCGCCCGCGGCGCTCGAGCAGACGGTGGCCGCGGCGCTCGCGATCGCGCGACACACCGCGGAGGACGACTGTACCGGGTTGCCGGAGCCGGATTTGCTCGCGCGCGAGCTCCCCGATCTGGATCTCTATCATCCCTGGGCACTCGAGGCCGAGGAGGCGATCGCGATCACGCGTCGCTGCGAGGCCGCGGCGTTCGCGCTGTCGCGAAAGCTCAACAACTCCGAGGGCGCCTCGCTTTCGTCGCAGCAATCGCAGTTCGTCTTCGCCAACAGTCTTGGCTTCATGGGCGGCTTTCCCACTTCGCGCCACGCCCTGTGGTGCGCGGTGATCGCCGAGGACAAGGGCTTGATGCAGCGCGACGACTGGTACAGCGCTCACCGCGTGCCCGGGCGCCTGGCCGACCCCGAGGCGCTCGGCCGCTACGCGGGCGAACGCGCGCTGGCGCGCCTCGGCGCGAGGAAGATCCCGACCTGCAAGGTACCCGTTCTGTTCGAAGCGCCCGTCGCGACGCAGCTGATCGGCTCGTTCGTGGCCGCGGCGAGCGGAGGCAGCCTATACCGCAAGGCTTCGTTCCTGCTCGATTCGCTCGGCACGCAGGTGTTCTCGCCCATCGTCTGCATCGACGAGCGTCCGCACGAAACGCAGGCGCTCGCCAGCTCGCCGTTCGACGAGGAGGGGGTGGCGACCCGGCCGCGCAGCGTCGTGCGCGACGGGGTTCTCGAGGGTTACTTCCTGGGCTGCTACTCGGCGCGCAAACTGGGGATGCAGAGCACCGGCAGTGCCGGCGGGAACCAGAACCTCATCGTGCGCCAGAGCAATGCGCCCGGCCCGGATTTCGTCGGCATGTTGAAGGCCATGGGCCGGGGCCTGCTCGTGACGGAGCTGATGGGCCACGGCGTCAACCTGATCACCGGCGATTACTCGCGCGGTGCGGCGGGCTACTGGGTGGAGGGGGGCGAGATCCGCTACCCGGTGGAGGAGATCACGATCGCTGGCAACCTGCGCGAGATGCTTCGCGGCATCGTTGCGGTGGGCAGCGACGAGGTGGTGCGCGGCGCCCGCCGCTCGGGGTCGATTCTGGTCGACAGCATGACCATAGCCGGAAACTGAGCCGAGGGGATCGGCGGCGAACGTCCCGGCGCCGAGGCTGTCGAAGGCGTCATGAAGCTCGTCAAATGGCTCCGTGAACGGCTCCTAGGCTGGCTCAGCCTCGCCGCGATCGCCTTCGCCATTGTGTTGATTCTTTGGGCTTGGTCGGCCCTCGAGCCCGGCAAGGAGGGTCGGGTGAGCGATGCGGCCGCCTCGAGCCGCTGGGCCACGGGGTTCTCGCCCTGAGCCGGGCCTGAGCCCGGCGCCCGTTCAGGTGAAGTCCAGCCGGGTGTCGAGCAGCACGCCGTAGAGTTCGACCGACTCGCGCCGCGCCAGATGCAGGTCGGGCAGCGGATCTGCCTCCAGCTCGGAACCGGATGCGGCGAGCGCGTCCATCACCGCTGCGGACAGCACGAATTCGCCGGCACGCGCACGGTGCAGCAGGCGCTCGGCGATGGTCACGCAATCCCCGAAGGCCACGAATTGCGCCGAACCGTCCGGGCCGGCCATGCCGAACACCGTTTCCCCCAGATGCAGGCCCATCGCGACCGCAACCTGCAATCCGTACTCGCTCTTCCAGGATTCGGCGATGGCGCCGAACTCGCGCTGGAGCTGCTGCGCGGCCGTCACCGCCTGGCGCGCGTGCTCGGGGGGGGCGCTGCCGCGGAACGCCGCGATCAAGGTGTCGTTGCGCACGCCGAATACTTCCCCGCCGTTGGATTCGATCGCGTTAGCGGCCAGCGCGAAGAAGCTGCTCGCTAGGTCGAGCACCTTCTGCGGCTCGAGCATCTCCGACATGCGGGTGAAGTTGCGCAGCTCGGCGAACAGCACGATCGCGGGGCTGCGCTCAGTGGCGACGGCCCTGCGTTCGGTCAGCGCGGACATTTCCATGCCTCCCATCGTTTGCCTCTTGTGCGGCGCGACGCGGTCATCATAGGTCCGTGCCAAAACCGCACCCGAGGAACAAATCCCTGCTCCGTAACGCCCGCTGACGAATGGCACAGTCGGCCCGACGGGCGGGCCCGAACGTGACCTATTGCGCGAACGCGAGTGTAACCCTTTTGTTGTGTTTCCCTTCCGACCGTATCTTCGCTACGGCCAGGCGGCCCACTTCGCGCGTGTTGGCGACGTGGGTTCCGCCGCAGGCCTGCAGGTCCACACCGTCGATTTCGAGCAGGCGCACCCGCCCCGCGCCGCGAGGCGGCGCCACCGACATGGTCCGCACCAGCTCTGGCCGGGCGTCGAGCTCGGCATCGCTTATCCAGCGGGGGCGCGCATCGCGCGCCCCCGCGACGAGTGCGTTGATGCCGGCCTCGATATCGTCCTTCACCAGCCTTTCCATCTCGATGTCGAAGTCTATGTGCGCCTTGTCTTCGCCGATTCGACCGCCGGTGACGGGTGCGTGCACGACCGCGCAAAGCAGGTGAAGCGCGGTGTGCAGGCGCATGTGACGGTAGCGGCGCTCCCAGTCGATCTCGGCCTCGAGCGTCGCCCCGGGCGGCGGCAGCGCCGCGCCCGGCTCGACCACGTGCAGAACGCGTTCGCCGTCCTCGCCCTTGCGGGTATCGGCGACGCGCAGCCCGCCCAGGCGGCCGCTGTCGCCGGGCTGTCCGCCGCCCATGGGATAGAAGACGGTGCGATCCAGCTCGACCGTGTCACCGTGGAGCGCAATCACGGTCGCGCGGCACGACAGCAGGTAAGCGTCGTCGTGAAACAGCAGCTCGGTCATCCGTAAAGCACGAACAGGCAGACCGCGACCACGACCAGCGCGCCGGCGGCAAAAAAAGCGACCGTGGACGAGGCGATCGTCGGCATATCCGGGTCGGGCGGCACCGGCTCGGGGAGGTGTTCCTCGTGCCCGGCCTCGTGCTCTTCGTGCCCCGGAACCGCGTGAGCGCTGGCGACCTTGTCGTTGAACGCCTGGAAGAAATCGTTCGCGATCTTGCGCGCCGCCGCGTCGACCAGTCGCGAGCCGATTTGCGCCAGCTTGCCGCCGACGCTGGCCTTGACGGTATACGTGAGGCGCGTGCCGTCGCCTTCGGCAGCGAGACGCACCTGCGCGGCGCCCTTGCCGAACCCGGCCGCTCCGCCCTGACCCTCGAACGCGATCGAGTAGGCGTTCGGCGGATCGAGGTCGGATAAGGCGAGCTTGCCCTTGAATTTGGCGCTCACCGGTCCGATGCGCGCGACCATCAGAACCTGGTACTGGTTCTCGTCCGCCTTCTCGATCGATTCGCAGCCGGGCACGCAGACCTGGAGGATCTGCGGGTCGTTGAGCGCATTCCACGTGTCAAGCTGCGAGGCGGGAATCAGCTGCTCGCCGGTCATCTCCATGCGCGTTTCTCCTGATGCGTTCGGGTCAGCGGTCGATTCAGCGTATGCGCCAGATCGACCAGACTCTTCAGATTATGCACCGGCAGGAACAAGTCGACATGCGGCAGCATGGCCCGCACGCCCGCAGGCCGCGCCTCGAACTGCTCGTAGCGCAGCAGCGGGTTGAGCCACACCAGGTAGCGGCACGACTTCGCTAACCGGTCCATTTCCTCCGACAGACCTTCGCCCGCCTCGCGGTCGAGTCCGTCGGAAACCAGCAGCACGCAGGCGTTCTGTCCCAGCACGCGGCGCGCCCAGCGCCAGTTGAACTCGCGCAGGCACACGCCGATCCGGGTGCCTCCGGACCAGTCCTTGATCGCGTCGGCGACCTTCGCCATCGCAACGTCGACGTCGCGATGACGGAGCTGGCGCGTGATATTGGTGAGCCGCGTGCCGAACACGAAGACGGAAACCCGGTCGCGATCGTTGGTGATCGCGTGCAGGAAGTGCAGAAACATCCTGGCATAGGGGTTCATTGAGCCCGAGATGTCGCACAGCACCACCAGCGGCGGATGCTCCCGTCCCGGTGCGCTTTGCACCAGCGGAATCACGTCGCCGCCCTCGCGCAGGCTCTCGCGCAAGCTGGCGCGCAGATCGACGCGCCGTCCGCGCACGCTCGGCGCATAGCGGCGGGTGCGGATCTCGGGCAGCGGCAGGCGCAGCTGCGCGATCATCTTCTTCGCTTCGGCGAGCTCGGCGGCGGACATGGTGTCGAAGTCCATGTGCTGCAGCACCTCGCTGGAAGAGAAGGTCAATTTGGCGTCGAGCTCGATTTCCTGCTGTTCCTGCTCGCGCGGCTCGTGCTTTTGCTGGCCGAACAGGGCGTCGGTCAGGCGCTGTGCCTGCTGCTCCTCCTCCTTGCTGATGCGGCCGTAGGTCTTCGGCAGCAGCAGTTGCATCATCTTCTCGACCAGCTTTGGGTCGCGCCAGAAGATGCGGAAGGCCTGGTCGAAGATCGGGCGCTGTTCCTCGCGGGACAGCAGCACGCTCGACATGGTCCAGTACCAATCGTCGCGGCGTCCGGTGCCGGCGATTTCCAGCGCACGCACGCAATCGATCACGCGATCTGGGCCGATGCGCAGCCCGGCGGCGCGCAGCAGGCGCGCGAAGTGCATCACGTTCTCCGCCAATCGCCCCGCGCCGGGGCCCGTGGCCTCGAGTGCTGGCAGCATGTCAGGCCTTCGCCTTCGCTCGTGCCGCGGCCGAGAGCGGTGCCTCGCGCGCCAGGTGTTCGACTTCGCGCGAGGCGATCACGCGATTCTCGTTCGCGAACAGCTCATGGTTGCGTTCGACCTCGTCCAGCCGGTAGACGTAGTTGACCATCAGGGCCGCCGAGCGTGAAACGCCGTTGTCCGAGGTGTCGCCGAGCCAGTTGATCCGCTCCAGCCTCGCGCCGTTGCCCAAGTGAAAGCGCGCGACCGCATCCAGCGGCTGGTTGCCTTGCTTGGCATGAAGCAGGTAGTACGCGCAGAGCTGCAGCAGCAGCGTGGGCAGCGGGTCGGGCTTCTTCGCTTCTTGCCAGCCCGGTTGCGCCAGACCTTCGACGCCCGCCACGTGCTGGCGCTCCAGCCATTGCCTGAATCCGGGAATCGGAGACAGCGTGGCAAAGGTGCGCAGTTGCGGCAGCTCCCGCTGGAGCTCGACCGCCACCTGCTTGATCAGGAAGTTGCCGAACGAGATGCCTCGCAGGCCTTCCTGGCAGTTGGTGATCGAGTAGAACATCGCGCACTTCGCCTGCGCCGGATCGCCCACCTGCGCTTCGACGTCGAGCAGCGGCTGCACCCGGTTCGACATGCTGCGTGTCAGCGCGACCTCGATGAAGATCAGCGGCTCGTCGGGCAATGCCGGATGAAAGAAGGCGAAGCAACGCCTGTCGGCCTCGAGCCGCCGGTGCAGGTCGGGCCAGCCCTTGATCGCGTGCACGGCCTCGTAGGCGATGAGCTTTTCCAGCACCATCGCGGAAGTTCGCCAGTCGATTCGCTCGAGGACGAGGAAGCCGCGGTTGAACCACGAGCGCAGCAGGTGCAGCAGATCGGCGTCGAGCGCGGCCCATTCCGGATGCGCGCGCAGTCCTTTGAGCAGCCTGCGCCGCAGCTCGACCACCGAAGCGGTGCCGCTGGGGGCCATGTTCATGCGCCGGAACAGCTCCTGGCGCGGCGGCTCGACCGTTTCCTGCAGCCGGATCAGAGTCGCCTGGCCGGGGTCGCGGCGGTAGGCGTCGGCAGCCTTGCCGACGCGCTCCGGGTCGGGGGAAAGATCGCGCGACAGCGCGTCGAACAGGGCTTCGCACTCCTCGCCGTCGAGCGCGAGGCAGGCGTCCAGGGCCTGGCGCGCGAGCGCCGTGCCCGAGGCTTCCCCGCGTTCCGATAGCAGCGCGCGGCAAAGGGACATCGCCTTGCGCGCGCTTCCGCCTCCCGCGGCATGCTCCGCCGCGGCGCCGAACAGCCGGCCGAGGAAGGTCGGGACGCGCATCGCCGCCCCTCAGGCCGCTGCCGCAGCCTTGGATTCCGCGACCAGGCGCGTGGCTTCCTCGCCGGCGATCTTCTCGATGTCGTCCTGGTACTTCAGCAGCACGCCCAGGGTGTTGTTGACGGTCTCGGGATCGAGCGCGATCCGGTCGAGCGCGACGAGGCAGTTCGCCCAGTCGATCGTTTCCGCGACGCCGGGAAGCTTGAAAAGCTCGACGCTGCGCAGGCGCTGCACGAACGCCACGACCTCGTTGGACAGGCCCGCGGAAGCCTTGGGCGCCTTGCGCCTGAGGATCTCGAGCTCGCGCGCGGCGTCGGGATAGTCGACCCAGTGATAAAAACAGCGCCGTTTCACCGCATCGTGAATCTCGCGCGTGCGGTTCGAAGTGATGACGACGATGGGGGGCTCGCCGGCGCGTAGCGTTCCGGTCTCCGGAATCGAGATCTGCCAGTCAGACAGAACCTCGAGCAGGTAGGCCTCGAACGGCTCGTCGGTGCGGTCGAGCTCGTCGATGAGCAGCACGGGCGCTTTGCCGGGTTTGCCCTCGAGCGCGCGCGCGAGCGGCCGCTTGACCAGGAAGCGCTCCGAGAAGATATCCTGGGCGAGCTTCTCCTTGGACTTCTCGCCCGCGGCCTCCGCGAGCCGGATCTCGATCATCTGGCGCGAGTAGTTCCACTCGTAGGCCGCCTGCGCGATATCCAGGCCCTCGTAGCACTGCAGCCGGATGAGCTCGCGGCCGAGCGCCTGCGCGACCACCTTGGCGATTTCGGTCTTGCCGACGCCCGCCTCTCCCTCCAGGAAAAGCGGCCGCTGCATCGCCAGCGCCAGGTACAGCGCGGTGGCGAGGCTGCGCTCGGCGACGTAGTCCGACGAAGCCAGCAGCTCCTGGGTTTCGTCGATGGATGCGGGCAGAGGGCGAGACATGGCGGGCGTCCAGCAAAAGCGACATTGTAAAAAAGAAACGGCCCGCCGGGGCGGGCCGTTCGCCTGCAGGTTGCTTTTGGTGCTATTTCAGCGCCGCTTCCACCGCTCGCTTGGCCATCACCCCGACCAGATGGGCGCGGTACTCGGCGCTCGCGTGCAGATCGCTGTTGAGGCCGTCAGCCTTGACCTTGACGCTGGCGACCGACTCGGGAGCGAACTTCGCCCCGAGCGCCTTTTCCATCTCGCCCTGGCGGAAAACGCTCGGTCCGGCGCCGGTCACCGCGACGCGCACGCCGCTGCCGGTGTCGGCGACGAACACGCCGACGATGGCGAAGCGCGAGGCCGGGTTCTTGAACTTCACGTACGCGGCGCGCTTGGGAACCGGGAAGGCGACCTGGGTAATGATCTCGCCGGGTTCGAGCGCGGTCTCGAACATGCCCTTGAAGAACTTGTCCGCCTCGATCTTTCTCTTGTTGGTGACCACGGTCGCGCCCAGGCCGAGCACGGCCGCCGGATAGTCCGCCGCCGGATCATTGTTGGCGAGGGAGCCTCCGATGGTGCCCTGGTTGCGCACCTGCCGGTCGCCGATCATCTCGGCCAGCGCGGCAAGCGCCGGGATCGCCTTCTTGACCTCGGGCGAGGCCGCGACCTCCGCGTGGCGCGCCATCGCGCCCACGGTCACGCTCTTGCCGTCGGCCTTGATGCCGCGCAGCTCGGAAATCGCGTTCAGGTCGACGAGGTCGCTCGGCGCCGCGAGGCGCAGCTTCATCGCCTGCACCAGGCTCTGGCCGCCGGCGAGCAGCTTGGCCTCTTCGCCTTTGCCCGCCAGCTTGGCCGCGTCGGCGAGCGAGGAGGGGCGGTGGTATTCGAATGCGTGCATGGTTGTCTCCTTGGTTCTTCTCAGGCTGCTTTCTTGCTGGCCTGGATTGCCTTCCACACCGTTTCGGCGGTGGCGGGCATCGGCAGGTCCTTGACGCCGAGTGCGTCGGTGATCGCGTTCATGACCGCGGCGGGGGCACCGATCGCGCCGGCCTCGCCGCAGCCCTTTACGCCGAGCGGGTTGTGGGTGCAAGGCGTTTCGCGCGTGTCGAGCTGGTACGAGGGCACGTCGTCCGCGCGCGGAATGCAGTAGTCGCCGAACGAGCCCGTCAGCAACTGGCCGGTCTCCGGATCGTAGCGGCAGCCCTCGGTCAGCGCCTGGCCGATGCCGTGCGTGATGCCGCCGTGCACCTGGCCCTCGACGATCATCGGGTTGATGATCTTGCCGAAGTCGTCCACGGCCGAGAAGTTGACGACTTTCGTGGCGCCGGTGTCCGGGTCGATCTCCACCTCGCAGACGTAGCTGCCCGCCGGATAGGTGAAGTTGGCCGGATCGTAGAACGCATTCTCGTTCAGGCCCGGCTCGAGCTTGTCGAGCGGGTAGTTGTGCGGCACGTAGGCCGCGAAGGCGACCTCGCCAATCGTCTTCTGCTTGTCGGTGCCGGCCACCTTGAACACGCCGCTTTCGTACTCGATGTCGCCCTCGCTGGCCTCCATCAGGTGGGCCGCGATCTTCTTGCCCTTGGCGATGATCTTGTCGAGCGCCTTGACGATCGCGCTTCCGCCTACCGCGATCGAGCGCGAGCCGTAGGTCCCCATGCCGAACAGGATCTTCGAGGTGTCGCCGTGCACGACGTCGACGTTCTCGACCGGCAAGCCGAGCTTGTCGGCGACCACCTGCGCGAAGGTCGTCTCGTGTCCCTGCCCGTGGGAGTGCGAGCCGGTGAATACCGTCACGCTGCCGGTCGGGTGCACGCGGATTTCCCCGGCTTCGTACAGGCCGGCGCGTGCGCCGAGCGCGCCCGCGACGTTCGACGGCGCCAGACCGCAGGCCTCGATGTAGGTCGTATAGCCGAGCCCGCGCAGCTTGCCGCGCTTGGCAGCCTCCTCCTTCCGCTTCGGAAAGCCCGCGACGTCCGCCATCTTCATCACCGCGTCGAGCGTCGCTTCGTAATCGCCGGTGTCGTACGCCAGCGCGACCGGGGTCTGATAGGGGAAGGTCTTGATGAAGTTGCGCCGCCGTATCTCGGCGGGGTCGATCTTCAGCTCACGCGCCGCGGTTTCGACCAGCCGCTCGACGACGTAGGTCGCCTCCGGCCGGCCCGCGCCGCGCAGTGCGTCCACCGGCGCCGTGTTCGTGAACACGCCGTCCACTTCGACGTAGATCGCCGGCGTCGTGTACTGGCCCGCGAGCAGCGTGCCGTAGAGGTAGGTCGGCACCGAGGAGCCGAAGGTGGAGAGGTACGCGCCCAGGTTCGCGATGGTGTGCACGCGCATGGCGAGGAACTTTCCGTCCTTGTCGAGCGCGAGCTCCGCCGCCGTGTGATGGTCGCGGCCGTGGGCGTCCGAGACGAAGGATTCGCTTCGCTCGGCGGTCCATTTCACCGGGCGTCCCAGCTGCCGCGAGGCCCAGGTGACCACCACGTCCTCGGCGTAGAGGAAGATTTTCGAGCCGAAGCCGCCGCCCACATCGGGCGCGACGACCCGCACCTTGTGCTCGGGCAGACCCAGCACGAACGCGGTCATCAGCAGGCGCTCGACGTGCGGGTTCTGATTGGCGACGTAGAGCGTGTAGCTGTCGTCGGCGCGGGAGTAGGTCGCGTTCGCGGCGCGCGGCTCGATCGCGTTCGGAATCAGCCGGTTGTTGACGATGTCGAGCTTCGTCACGTGCGCGGCCTTGGCGAATGCCGCGTCGACCGCGGCCTTGTCGCCCAGCCCCCACGTGTAGCATTTGTTGTCCGGCGCAGCTTCGTGTACCGCCGGCGCGCCCTTTTGCACCGCCTTGCTCGCGTCCACGACGGCGGGCAGCGGCTCGTAGTCGACCTGGACCAGTTCCGCCGCGTCACGCGCCGCACTCTGGGTTTCGCCGATCACCACCGCGACGTGATCCCCGACGTAGCGCGCCTCGCCCTGCGCGAGCGGCGGGTGCGGCGGCTCCTTCATCGGCTGGCCGTCGATGCTGGTGATGAGCCAGCCGCACGGCAGGCCGCCGACCTTCGCCGCGGCCAGGTCCTCGCCGCTGTAGACCGCCAGCACGCCGGGCGCCTTGAGCGCCTTGTCCTTCTTGACCGACTTGATCCTGGCGCGAGCGTGCGGCGAGCGCACGAACACGGCATAGGTTTGGTGCGGCAGCGAGATGTCGTCGGTGTACTGTCCGCCGCCGGTGAGGAACCGATAGTCTTCTTTGCGCTCGATGCGAGCGCCAATCAGGGGTGCGGCCATGGCTTGGCCTCCTTGTTCGTGGCGTTACTTGGCGGCGGCCATGGCCTTGGAACCGGCCATGATCGCCTTCACGATGTTGTGGTAGCCGGTGCAGCGGCAGAGGTTCCCCTCGAGCGACTCGCGCACCTCCTTCTCGCTCGCGCCCGGGTGGTTCTTGGCGAAGTCGATCGCGTTCATCACCATTCCCGGGGTGCAGAAGCCGCATTGCAGGCCGTGATGCTCCTTGAACGCCGCCTGCATCGGGTGCAGGGTGCCGTCCGCCTTCGCCACGCCCTCGATGGTCAATATGTCGGCGCCCTCGGCCTGCATCGCCAGCATCGAACACGACTTCACGGCTTTGCCGTTCATCTGCACCGTGCAAGCGCCGCACTGGGCGGTGTCGCAGCCGACGTGGGTGCCGGTGAGGCGAAGTTGCTCGCGAATGAACGTCACCAGAAGGGTTCGCGCTTCGACCTCGGCCGAAACGGGCTTTCCGTTGACCTTCATGGATACTTTCACTGCCATGTTGCCTCCTTCGGGATTGGTTCTTGTGTGCCCAGGAATCGCCACGCGGGTGCCCGTGTGGGACCGATGCCTGCGTTTGGAGCGTGACCGCAGCGTGACCGACTTTCGCGCACATCGTAGCGAAGCGTCCAGGGGTCGGCAATGTTGCGCCGCGGCACGGAATCGGCCGCGTCAGCGTGCCGACAGCTACCCTTAAGGGCCGAGTAAGGCGAGCGGAATACCGTACGGCTTTCCCCTCCTTACCGGATCAGCCATGACCATTGCCCAAATGCAGCCCGTGAACCAGGCCCCCGCGGGGGTACGCCCCGGCGCCATGCCCGCCGTGCGGCTGATGATCGTCGAGGACGACACTTCGCTTGCAACCGGACTGATGCGCGCGCTGGCGAACGAAGGCTACGAGGTGACTGCCGCGGCGAGCGGCGAGGAGGCGCTCGAGCGCATGCGAAGCGAGCCTTTCGACCTGCTCGTTCTCGACATCGGGCTGCCCGGAATCGACGGCTTCGAGCTCCTGCGGCGCCTGCGCGCGGGCGGCTACGCGCTGCCGGTGCTCATTCTCACCGCGCGCGACGCCGTCGACGATCGCGTCCGCGGCCTCGACCTGGGCGCCGACGACTACATGCCCAAGCCCTTCGCGCTGCCCGAACTCGCCGCGCGCGTGCGCGCGCTGGGCCGCCGTGGCCGCGGCCAGATCGGACCCCGCATCGTGCATGGCCCGCTGGTGCTCGACACCGCCGCCCGCCGCGCCTGGCTCAACGGCGAGCCGCTCGAGATGGCAGCGCGCGAGTGGTCGGTGCTGCAGGTGCTGCTCGAGCGCGTCGAGCGCACGGTGTCCAAGGAAGCGATCATCGAAGCGGTAGCGGGCCTGAGCGACGACCTGTCGCTGAACGCGATCGAGGTCTACGTGTCGCGCCTGCGCGCCAAGCTCGAGCCGGCCGGGATTCGCATCCGCACGGTGCGCGGCTTCGGCTACATGCTGCTGGAGCACCACGATCGCAGCGCGCGGTAAACCGCCTAGGGGCGTGGCAGAATAGCGGCCCTCCGGCCGCTTAGTTTCTGCCCCGCCATGCGTATCCTGATTGTCGATGACGACACCGTCGTGGCCGGCGGCGTCACGCGGATCCTGGAGTCCGAAGGTTTTGCCGTCGATACGGTCGCAAGGGGCGAGCAGGCGATCCTCGCGGCGACGCAGGAGCGCTTCGACCTCGTCATTCTCGACGTCGGCTTGCCGGGAATGGATGGCTTCGAAGTGCTGCGCCGGCTGCGCGCCGAGGCCGAGCGCGTGCCGGTGCTGCTCTTGACCGCGCGCGGCGCGGTGGACGATCGCGTGCACGGGCTTGACCTGGGGGCCGACGACTACATGGCCAAGCCGTTCGCCGTGTCCGAGCTCGCGGCGCGGGTGCGCGCGCTGATCCGCCGCAGCCAGGCTCAAGCCGGGCCGAAAGTCGTGCACGGACCCCTGACGCTGGATACCGTGGCGCGACGTGCCTTCCTCAACGGTGAGCCGCTCGAGCTTGCCGCCCGGGAATGGGCGGTGCTCGAAGTCTTGCTCGCCAAGGTGGAGCGAGTCGTGTCGAAGGACGCGATCATCCAGGCCGTCGCGAATTGGGGTGAGGAGCTGTCTTTGAACGCAATCGAAGTCTACGTTTCACGGCTACGCGCCAAGCTGGAGCCGGCGGGAATCCGCATCCGCACGGTGCGCGGCTTCGGTTACATGCTCGAGGAATACAAGGAAGGCTGAGATGACGGCGCAGAGCTTGCGGGGCCAGCTCCTGCGGCAGCTGCTGCCGCCGATCGCGGCGCTGCTCGCGCTCGCGACAGTCATCGCCTACTACCCCACGATCGAGCCCGCCACGGCGGCGTACGACCAGGCGCTGATCGACCTCGGGCTCGCGCTGGGAGATCGGATCGAATTCGACCAAGGCAAGTACAGGCTCGATCTGCCGAACGCGGCGGAGCGCATGCTGCGCACCGACCGCTACGATTCGATCTACTTCCACGTTGCGGCGCCGGACGGCAGCCATATCGCGGGCGACGAGGGTATGCCGGCGCCGCCGCCGGACGAGACGCCGGCCGACCACGTCATCGCTTACAACGGCATGTACGCGGGCAAGGACGTGCGCGTGATGGCGGTCATGGTGCCGTGCAACGGGAAGCGCTGCATGGTCCAGGTCGCCGAGACGACCTACAAGCGTCAGCGGTTGCTGCGCTACATCGTGCTCTCGAGCCTGGTCCCGACCGTGCTGATCGCGTTCGCCACCCTGTTGATCGTGTGGTTCGGAGTCAAGCGCGGGCTGGAGCCGCTGGATCAATTGTCCGAGGAGATCAAGGCACGCTCGCCGCGCGACCTGCGGCCGGTCGACGCAGCGGTCGCTCCCGAGGAGGCCAAGCCGTTGGTGGGCGCGCTGAACGCGCTCCTGGAGGAGGTCGCGGAGGCGAACCTCAATCAGCAGCGCTTTCTCGCCAATGCTGCGCATCAGCTGCGCACGCCGCTCGCAGGGCTGCAGGCGCATACCGAGCTTGCGCTCGCGCAGCCGGTGCCGGAATCCTGCCGCGCCGAGCTGGAGCAGGTGCACCTGGCGTCTGTGCGCACGGCGAGACTCGCCAACCAGCTGCTCGCGCTGGCGCGCGCCGAGCCGGGCGGCGGGCTCGCCTCCGGCCTGGGGCCGGTCGAGCTCAGGCAGGTGGTCGAGGGCGCCGCCGACGAATGGGTGCACCGGGCGATGGAGAAGGATCTCGACCTGGGCTTTGATCTGAGCGAGGCCCGCGTGCGCGGCGACGCCTTCCTGCTGCGCGAGGCACTGGCGAACCTGGTGCACAACAGCCTGGAGCACACGCCCGCGGGCGGGCACGTCACGGTGCGCACCGGCGTGCAAGGGCCCGACCGACGGGCTTTGCTCGAGGTCGAGGACGAGGGGCCCGGAATCCCGCCGGCGGAACGAGAGCGGGTCCTGGAGCGCTTTTACAGGGTTCCCGGCACGACCGGCACCGGCAGCGGCCTGGGGCTCGCGATCGTGCGCGAAATCGCGACCCTCCATGGTGCCAGCGTGGAGATCGGGGATCCGAGGGCAGGCGGGCGCGGTTGCAGAGTGAGTCTGATTTTTCCGCCTGCGGCCGAACAATAAGGGCATAAAATGGTCCTATAGGTTTCAGCGCGGGAGAGGCGACATGGATAGCGTCGACATCGAAGTACTGCGAAGCGCCGAGGCATGGCGCAAGGCCGGCCGCCGCGCAACGCTCGGGACCATCGTCAAGACCTGGGGCTCGGCACCGCGTCCGGTCGGGGCGCTGGTGGCGATTCGCGACGACGGGCAGATCGCGGGCTCGGTATCGGGCGGCTGCGTCGAGGACGATCTGGTCGAGAAGGTGCGCGCCAGAGCCGTCGCCGCGGAACGGCCGGAGCTGATGACCTACGGTGTCACCAACGAGGACGCGACCCGTTGGGGTCTTCCCTGCGGCGGCACCCTGCAGCTGGTGCTCGAGCCCGTTGGAGAGGCGAGCGGCCTGGGTGAACTCCTGGAGACGATCTCCAGGCAACAGCTCATGCGCAGGCGGCTGGACATGGATACCGGCCGGGCGACCCTCGAGCCGGGACAGTGGCAGGATGCGCTGGAATACGACGGCAGGGTGCTGACCACGGTACACGGCCCGCGCTGGCGCCTGGTGATGATCGGCGCCGGCCAGCTCACGCGCTATCTGGCCGAGATGGCGCGCATGCTGGATTACCACGTGATCGTCGTCGACCCTCGCGAGGAGTATGCCGAGGGCTGGAACCTGCCCGGCGTTCCGATCGACCGCGGCATGCCCGACGATGTGATCGCGAGGCTGAATCTCGACGGCCACAGCGCGGTGGTCGCGCTCACCCACGACCCGAAGCTCGACGATATGGCGCTGCTCGAGGCGCTCAAGTCGGCGGCATTCTATGTCGGCGCAATCGGCTCGAAGAAGAACAACGACTCGCGGCGCATGCGCCTGCGCGAGTTCGATCTTTCGGAGGGCGAGATCGCGCGTCTGCACGGACCGGTGGGCCTGTACATCGGCTCGAAAACGCCGCCCGAAATCGCGGTCGCGATCCTGGCCGAGATGACCGCGACGCGTCACGGCATCGCCGCGCCCGACTGGGAAGCCAAGCAAGAGAGCCGCTTCCCGCCTTCGGCCTGCGAAGTCGCGTCGCAGAAAGTCTGACCCTGGATCTCGTCGGCCTGCTGCTGGCGGCCGGGTCCGCTTCGCGCTTCGGCTCGGATAAGCTGCGGCACAGGCTGCCGCACGGCGTCCCGATCGCGGTGCAGTCGGCGCGTCACCTCAAGTCCCGCCTCGATCGCGTGATCGCCGTGGTTCGCCCGGGCGCGGACGACACCGCGCGCGCGCTCGAGGCCGAAGGCTGCGAGGTGGTGGTCTGTCGCGAGGCCGAGCGCGGCATGGGCGCGAGCCTTGCCTGCGGCGTGCGCGCGGCGGGCGAGGTCGGAGGCTATCTGGTGGCGCTCGCCGACATGCCCTTCGTTCGACCGAGCACGATCGTCGCGGTGTGCGATGCGCTCTGCGCCGGGGCGGTGCTTGCGGTTCCCTACTTTCGGGCTCGCCGCGGGCATCCGGTGGGCATTGCGGGAAGCCTGCGCGCGGAGCTCGAGGCGCTCGGCGGCGACGAGGGCGCGCGCAGCGTGCTCGAGCGCCACGCCGGTCGGCTGGTGAAGATCCCCTGCGGCGACCCGGGCGTGATCCGGGACATCGACGAACCCGGAGATCTGGCGCCGCCGCTGGCGGTGTGACGCGTCGCGGATGCACGCTTCGGGTACCATCGCGATTTATCCGATTTACCTGGAACCCGCTTGAAAACCGAAGCGCGCGCCGTTCTTTTCGCCGACGTCAGCAACAGCACGCGGATTTACGAGGCGCTGGGCGACACGCACGCTCTGTCGGTGATCAGCCACCTGTTCGGCCTGCTCGAGAAGTGCGTCGCGCGGCATTCCGGCGCCCTCGTCAAGACCATCGGCGACGCGATGGTTTGCTCGTTTTCCGAGCCCGATGCCGCGATGCGTGCGGCATGCGAGATGATGGCCGCGCTGGCTCCGTTGCCGGCGCGCCCCTACGGCAAGCTGCTGATCAAGGTCGGCATCACCTACGGCCAGGTGGTGGTCGCCGAGGGTGACATCTTCGGCGATACCGTGAACGTCTGTGCTCGGCTGGTCGCTCTCGCGAACGCGGAGCAGGTGATGACCAGCCGGGAGACGGTGGACGCGCTGTCGCCCAATCTGCGTGCCCTGTGCCGGACGCTGTTTCCGGTTCCGGTCAAAGGGCGCAGCTCGGAGGTCGTGGCCTGCGAAGTGCTATGGCGCAGCGATCCGGACATCACGGAGCTCAACCTGGCACGCAACGGCAACGCCGGTGCGGGTGAGGTCTGGCTCAAGCTCAGCCACGCGGGCAATACCTTCGTCGTCGACGACGCGGCGCTCTCGGCGAGGCTGGGGCGCGACGGCGCCAACGACGTCGTGGTGACGAGTCATTTCGCGTCGCGTTTCCACGCTCGGATCCACAAGCGCGAGGGACACTTCGTCCTGTCCGACCTGTCCACGAACGGAACCTACCTGCTGGCGGACGACGGAGCGAACGAAGTGCTGCTTCAGCGAGAGGAGGCGGTCCTCGGCGAGCGCGGCTGGATCGGCCTGGGCATGAGCGCCGCGCGCCACGGCGACCACGTGGTGCGCTACCGGATCGAGCACGAGGGCGGCTGACCGGCGGCGGCGTCCGCACGGGGTAGAATCGCGTTCCCGCCACCCGCAGATTACTTACCGCCCCGCCGCAAAATGTTCGCTGCCAACCTCCTTGCCCAGTCGGATCCCGAAGTCTGGAACGCGGTGCGCCTCGAGCACCACCGCCAGGAAGATCACGTCGAGCTCATCGCCTCCGAGAATTACGTCAGCACCGCGGTGCTGATCGCCCAGGGGTCTCAGCTCACGAACAAGTACGCCGAAGGCTACCCGGGCAAGCGCTACTACGGCGGCTGCGAGTTCGTCGACATGGTGGAGACGGTCGCCATCGAGCGCGCGCGGCGGCTGTTCGGCGCAGACTGGGCGAACGTGCAGCCTCATTCGGGCTCGCAGGCGAACCAGGCGGTGTACGCCGCCGCGCTCAAGCCGGGCGACTCCATTCTTGGCATGTCGCTCGCCCACGGCGGCCACCTGACGCACGGCTCGCCGGTGAACCTCTCGGGCAAGCTCTACAAGGTGGTGTCCTACGGTCTCGACGAGAACGAGGAGATCGACTACGACCAGGTCGAGGCGCTGGCACGCGAGCACCGGCCGAAGATGATCGTCGGCGGGGCCTCGTCGTACGCGCTGGCGATCGACTGGAAGCGCCTGCGCGCCGCGGCCGACGCATGCGGCGCGCTGCTGATGGCCGACATGGCGCATTACGCGGGGTTGGTGGCGGTCGGGCTCTACCCTTCGCCGGTAGGGATCGCCGATTTCGTCACCTCGACCACCCACAAGACCCTGCGCGGGCCGCGCGGCGGACTGATTCTCGGCCGGCCCGAGCAGGAAAAGGCGGTCAATTCGGCGATCTTCCCCGGCATCCAGGGCGGCCCGCTGATGCACGTCATCGCGGCCAAGGCGGTGGCGTTCGGCGAGGCGCTGCGGCCCGATTTCCGCGATTACCAGCAGCACGTGCTCGACAACGCCCGTACCATGGTGCGGGTGCTCACCGAACGGGGGCTGCGCGTCGTCTCCGGACGAACAGATTGCCACATGTTCCTGCTCGACCTTCGCAAGAAGGGCGTCACCGGCAAGGACGCCGAGGCGGCGCTCGGGCGCGCTCACATCACGGTGAACAAGAACGCAATTCCGAACGACCCCGAGAAGCCCACCGTGACCTCGGGCATTCGCATCGGCACGCCCGCCATGACGACCCGGGGCTTTCGCCCCGGTGAGGCCGAAATCCTGGCCAACCTGATCGCGGACGTGCTCGACAACCCGTCCGACGACGCCAACGTGCGGCGCGTCGCGGGCGAGGTCAAGGCGCTTTGCGCGGGCTTTCCGGTTTACGCCTAGGCGCGGGCCATGCGCTGTCCCTTCTGCAGCCATCACGACACTCAGGTGGTGGACACGCGCTCCAACCCCGAGGCGAACGTGATCCGGCGGAGGCGGCGCTGCCCGAAGTGCGACAAGCGCTTCACCACCTACGAGCGGGTCGAGCTGCGGATGCCGAGGCTGGTCAAGAAGGACGGCAGCCGGACCGATTTCGACCGCGAAAAGCTGCTCGGCAGCATGATGGTCGCGTTGCGCAAGCGTCCGGTGGCGACCGAGGCGATCGACGCCGCGGTCGACCGCATCGAGGAGAAGCTGCGCTCCCTGGGTGACCGTGAGGTTCCGACCAGCCGCGTCGGCGACCTCGTGATGCGCGAGCTGGCCAAGCTCGACAAGATTGCCTACATCCGCTTCGCTTCGGTGTACCGCAGCTTCGAGACACCGGACGATTTTCGCGAGGCGGTTCAGGAAATCCGCCGCCCGCGGCGAAGGAAGTGACGCCCTTCTCGGACCTCGACCATGCCATGATGCGGCGCGCTCTGGCGCTCGCCGAGCAGGGCTTGTTCACGGCGACGCCCAATCCGCGCGTCGGTTGCGTGCTGGCGCAGGGGGATCGCGTCGTCGGCGAAGGATGGCACGAGAAAGCCGGGGCGCCGCACGCCGAGGCGAACGCGCTCGCGGCTGCCGGTGCGCATGCCCGGGGCGCGACCGCCTACCTCAATCTCGAGCCCTGCGCGCACCAGGGCCGTACCCCGCCTTGCGCCGACGCGCTGGCCGCCGCAGGTGTGGCGCGCGTGGTCGCGGCGCTGCGCGACCCCAACCCCGAGGCGGGCGGCGGCGGCGAAAGGCTCGCCGCCGCGGGGGTGCGATTCGAGCACGGCCTGATGGAGAGCGAGGCGCGCGAGCTGAACATCGGCTTCGTGTCGCGCGTGACGCGCGGCAGGCCGTGGGTACGGATGAAGCTCGCGGCGACGCTCGATGGCAGAACCGCGCTCGCCAACGGCAAGAGCCAGTGGATCACCGGCGCGGCGGCGAGGAAGGACGGCCACCGCTGGCGCGCGCGCGCGTGCGCCGTGCTGACCGGAATCGGAACCGTCAAGGCCGACGACCCGCGGCTGACGGTGCGCGAGGTCGAAACGCCGCGCCAGCCGCTCAGAGTGATCGTCGACAGTCGCCTCGAGACGCCGGCGGGAGCGAAGATCCTGCAGGGAGGGAATACTCTGATCTTTTTCGGCGATACTGCGAACACACCTCCGCAAGGCGCGGAGGCAATCGCAATGCCGAACGCGAAAGGCAAAGTCGATCTCGCCGCGATGCTGCGAGAGCTCGCGCGGCGGGGGGTGAACGAGCTGCACGTCGAGGCGGGCTTCAAGCTCAACGGCTCGCTCGCGCGCGAGGGGTGCGTGGACGAGATGCTGATTTATCTTGCGCCCGCGTTCCTGGGCGACTCGGCGCAGGGCATGCTCGACCTCGCGCCGATGACTTCGCTCGATGAGCGGCTCAACGTCTCGTTGCGCTCGGTCGAGCGGGTAGGCGAAGACCTGAGGATCATCGCGAGGCTCTGATGTTCACCGGAATCGTGCAGGCGGTGGGAACGATCGAGGCGCTCACTCCGCTTCAGGGAGAGATGCGGGGGGGCGTGCGCCTCGCCGTCGAGGCGGGCGGGCTGGAGCTCTCGGACGTGCGGATCGGCGACTCGATCTGCGTACAGGGCGCCTGCCTCACCGTGGTCGCGATCGAGGGCGAAAGGCTTTCGTTCGACGTCTCGCGCGAGACGCTCGACTGCACCACCGGCCTGGAGAGGCCCGGCAAGGTCAATCTCGAGACCTCGCTCGGGCTGGGCGACAAGCTCGGCGGGCACCTCGTCACGGGCCATGTCGACGGGGTCGGCGAGGTGCTCGCATTCGAGCCGGCGGGCGAGTCCGTGCTGCTGCGGCTGCGCGCGCCGGCGGGCCTTGCGAAGTACGT
>CAZLUX010000013.1:0-31910 GCA_964562815.1 uncultured Enterobacteriaceae bacterium
TGCCTGAAATCAGCGCAAACAAGTACGTCCTCAATATCCGCTTTCTCGCCCAGGACCGCGAGGACGCCCGTCCCAAGACGGCAGACTGGGACGTGGCGTTCGAGCTGACGTTCTGCAACCTGTAAGAAGCCTAGTGCGCCAAGTCCCGTGTCCGTGCTGCGGCAATCCGGCGCCCTTCGTCCCCGAGAACAAGTGGCGCCCCTTCTGCTGCGAGCGCTGCAAGCTGATCGACCTCGGCGGCTGGGCCGCGGAAGAGTATCGGGTCCCGGTGCCTGAGCAGCAGCTCGAGCCGGACGGCCCCGGCGACGGCCCGGTGTGACAGTGGTCTCGGACAAGGCGGCGGAACTGATCGAGCGGGATCCTGCGCTGCCCGACCATTTTCTCGTCCTCGAGCGACGCGAGAGCTTCGGTGATTACGCGCGCGATTACGGCGACACGATCGCCGAGCACTACGAGAACCGCGGCGTGATCGTCGTTCCGCACGTTCCGATTCGGTTTGATCTGAAGTTTTTCCAGGGGCTCGAGTTTCCGCCCGAAATGAAGAAGATCGGCACCGCGAACGGTCTGGAGAGATCGGTCGTCAGGCGCGACGACCGTAAGTTGACGGTCGACGCAGAGCACCCTCTGGTCGCCCTGTTCGGCAACATGTCGATGGCCGCATATGTACAGGCCCAGATCGCGTCGTTCGACGGCCAGCTGCGTACCGGGCTTGCGCAACTGTTCCCGCACTATTGCTCGCTGGCCGAGGGCAACATCACCTGGCGGCTCACCGAGACCGTCCAGGAGGGCCTGCACCTCGACGTATTCGACGGCGGCAGACCGCTCTCGCCTCATTTGAAGTCCCTTCACCGCGTGAAGGTGTTCATCAACATCGACGCGGAACCCCGTCGCTGGCGCACCTCTCGCGACCTGCCTCAGCTCCTCGGGACCTGCCGCGACGTCCTCCCCGCCGAGCTGCCCGACGACCTCAACGTGCTGAACGACGTGCTCGACAAGCTCGGCGTTCTGGAGGATCAGCCCTGCCACAAGGTCGCCTACCCGACGATGTCCGGCGTGATCGTCAACGCCGAGGTCGTCGCGCACGAGGTCGTTTACGGCAAGCGCATGGTCGCCGCCGAGTTCATCTGCGGGCGTCACGATATGCTTGACCCGACGCGACACACGCACGCCGCCCTCGCGGGCTGGCTGAAGCAGGCCGGCTACCGCACCGCGTCGGATGCGGCCGCCTTCGCCGCGCGTTACGCGAAGCTCAGAGGCAGCTACCAGAAGATCCGAGAAGCGCGCGGCACCTAGCGCGCTCCGCGCACGCCGTCCCAGCTGCCCGAAATCATCGCCACGCCGTGCGCACCGGTGCGCCAGGCCGGCTCGAGATCGGAAAGCCGAAGGCCGCCGATCGCGTAAACCGGAAGGGAGGCGCCCTTCACGAGCTCCGCAAAACGCGCCCAGCCCATTGGGGCGGCGCCCGGATGCGACCCGGTCGCCTTGACCGGACCCAGCACCGCAAAATCGAGCCCTAGCCGCATTGCCCGCGCGAGCTGCTCGGCGTCGTGGCAGGACGCGCCCGCCAGGGCAGCCTGCGGGCGCGCGGCGAGCGACATCAGCACTTCGGCCGGAAGATGCACCCCATCCGCCCCGATTGCACGCGCGAGCGCTTCGTCCGAATTCACCAGCGCACGAGCGCCGTAGCGGCGCGCGAGCCGGAGGACCTGCCGGGCGAACGTCGCCCTCTCGCCGGATGCCAGCGACTTGTCGCGGATCTGGACGAGTCTCAGGCCTTCTGCGAGCCGCCGCTCCAGGCACCCGAGCATCGCCTGCACGCCGAGCGATTCCGCGGCCGTAATGGCGTATTCGTAGGGCAGCGCCAGCGAAGCGAGCACCGGCGCGTTGGCCGGCAGCATAGGCTGCGCCACCGGGGCACCGGACCGCTGCCACAGGATCGTCTGCGCCTCCCGCGGGTGGGGCTCCCCGGACCACTCCAGCACGCGAAAGAAATTCAGCCGAACCGTGCCGTGCGGGTAGACGTGAACACGCGTGATCCACGGATAGGCGCGGATGACGTCGATGCCGAGCTCTTCGTGAAGCTCGCGCTTCAGAGCGACGGCGGCTGGCTCGCCGGGCTCGATCTTCCCGCCTGGAAACTCCCAGTAGCCCGCGTACACCTTGCCCGGCGGGCGGCGCGCGATCAGGAAGCTGCCGTCGGCGCGCAGGATGACCGCCGCCGAAACCTCGACCACCCCGCGGCCTACCGCTTGCCGCGCCCGCGCGTGGCCTGCTTGCCCGCCCAATCGCGCGCGAACTGATAGGCCACGCGTCCGCTCCTCGAGCCGCGCAGCAACGCCCATTGCAGCGCCTCGTGGTGCGCTGCCTCGGCGTCCTTGCCGGTGCAGCCGAACGCCTTCAGCCAATGCTCGACGATCACGAGATATTCGTCCTGATCGAAGGGATAGAACGAAACCCAGAGTCCGAAACGTTCCGAGAGCGAGATCTTCTCCTCCACCGTCTCGCCGGGGTGAATTTCGTCGTCGACGTATTTCGTCTCCAGGTTCTCCTGCATGTACTCGGGCATCAGGTGGCGACGGTTGGAGGTCGCGTAGATGAGGAGATTTTCCGAGGTCGACGAGATCGATCCGTCCAGCGCGACCTTGAGCGCGACGTAGCCGGCCTCGGCCGCCTCGAACGAAAGGTCGTCGCAGAAGAGCATGAACCGCTCCTTGCGGCCCGCCACCAGCTCGGTGATGGCCGGCAGGTCCATCAGATCGCGCTTCTCGATCTCAATCAGGCGCAATCCGTCGCGCGCGTACTTGTTCAGCAATCCCTTGATGATCGAGGATTTTCCGGTTCCCCGCGCCCCAGTGAGAAGGACGTTGTTGGCCGGCTTGCGCTGCACGAACTGCCGCGTGTTCTGCTCCACCTTGCGGATCTGACCGTCGATTCCCTGCAGGTCGGCGAGGCGGATCTGGTGCACGTGGCGTACCGGCTGCAGCCAGCCGCCGAGATTGAGCGGCCCGGACTTGCGCCACCGAAACGCGGTGCTCGCGTTCCAGTCCGGCGGAGGCGGCTTCGGCGGCAGGAGTGATTCCAGTTTATCGATCAGCGCCTCTGCGCGCGCAAGCAGCGTCTCGGAATCGGTCTTCATTTACAGTCGCTAGGTTCTGTATTCGGCGTTGATCTTGACGTATTCGAAGGACAGGTCGCAAGTCCAGACGGTGGCCGATGCTTGGCCGCGATTGAGCATCGCGCGCACGGTGAACTCGGGCTTCGCCAGGGCCGCCGCGCCCTGCTCTTCCCGATAGTCCGGATGCCGCCCGCCGTTGGCCGCCACCAGCACGGAGTCGAGATACAACTGCAGCCGCGACACGTCGAGATCCGCGATTCCCGAATTGCCGATCGCGGCCAGAATGCGCCCCAGATTGGGATCGGACGCGAAGAAGGCCGTCTTGACCAACGGCGAATGCGCGATGGCGTAGGCCACGCGGCGGCTTTCCTCGATGGAACGGCCGCCCTCGACCCGAATCGTGATGAACTTCGTCGCGCCCTCGCCGTCGCGCACGATCGCTTGGGCGAGCAGAACGGCCACTTCGGTGATCGCTTGCTCGAGAACGGCCAGGTCTGCCTCGCTTTGCGCGACGACGCCCGAGGCGCCGCTGGCGACGAGCACAAAGGCATCGTTGGTCGAGGTGTCACCGTCGACGCTGATGCAGTTGAAAGACTTGTCAGCAGTCTCTCGCACCAGCGACTCGAGCGCACCACGGGAAACTCTGGCGTCTGTCGCGATGAAACCCAGCATCGTCGCCATGTCCGGCCGGATCATGCCGGCCCCTTTCGCGATCCCCGTCAGCGTCACTTCGCCGCCGGCGAGACGCACGCGGCGTGACGCGGCTTTCGGTACCGTGTCGGTCGTCATGATCGCTTCCGCCGCCGCCGCCCAGTTGTCGGCTCGCAAATCGGCGACAGCCCCCGCGAGTCCGGCGACGATACGTTCGGCCGGCAACGGTTCCATGATGACGCCGGTGGAAAACGGCAGGACCTGCTCCGCCGCGCAGCCGAGCGCCCGCGCGACACCCTCGCAGACCAGGGTCGCGCGCGCCACACCGTCTTCCCCCGTGCCCGCGTTCGCGTTGCCGGTGTTGATCACGAGCGCGCGGATGCCGCGTTCCGACGCGAGATTTCGCTTGGCGATGATCACAGGGGCGGCGCAAAAACGGTTGCGGGTGAAAACGCCGGCAACCATCGATTCCACCCCTAATCTCATCAGAAGAAGGTCGCGCCTGTTCGCCTTGCGCACGCCGGCCATGGCCACGCCGAGCTCGACCCCTGGCACCGGGAAAAGCGAGCCAGGGTCAGGCGGCGCCAAATCGACGGCCATGAAGCCTCAGGTCAACCTGCCGTGACAGTGCTTGTACTTCTTGCCCGAGCCGCAAGGGCAGGGGTCGTTGCGCCCCACCTTGTTCGTCGGGCGAACCATCGGTTGCGGTTTTCTTGCCGCAGCGGAGGCGAGTGCCTCGTCATCGGAGCCAAGCTGCACCTCGTCCAGGCTCGGGTGCTGCATGCGCACATTCTCGACGTGCTGCGCGTCGTCGATCTCCGCCAGCTCCTCGGTCGCGCGAATTTCCACCGCAGCGAGCGTCTTGGTGACTTCGAGCTTTACCGACTCGAGCATGGCACCGAATAGCGCGAAAGCCTCCTTCTTGTACTCCTGCTTCGGGTTCATCTGCGCATAGCCGCGCAGGTGGATGCCCTGGCGCAGATGATCCAGCGCCGAGAGGTGCTCCCGCCAGTGCGCGTCCAAAATCTGAAGCATGACGTAGCGCTCGTACTGGCGAAACGACGCCTCTGCCCCCTCCGGCACCTTCGCCGCGTACGCCAGGCGCGCTTGCTCGTTTATCCGTTCCAGCAGCGTCTCGTCGTGCAGGTCAGGATCCTTTTCCAGCCATTCCTTGACCGGCAGGCCGATATTGAGCTCGGACCGGAGCGCGGTTTCCAGGGCGGCAATGTCCCATTGCTCCTCGACGCTCTCCTCGGGTACATAGGTGCGGAAGATATCCGTTATCACCCCGGAGCGCAGACTCGCTATGCGCGCCGAGATGTCCTGTGACTCGAGCAGCTCGTTGCGGAGCGCGTAGATCTCCTTGCGCTGGTCGTTGGCGACGTCGTCGTACTCGAGCAGCTGTTTTCGAATATCGAAGTTGCGCGCCTCGACCTTCGTCTGTGCCGACTCGATCGAGCGCGAGACCATCGAATGCTCGATCGCCTCGCCTTCCGGCATCTTCAGCATCACCATGATGCGGTTGATCCGGTCTCCGGCGAAAATCCTCAGCAACGGATCCTCGAGGGAAAGATAGAAGCGCGACGAACCCGGGTCGCCCTGGCGGCCGGAACGCCCCCGCAGCTGATTGTCGACCCGACGCGACTCGTGGCGCTCGGTGCCGATGATGTGCAGGCCGCCCGCCCCAATGACGTGATCATGCAGCTGTTGCCACTCCGAGCGCAGCGTCTCGATGCGCGCGGTCTTGTCCTGAAGCGGAATTGTTTCGTCCGCCTCGATCAGCTCGACTTGCTTGTCGACGTTGCCGCCGAGCACGATGTCGGTGCCGCGGCCCGCCATGTTGGTGGCAATGGTGACCATCTTGGGCCGCCCGGCCTGCGCCACGATTTCCGCCTCACGAGCATGCTGCTTCGCGTTCAGCACCTGGTGCGGCAGCTTTTGCTTGGTGAGCAGCGACGAAAGCAGCTCCGAATTCTCGATCGAGGTGGTGCCCACCAGCACCGGCTGCCCGCGCTCGTAGCAGTCGCGGATGTCGTCGCTGATCGCGTTGTACTTCTCCGCCGAGGTGCGGTACACGAGGTCCAGGCGATCTTCCCGGATCATGGGCTTGTGGGTGGGTATGACCACCGTCTCCAGCCTGTAGATGTCCTGGAACTCGAAGGCCTCGGTGTCCGCGGTTCCGGTCATTCCCGCGAGCTTGCCGTAAAGGCGGAAGTAGTTCTGGAAGGTGATCGAGGCGAGCGTCTGGTTTTCGCTCTGGATCCTGACCTTTTCCTTCGCTTCGACCGCCTGGTGAATCCCGTCGGACCAGCGGCGCCCCACCATCAGGCGCCCCGTGAACTCGTCGACGATGATCACCTCGCCGTTCTGCACCACGTAATGCTGGTCGCGCAGGAACAGGTTGTGAGCGCGCAGGGCCGCGTAGAGCTGGTGCACGAGGTTGATGTAA
Organism: uncultured Enterobacteriaceae bacterium; assembly: GCA_964562815.1. Taxonomy (GTDB): domain Bacteria; phylum Pseudomonadota; class Gammaproteobacteria; order Burkholderiales; family SG8-39; genus DAHVFK01. Next base: position 6,216 of record CAZLUX010000013.1, read on the forward strand.
GCAGGCTCGTAGAGGCTCGCGCCGGCAGGCAGCAAGCCGACGCGCGCCAGGACTTCCTCGGCATGGGCGTGACCCGCCTCGGACAGCAGGATCTGGTGATTCTTCTCGTCCACCCAGAAATCGCCCGGCCCGTTCTCTTCCTTCTGGCGCACGAGCAGCGGTGCCACCTCGTTCATGCGGATGTAGATTTCGGTCCGGTCCTCGGCTTGCCCCGAGATGATGAGGGGTGTTCTCGCCTCGTCGATCAGGATCGAGTCCACCTCGTCGACGATGGCGTAATTCAGGCCGCGCTGCGACCTTTCGTCGAGGTGCATCGCCATGTTGTCGCGCAGGTAGTCGAAGCCGAACTCGTTATTGGTTCCGTAGGTGATGTCGGCGGCGTAAGCCGCACTCTTCTCCTCCGGCTTGAGGTCCGGGATATTGACTCCGACCGTCAGGCCAAGAAATCCGTAGAGCTTGCCCATCCACTCGGCGTCGCGCCGGGCGAGGTAGTCGTTGACCGTCACGATGTGCACCGGCCGGCCGCCCAGCGCATTGAGATAGGCCGGCAGAGTTGCAACCAGGGTCTTGCCCTCGCCGGTGCGCATCTCGGCGATCTTGCCGTAGTGCAGCACCATGCCGCCAATCAGCTGCACATCGAAGTGGCGCATCCGCAGGCTGCGTTTGCCCGCCTCGCGCACAACGGCGAAAGCTTCCGGCAGGAGGTCTTCCAGCGCGTCCGCCAACGCCTGCGTGCGGCGGTCCTCGTCGACGCGGGAAACGGCCTCGGAGACGCGACCCTTGAATTCTCCGGTCTTGGCGCGAAGTTGCTCGTCGCTCAGCGCCGCTATCTCGGGTTCGAGCGCGTTGATCCGGGAAACCGTGCGCGAATATTGCTTGAGCAGCCGCTCATTTCGACTGCCGAAAATCTTCGTGAGAACGTTTGGGATCATGAAGGTTGCGATCCGCTCCGCGGTCGCCAGACAGGTGCCGGCGCGAGGCCGGTATCGCGCCTCGTCGCGTTCAAGCGGAAAAGGGAAATTTTAGCATGGCCGCCGTGGCGGCCCGCGCCGCGCAGCTAGTCTCGCCCCCGGGCTATGCGACGCTTGTTGGCGTCCGGCAGCTTCGGATCGGTAGCGGCCAGAAAGCGGTCAGGATTGACCGCGACGCCCTTGTACCTGACTTCGAAATGCAGATGCGGTCCGGTCGCGCGCCCGGTGGAGCCGCTGAGCGCGATCACGGCCCCGCGCATGACGATTTCGCCGGTCTTGACCAGGATCTTGGACAGGTGCGCGTAGCGGGTCGAAAGGTCGTTGCCGTGATCGATCTCCACCAGGTTTCCGTACTGCGGATGGAAACCCGCGAAACTCACCACGCCGCCGGCGGCGGCGTGGACGGCTGTGCCCTTGTCGACCTCGAAGTCGATCCCTTCATGCATTGCCAGCTGGCCGGTAAACGGATCGATACGCTTGCCGAAGCCAGAGCCTCGGGGCGCGTGGACCGGCGGCATCGTGGGCATCACCTTGCGTCGCACCACGAGGTCGCGCAGCTCTGAGTCGAGCACGCCGTAATAGTCGGAACGGTTCTCCATTTGGCGCGAGAGCAGCGCCACCCTGGACTTCAGATCGCTGAGCGACAGATCCTGCGGCGGCATGGTCGAGACCGCGCCCCCGAGGCCCAGCGGCGAACCCAGATGGATCTCCGACGGCTTGATTCCGCCGAGCGCCGAGAGACGCTCGCCGAGAGCGTCCAGGCGTGCGAGTTGAGCCTGCATCTCGCCCAGCTTGACCGCCATGGCGTTGATGTTCTGCTGTACGTACTGACGCGCCTTTTCGGCTTCCGCCTTCTGCGCGGCGGCGACCATCTTTTCAACGAACGGGATCCTGATTTCGGAAGCGAAGTGCAGCGTCGTCCAGTACACCGCGCCGGTGAGGGCCGCCAGCAGCATCAGCACGACAAAGGAAATCGCAGCGACGTGGCGCGGCCCGATGGCCACCGACCGGGCCTTTGCCAACCGGTTGGAGATCAAGATAATCTGCACGATCCGCTCCTCACCTCGCCACTCCCGTGCGATTTCCCAAGATCGACCGCTATCTCGCGACCGACGACGACATCCAGCCCGTTATCGCAAAAGCGCTCGAAATCCGCGCGCTTGCGAGTCTTTGCAATGAGTTCCTCCCGCCGGAACTCGCCGCCGAGGTCAGCCCCGCCAGCCTTAAGGACGGCAAGCTCGTTCTCCTTGCAACTCATTCCGCGGCCGCAGCAAAGCTCCGGCTGCTGTCCCACAGCCTCGGCAATTTCCTGCTGAAACAAGGGGCAAAGGTTAATTCAGTTTCAGTGAAGGTGCAACCAACTACATCACGCAAAAAGGATGTTGCGTCGCACAAATCGATCCAATTTTCCCCCGCTGCCCTGTCCGAGCTGACCGCCCTCTACGATCGCTTGGGCGACTCCCCCGCGCGCGGCGCCCTCGAGGCGATCCTCGCGCGACACGGCGCCAAATCGGTCACATCATCACCAGCAGGCGCTCGCCGAGGAAGAGCATCAGGATCAGGGCGACGACGAAAAGCGAGTACTTGAACAGCCGCCAGGCGAAGTGCAGATACTTGCGCTCGCCGCTGAGCATGTACATCAGTACCGATACACCCAGGCCGATCGCGGCCAGCAGCCCGATGATGCGAATCAGGAGCATGGCGCGCCGAGCCGCGCGCCGCTAGGCCAGCTGCTGCATCAGGCTCGCGACGCCCGCCGGCGCATCTTCCGGGCGCTCGAAGGAAACCAGCTCCCACGCCGACTCGTCCGCGAGCAACTCGCGCAGCAGCCGATTGTTGAGCCCATGACCCGATTTGTGCGCGGCGAAGGCCCCGAGCAGCGGCTTGCCCGCGAGGTAAAGGTCGCCGATCGCGTCCAGCACCTTGTGGCGGATGAACTCGTCCGCGAAACGTAACCCTTCCGAATTGAGGACTCGGTATTCGTCCAGCACGACTGCGTTGTCGAGACCGCCGCCCAACGCAAGCCCCGATTCGCGAAGATTCTCCACCTCGTGCATGAAGCCGAAGGTGCGGGCCCGGGCAATCTCCTTGAGATACGAGGTGTGCGCGAAATCGACCGTCACCGTCTGGCTCGAGCGGTCGATGACGGGATGATTGAAGACGATGGAAAACGACAGCTTGAATCCCGCGAAAGGCTCGAGCCGCGCCCATTTATCGCCGTCGCGCACCTCGACGCGCTTCTTCACGCGCAGAAACTTCTTGGGTGCAGCCTGCCGCTCAATGCCCGCCTGCTGGATCAGCAGCGCGAACGGCGCCGCACTGCCATCCATGATCGGGACTTCGGGCCCATCGAGGTCGACGTACACGTTGTCGACGCCCAGTCCGGCAAGGGCGGACATGAGGTGCTCGACCGTGTAGACCTTGGCCTCGCCGCAGACGAGGCACGACGATAACCGCGTCTCGCCCACCAACTCCGCGCGCGCCGGCACGTCCAGCGGCGCGACGAAGTCGATGCGGCGAAACACCACGCCGGTGTCGATCCCTGCCGGGCGCAGCGTAATGCAGACCTTCTGTCCGGTGTGCAGGCCGACCCCGGTTGCGCGGATGAGGGACTTGAGTGTGCGCTGGCGGAGCATCTGTAAGTAACTGTCCTGGCTGTGAATTGTAGCAGAGCGCGGACGCAGCGCCGGCAAGGAGGAGTGGCGCCGCGTCCGCTGCGCCCAGGGCGCGCGGCCATTCCCGCGTCCCGCGGGAAGCACTCAGTCCGCCTGCTTGCGCAGGAAAGCGGGAATGTCGTACTTGTCGACCCCGCTCTGCTGGAGCGCCTCCACGGTCGAAGCGCGGTTGCGGCGTATGACCGCCGGCACCGCGTCCAACTGGTTGTAATCCACGCCGTTGGACACGGCCTGGTTGTCCGTGCCGGTCTTTTGCGCCACGACCAGTTGCGGCTTGGGCTGGCGCAGCGTCGCGTGAGCGCCCAACCCCGTCGCCACCACCGTGACCCGCAGGTCCTCGTTCACCCCCTCGTCGTAAACCGCGCCGAAGATGATCGTGGCATCTTCTGCTGCGAAGCTCCGGATGGTGTTCATCACCGCCTTGACCTCGCCGTGCTTCAGGCTCGAGCGGGTCGCGGTGATGTTCACCAGGACGCCGCGCGCCCCGGCGAGCATGACGCCCTCGAGCAGGGGACTGGCGATCGCCTGCTCCGCGGCAATGCGCGCGCGGTCGATGCCGCTCGCCATGGCCGAGCCCATCATCGCCATGCCCTGCTCCGACATGACCGTCCGGACATCCTGAAAATCGACGTTGATCAGCCCGGGGCAATTGATGATCTCGGCGATGCCGGCCACCGCGTTGTTCAGCACGTCGTCGGCCGCGCGGAACGCGTCGTCCATCGTGACGTCCTCGCCCAGCACGTCCTCGAGCTTGTCGTTCAGAATCACGATCAACGAATCGACGTGCTGGCTGAGCTCCTCGATCCCCTGCTCGGCCAGCCGCATGCGCTTGGTGCCCTCGAAGCCGAACGGCTTGGTCACCACGGCGACGGTCAGCACGCCCAGGGAGCGCGCCACCTCTGCCACCACCGGCGCCGCGCCGGTGCCCGTGCCACCGCCCATGCCGGCAGTAATGAACACCATGTGCGAGCCGGCGATCGCCTCCTCGAGACGCTCCCGCTCCTCCATCGCCACGTCGCGCGCCTGCTCGGGCTTTGCGCCCGCGCCCAGGCCGCTGTCGCCGAGCTGTATCTGGTTGCGCGCGCTGTTGCGCGCGAGCACCTGAGCGTCGGTGTTGACGACGACGAAGTCGACCCCTTCGACGCCCTGCTCGATCATGTGATTGACCGCGTTGCCTCCGGCGCCACCGACCCCGATGACTTTTATGACCGGCCCTGATGCGTGGTTGTCTAAGATTTCGAACATGCGGTTATCCTCCTTGCCAAGAAACGCCTTCGAAAAGATTCCTCAAAAATTGCGCTGAAACCACTCGCGCATCCTCGCCAGCACGGCGCGCACCGATCCGCTCTGGCGCGAAATCTGCCCTTGCTGCACCTGCGACACGCCTTCGAGCAGCAATCCGACTGCGGTCGCGTAGCGCGGAGTGCGCACGACCTCGGCCAGGCCGCCCGTGTAGCGCGGAATTCCGACTCGCACCGGCATATGGAAAATCTCCTCACCGAGCTCGACCATGCCGCGCATGACCGCGCTGCCGCCGGTCAGCACCACGCCCGACGACAACAGTTCCTCGAAGCCGGATTCACGCAGCACCTGCTGCACCAGCGAGAACAGCTCCTCTACCCGCGGCTCGATGACCTCGGCGAGGGTCTGGCGCGACATGACCCGCGGGCCGCGATCGCCGATTCCCGCCACCTCGATCATTTCGTTGGGGTCGGCGAGCTGGCGCAGCGCCACGCCGTGCCGGATCTTGATGTTCTCGGCCTCGGCGGTCGGCGTCCTGAGCGCCATGGCGATATCGTTGGTGATCTGGTCGCCCGCAATCGGAATCACCGCGGTATGGCGAATCGCGCCGTCGGTGAACACCGCGATGTCCGTGGTGCCGCCGCCGATGTCGACCAGGCAAACGCCGAGGTCGGTCTCGTCTTCCTGCAGGACGGCGCGGGAAGACGCGAGGGGCTGAAGGATCAAGTCGTTCACCTCCAGTCCGCAGCGGCGTACGCACTTGACGATGTTCTGCGCCGCCGATACCGCTCCGGTGACGATGTGCACTTTCACCTCCAGGCGAACGCCCGACATGCCCAGCGGCTCGCGCACGTCCTCCTGGCCGTCGATGATGAATTCCTGCCGCAGCACGTGAAGGATCTGCTGGTCGGTGGGGATGTTCACTGCCCTCGCGGTATCGATCACCCGCTCGACGTCCAGCGCCGTGACCTCCCGGTCCTTGATCGCCACCATGCCGGTGGAATTGAAGCTGCGAATGTGGCTGCCGGCGATACCGGCGAACGCGGAGGAGATCTTGCAGTCGGCCATGAGCTCGGCTTCCTCGAGGGCGCGCTGCACGGCGTTCACCGTGGACTCGATATTGACCACCACCCCCTTTTTCAGGCCTTTCGACTCGTGTCCTCCCATGCCGAGGATCTCGAGCGCGCCGTCGGGGTGAAGCTCCGCCACCAGCGCCACCACCTTGGAGGTGCCGATATCCAGTCCGACGATCAGGTCTTTGCTGTCTTTCGCCATTTCGTTCAGCCCTTCATGTCCGCAACACGAAGCGCAAATCCGTTCGGGTAGCGCAGATCGACGTATTCGTGCCGCTGCGGCATCTTCGCCAGCGTCTGCGGATAGGCCGCCACGAACCGCGCCAACCGCTTCTCGACCGGAATCTCGCCGGCGTCGCGCCCCAGCATCACTTGCAGGCCGCTGCGCAGACGGAGTTGCCAGGCGAAGCGAGGCGTGAGGACGACGCGCACGAGAGGGTCCCCGATCGGCGCCAGCAGCGCCGCGAAGCGCTGGTAGCGTCGGGCCATCTCCGCCTCGGTTCCCGCCGGACCGACAAAGGTCGGCAACGCGGCGTCCGTGCGCGCCTCGAAGCGCTCGCCGTAGGTGTCCACCAGCGCGTCGTCGCCCCAGTTCGCGAGTGCGACACGCTCCTCGATCGAGACCTCGAGCCCGTCGGGCCAGACCCGGCTCACGATTACCTGCCGCACCCAGGGCAGTTGCTCGATGCTCCGGCGCACCGTGGCCAGATCGACCGAGAAGAAGTTGCCTGCGATCCGGCCGCGCGTCGCCCGCTCGATCTGAGCCGCCGTGGTATGCAGGAGGGCACCGCGGACGGTGATCTCGCGCAGCGGAAACAGGTCCGGCCGCAGCAGCAGCCGGAGGCCGGCCAGCATGAAAATGAGCAGCGCGATCCCGGTCAGGATCCCGGCCACGTAGTTGAGCAGGCGCGGGTTATCCCACATGCGCGCCCTCCAGGATCTTCAGGCACAGGTCCTCGTACGAAATGCCGACGGCGCGCGCCGCCATCGGCACCAGGCTGTGCCCCGTCATGCCGGGCGAGGTGTTGACCTCGAGCAGCCACGGCTTGCCCGCCGCATCGAGCATGAGGTCGACGCGCCCCCAGCCGGTGCAGCCAAGCAGCCTGAACGCTTCGAGCGACAGCGCCCTGAGATCCGCCTCCTGCGGCTCCGGCAGGCCGCAGGGACACAGATACTTGGTTTCGTCGCCGAAGTACTTGTGCTGGTAGTCGTAGTTGCCCTCGGGCGCCTCGATGCGGATCAGCGGCAGCACGGTCTCGCCGAGGATGCTCGCGGTGTATTCGGGACCGGCAACGAAGGACTCCGCCAGCGCGATGTCGCGATACTTCTTCGCCGCCAGCTCGTAAGCCGCCGGCAGCTGCGAAGCCGCAGTCACTTTCGTCAGGCCGAGCGTCGAGCCCTCGTTCGCCGGCTTGACGATGAGCGGCAGGCCGAGTTCCCGCGCCACCGCGTCCCAGTCGTCCTTCTCGCGCAGCACTCGATAGCGGGGCGTCGGCAGTCCGCCGGCCTGCCAGATCATCTTCGTGCGCCACTTGTCCATGGCGACGGCCGAGCCCAGCACGCCGCTGCCGGTATAGGGAACGCCCATCATCTCCAGCGCGCCCTGCAGCGTGCCGTCCTCACCGCCGCGTCCGTGCAGCGCGATGAAGCAGCGCACGAAGCCCTCGCGCTTGAGCTCCGCCAGGTCGCGTTCGGCGGGGTCGAAGGCGTGGGCATCCACCCTCTTCGAGCGCAGCGCCTGCAGCACGCCCGTGCCGCTCATGAGCGACACCTCCCGCTCTGCGGACGTGCCGCCGAGCAGGACTGCGACCTTGCCGAAGTTTCGCGCGCTCATGCGGCATCTCCTACGATGCGCACTTCGGGTTGCAGGTCGACGCCGGTCTTTTCCAGCACCCGCGCACGCACTGTCGTGATCAGCCACTCGATGTCGGTGGCCGTCGCCGCGCCCTTCGGATTGACGATGAAGTTGGCGTGCTTTTCCGAGACCCGCGCGCCGCCTCGCTCGAGCCCTTTCAGGCCGCAGGCCTCGATCAGTCGCGCCGCGTGGTCGGCGATGGGATTGCGGAACACGCTGCCGGCGTTGGGCAGCTGCAGCGGCTGTGAGGCGACGCGCCGCGACAGGAATTCCTTGATCTTGGCGCGCGAGGCCTCGCCGTCGCCTTCGGCAAGGTCGAAATAGGCCGCGACGAACCATTCGTCCTGCCCCAGGGTGCCCCCCTCCCGGAGCGCGCAATGCCGGTAGGAGATCTCGAACTCCGATTTCTCGCGGCTGTGCAGCTCGCCCCCGCGGTCGATGGTGATCGCACGCGCCACGATGTCCCAGGTTTCGCCGCCGTAGCAGCCGGCGTTCATCGCCAGCGCGCCGCCCACGCTGCCCGGAACCCCGGCCAGGAACTCGGCGCCCGCCAGCCCCTGCAGCGCCGCGAATCGCGCGACCTTGGGGCTGGCGACGCCCGCTTCCGCGTAGACGCGCCCGAGCAGCATTTCCGGGCGCCGTCCCGCAGCGTGCATCAGCACCACGGTGCCGCGCAGGCCGCCTTCGCGCACCAGCAGGTTCGAGCCCAGGCCGACGAACAGCAGTGGCTCGCCGGCCGGCAGCTGGCGCAGGAACAGCGCCAGGTCTTCCAGGTCCGCGGGCGCGTAGAATCGCGCCGCCCGCCCGCCGGCGCGCCAGCTGCTGTGGCGTGCCATCGGCTCGTCGAACCGCAGCTCGCCGCGCAATCCTTCGAAGCTGGGCGTGTCGGCCATGTTCATGTCAGCTGCGCCGGCACGTTGCCGATCGAGCCAGCCCCCATCGTGAGCACCACGTCGCCGTCGCGCGCCACGCGCCGGATCGCGTCGGCCATCTGCGAGATGTCGTCGACGAACACCGGCTCGACCTTGCCCGCCACCCGCACCGCGCGGGCGAGCGAGCGGCCGTCGGCCGCCACGATCGGCGCTTCGCCCGCCGGGTAGACCTCCGCCAGCAAGAGCGCATCGGCGGTCGACAGCACCCGCACGAAATCCTCGAAGAGATCCCGCGTGCGCGTATAGCGGTGGGGCTGGAAGGCCAGCACGATGCGCCGGCCGGGAAAGGCGCCGCGCGCGGCGGCGAGCGTCGCGGTCATCTCCGCCGGATGGTGGCCGTAGTCGTCGATCAGGGTGAAATGGCCGCCGCCCGCGAGCGTCACTTCGCCGCAGCGCTGGAAGCGCCGGCCGACGCCGTGGAACTCGGCGAGCGCCTTCTGGATCGCGCGGTCCGGAACCGCGAGCTCGGTTGCGACCGCGATCGCCGCGAGCGCGTTCTGCACGTTGTGCCGGCCCGGAAGGTTGAGCGTCACCTCCAGCGGCGCGGCCTTCTCGCGCAAGGCGCGAAAGTGCATCGCGCCGGCGGCGTGCTCGACTGCTTCGGCGCGAACCGCCGCTTCGGCGGCGAAGCCGTAGGTGATGACCGGCTTGGACACGAAGGGCAGGATCTCGCGCACGTGGGCGTCGTCCGCGCACAGGACCGCGCTGCCGTAGAAAGGCAGGTTCTGCAGGAACTGCACGAACGCCTGCTTCAGTCGCGCGAAGTCGTGCTGGTAAGTCTCCATGTGATCGGTGTCGATGTTGGTGACCACCGCGATCACCGGCTGCAGGTGCAGGAAGGAGGCGTCCGATTCGTCCGCCTCGACTACGATGAACTCGCCGCTGCCCAGGCGGGCGCTCGAGCCGGCGGCGTTGAGCCGGCCGCCGATGACGAACGTCGGGTCGAGCCCGCCTTCGGCGAGCACGCTCGCCACCAGGCTCGTAGTAGTCGTCTTGCCGTGCGTGCCGGCGATGGCGACGCCCTGCTTGAGCCGCATCAGTTCGGCGAGCATCAGCGCGCGCGGCACGATCGGCACGAGCCTGGCTCGCGCCGCCATCACTTCCGGGTTGTCGCTGCCCACCGCCGTGGACACCACCACCGCGTCGGCGCCCTCGACGTTGCCCGCCGCATGCGAGAACGAAACCCCGGCGCCGAGGCTCGCCAGGCGGCGCGTCACCGGGTTCTCCGCCAGGTCCGATCCGCTCACCTGGTAGCCCAGGTTGAGCAGCACCTCCGCGATGCCGCTCATGCCGGAGCCGCCGATGCCGACGAAATGGATGTGGCGCACCTTGTGCTTCACGCCGCAGCTCCTTCGGCGAGCGCCATGCAGCGCTCGGCGACGACGCGCGCCGCGTCCGGCTTGCCCAGCGCGCGAGCCTTGCGCGCCATTTCGAGCAGGCGCGCGCGATCGATCGAGCGCAGCAGACCCGCGAGCCTGTCGGGCGTCAATTGCGCCTGCGGCAGCAGGATTGCGGCGTCCCGCTCGGCGAGAAAGCGCGCGTTCGCGCTCTGGTGGTCGTCCACCGCGTAGGGGAAGGGCACCAGGATTGCGGCCACCCCGCCCGCTGACACCTCGGCCACCGTGATCGCGCCGGCGCGGCACAGCACCAGGTCGGCCTGCGCGTAGCGCCGCGCCATGTCGTCGATGAACGCGACCAGCTCGCCCGCCACGCCCGCCGCGGCGTAGCCCGCGCGCAGCGCCTCGAGATGCTTCTCCCCCGCCTGGTGAACGACCTCCGGGCGCTCGTCCTTGCGCATCAGCGCGAGCGCCCGCGGAACAGCCTCGTTCAGCGCCTGCGCACCGAGGCTGCCGCCGACCACCAGCAGCCTGAGCGGTCCGCTGCGCCCGCCGAAACGCTCCTCCGGCGGCGCCATGGCGGCGATCTCCGCGCGCACCGGGTTGCCGGTCCACTCGGCGTTCTTCAGCGCGCCGGGAAACGCCACCATCGCCTTGTCCGCGAGCGCGGCGAGAACGCGGTTGGCGAGGCCGGCGATCGCGTTCTGCTCGTGCACCGCGAGCGGACGCGCCAGCAGCGAGGCCATCATCCCGCCGGGGAAGGCGACGTAACCGCCCATGCCCAGCACGACATCGGGCCGCTCCCGGAAGACCGCGAGACCGCTTTCCCAGAACGACCACAGCAGGCTGGCAGGAAACAGCAGCTTGGCGAGCCAGCCCTTGCCGCGCAGCGCGCGCGCGCGAATCCAGGCCATGCGGTAGCCCCGCGGCGGCACGATGCGCGCCTCCATGCCGGACCGGGCGCCCATCCACACCACCTCCCAGCCCGCGGCGCGCATGTGCTCGGCGACCGCGAGACCGGGGAAGATATGGCCTCCGGTGCCGCCAGCCATGACCATGATCACGCGGCTCATGCCGGCAGCCCCCGCGCGAGCTGGCGGTTTTCCCAGTCGATGCGCAGCAGGATCGCCAGCGCGACGAAGTTCACCAGCAGACCCGTGCCACCGAAGCTCATGAGCGGCAGCGTCAGCCCCTTGGTGGGCAGCAGGCCCATGTTCACGCCCATGTTGATGACCGCCTGGAACCCGATCCACACGCCGATGCCCAGCGCCGTGAGCGCGGCGAAGTGGCGATCGCGCAGCGCCGCCTGGCGGCCGATCGCGAAGGCGCGGAACACGATCCAGGCGAAGAGCCCGACCACCACCGCGACGCCCACGAATCCGAGCTCTTCCGCAATCACGGCGAGCAGGAAGTCGGTGTGCGCCTCGGGCAGGTAGTGCAGCTTCTCGACGCTCGCGCCGAGCCCGACCCCGAACCATTCGCCGCGGCCGAAGGCGATCAGCGCGTGCGACAGCTGGTAGCCGGTGCCGAAGGCATCGTTCCACGGGTCCATGAAGCCGAAGATCCGGTGCATGCGATAAGGCGAGGACAGCACCAGCCCGGCGAAGCCGATCGCGAGCATGACCACCAGCAGCGCGAAATGGCGCCCGTTCATGCCGCCGAGGAAGATCATGCCGAAGATGGTGATCGCAATGACGACGAAGGCACCGAAGTCGGGCTCGCGCAGCAGCAGCCACGACACCAGCAGCATCACGCCGAGCATCGGCAGCAGGCCCTTCTTGAAGCTCTTGAGCACGGCGTGCTTGCGCACCGTGTAGTCCGCCGCGTAAAGGACCGCGGCGAGCTTCATCAATTCGGACGGCTGGATGTTGAACGCACGCAGGTTGAGCCAGCGCCGCGCGCCGTTCACCTCTCGGCCGAGGCCCGGCACCAGCACCAGCACCAGCAGCACCACGCCCGCGACGAACAGCCAGGGCGCGGCCTTCTGCCACATGCGCATCGGCACCAGGAACACCATCGTCGCCGCCAGCAGCGAGGCGCCGAGGAAGATCGCCTGGCGCACCAGGAAGTAGGCCGAGTTGTCGCCGGTATAGCGGCTCGTTCCCGCGATTTCGATCGAGGCCGAGTAGACCATCACCAGGCCGGCCGCCGCGAGCAGCAGCGCGGCCCAGGCGAGCGAGCGGTCGTACTCCGCCGTGGGGGTCTTCTGGGCGAAGACGTAGCTAGCCATCCGCCAGCCTCCTCACCGCGGCGGCGAAGACCTCGCCGCGATGGCGGTAGTCGCGGAACATGTCGAAGCTCGCGCAGGCGGGCGACAACAGCACCGCGTCGCCGGGCAGCGCGCAGGCGGCGGCTCTTTCGACCGCTTGCTCGAGCGAATCGCACAGCTCGAGCGGAACGCCGGCAGGCTCGAGCGCGCGGGCGATGCGCGGCGCGTCGCGCCCGATCAGCAGCACCCTGCGCGCGCGCTCGGCCACGGGCGGAGCCAGCGGCGCGAAGTCCTGCCCCTTGCCGTCGCCGCCGGCGATGAGCACCACTTTGCGCTCGAGCCCCCGGAGCGCGGCCATCGTCGCGCCGACGTTGGTGCCCTTGGAGTCGTCGTACCAGGCCACGCCGCCGCGCAGCGCGACGCGCTCGAGGCGATGCGGCAGGCCGCTGAACGTGCGCAGGCCTTCCCCGATCGATTTCCGGTCCGCGCCGAGCGCGCGAGCGAGCGCCGCGGCGGCGAGCGCGTTGGCAGCGTTGTGCCAGCCGTGGATCGGGAGCGCCTCGGCCTCGATCAGGGCGGCGTCGCCCTGGACCAGCCACCTGTGCCCGTCGCGCGACACGACACCGAAGTCCTCCGCCCGCGGCGGCGCGTCGAGGCCGAAGGTGGTGTGCCGGCGGCCCGGGAGCGCGAGCGCGGCCGAACGCGGGTCCTCGCGGTTCAGTACCTGCACCCCTTCGCCCTGGAACACGCGCGCCTTGGCGGCGCCGTACTCGGCCAGATCGGCGTAGCGATCGAGATGGTCCTCGGAAAGATTGAGCATCGCCGCCGCGTCCGGCGCGAGCGACCAGGTGGTCTCGAGCTGGTAGCTCGAGAGCTCGAGCACCCACGCCGCGGGCGGGCTCGAGGCATCCAGGCGCCGCATCAGCGCCTCGAGCGCCGCAGGGCCGATGTTCCCGGCAACCTCGCAGTCGAGACCCGCGGCGCGCAGGAGATGCCCCGTCAGCGCGCTCACCGTGGTCTTGCCGTTGGTGCCGGTCACCGCCACGATGCGGGCGGGGTTCGCCCCGCCGCGCAGGTGCCAGGCGAAGAGCTCGATCTCGCCCAGCAGCGGAACGCCGCGCGCGAGCGCCTCCTGCACCAGCGGCTCGGTCAGCGCCAGGCCGGGGCTGATGCACACCAGGTCGACGCCCGCCAGCAGTCGCGTGTCGAACGCGCCGGTCACGAGCTCGGCCGCCTTCAGGTCCGCGGCTCGCGGCGGCGCCTGCCGCGTGTCGGCCACGCGAACGCGCGCGCCGAGACGAGTCACCCACCGGGCGACCGCGAGCCCGGTATCTCCCAGGCCGAGCACCAGCACGCGCTTGCCGGCGAGCGCCATCGGTTGCGGGCGGGGGAGCAGGCTGAAGAGGGGCTGGCGCATCGACATGGTCACCGCAGCTTCAGGGTCGAGAGGCCGAACAGGACCAGCATCATGGTGATGATCCAGAATCGCACCACGACCTGGCTTTCCTTCCAGCCCTCCAGCTCGTAGTGGTGGTGCAGCGGCGCCATTCGGAAGATGCGCTTGCCGCCGCTCGCCTTGAAATACAGCACCTGGATCATCACCGAGAGCGTCTCGGCGACGAATACGCCGCCCATGATGAACAGCACGATCTCCTGGCGCACGATCACCGCGATCGTGCCGAGCGCGGCGCCGAGGGCGAGCGCGCCGACGTCGCCCATGAACACCTCCGCCGGGTAGGCGTTGAACCACAGAAAGCCCAGGCCGGCGCCGGCGAGCGCGCCGCAGAACACGGTCAGCTCGCCCGCGCCCGGGATGTGCGGCAGGCCGAGATACTTCGAGAAACCGACGTGGCCGGCGACATAGGCGAAGACGCCGAGTGCGCTGCCGACCAGCACGGTCGGCATGATCGCGAGTCCATCCAGCCCGTCGGTGAGATTGACGGCGTTCGAGGAGCCGACGATGACGAAATAGGCCAGGACGATGAACCCCACCGCGCCGAGCGGGTAGGCGATGTGCTTGAAGAACGGCACGATCAGCTCGGTGAGCGCCGGGGTGCCGCGCGCGAGCCAGGCGAGCGCGCATGCGGCCCCGAGCCCGATCATCGACTGCCAGAAGAATTTCGCCTTGGCCGACAATCCCTTCGGGTTTCGATGCACCACCTTGCGGTAGTCGTCGATCCAGCCGATCGCCCCGAACGCCATGGTGACCAGCAGCACGACCCAGAGAAAGGCGTTGGTCAGATCGCCCCAGAGCAGCGTGGTGATTCCGATCGACAGCAGGATCAGCGCGCCGCCCATGGTCGGCGTGCCGGCCTTCGTCAGGTGCGACTGGGGCCCGTCGTCGCGCACCGACTGGCCGATCTTGTAGGTGGTGAGCTTGCGGATGACCAGGGGACCGAGCACGAGCGAGATCGCGAGCGCGGTCAGGCAGGCGAATACCGCGCGCAGCGTGATGTAGTTGAAGACGTTGAACAGCCGCACGTCCTTTGCCAGCCAGTGCGCGATCTCGAGCAGCATCAGTGCGCCCCTTCGCGCGCCGGTGCGCCGGCGAGGGCCGCGACCGCCCGCTCCATGCGCATGAAGCGCGACCCCTTGACCAGGACCGTGGCGCCCGTGCCGGCGGCCGTGCGCAGGGCCTCGATCAGATCGTCCATCGAAGCGAAATGCCGCGCGCCGCGGCCGAACCCCGTCACAGCGTGGGCCGTCGTCTCGCCGAGCGCGTAGAGCACGCCGATGCCGCGCTCCCGTGCGTAGCGTCCCACCTCGAGATGGAACTCGGGCCCCTGCTCGCCGACCTCGCCCATGTCGCCGAGGACCAGCACGGTCGGCCCGGCGGCCGCCGCCAGGACGTCGATCGCGGCGCGCACCGAATCCGGATTGGCGTTGTAGCTGTCGTCGATCACCGTTGCACCCGATATCGCGCGCTTGACCTGCAGGCGCCCGGCGTAGGGGCGAAAGGCGGTGAGTCCGGCGGCGATCGCCGGCACCGGAACGCCCGCCGCGTGGGCGCAGGCCGACGCGGCAAGCGCGTTGCGCACGTTGTGCAGCCCCGGTATGGCGAGCGTCGCGTCCGCCTCCCCCGTCGGAGTGCGCAGGCGCAATTCACTTGCGAGCGGCTTGAGGGCGTAGCCTCCGCTCACCACGGCGGGCGCCGCGAGCCCGAAATCGACCACCCGGCGGCCGCACGCCGCCGCACGGAACAGCGCGGCGTGCGCGTCGTCGGCATTCACCACCGCGATTCCGTCGGCGGGCAGCGCGCCGTACACGCTCGCGTTCTCCGCTGCGACCTCCTGCACCGAGCCCATGAACTCCAGGTGCTCGCGCTGCGCGTTGTTGACCAGCGCGACCGTCGGCCGGGCGATCCCGGCCAGGTAGGCGATCTCGCCTTTGTGGTTCATGCCCAGCTCGACGGCGCAATAGCGGTGCGTCCCGCGTAGCCGCAGCAGCGTCAGCGGAACGCCGATGTCGTTGTTGAGGTTGCCGACGGTCGCGAGCACCGCCTCGTCGCCGCCGTGGCGGCGCAGGATTCCGGCCAGCATCTCCTTGGTGGTCGTCTTGCCGTTGGATCCGGTGATCGCCACCAGCACAGGCGAGAAGCGCGCGCGCCAGTGGCGCGCCAGCGCGCCGAGCCCGCGTCGCGTGTCCGCAACGGTGAGCAGCGGCAATGGCGCCGGGCCGGCATATTGCTCGTCGACCATCGCCGCCGCGGCGCCGGCCCTCCGGGCGGCTTCGAGAAAGGCGTGGCCGTCGAAGCGCTCGCCTCGCAGCGCGACGAACAGTTCGCCTCCGACGAGCGTGCGGGTGTCGGTCGACACCGCACTGAAGCCGGTGTCGGACCCGACGCGGCGCGCCCCGAGCGCCTTTGCCGCCTCGTCGAGCCGCATCATCGCGGCCTCCATCGCGCAAGCGCCGCCTCGGCCTCGGCGAGATCGGAGAAGGGCAGCCGTTTACCGGCGATCTCCTGGTAGGTTTCGTGCCCCTTGCCCGCGAGAAGGACGACGTCCGCGGCGGACGCCTCGCCGATCGCGCGCGCGATTGCCGTCGCGCGGTCGGGCTCGAGCTCGTGCAGGGCGAAGACCGCGGCGCGGATCTCCGCGAGGATCGCCAGAGGGTCCTCGCTGCGCGGATTGTCCGAGGTCAGCAGCAGGCGGTCGGCGTGCCGCGAGGCGACCTCGCCCATCAGCGGCCGCTTGGCCGAATCACGGTCGCCGCCCGCGCCGAATACCGCGACCAGGGCGCCGCCGCGCGCATCCGCCACCGGCCGCAGCGCCTGTAACACCTTTTCCAGCGCGTCGGGTGAATGCGCATAGTCGACCACCACGAGCGGCTTGCCGCTCCCCCCGATTCGCTGCATCCGCCCCGCCACCGGCGGCAGCGCGCCGAGCAGGCCCGTGGCTCGCTCGAATTCAATGCCATGGGCGAGCAGGCAGCCGAGCACGCCGAGCGCGTTCGACACGTTGAAGCGGCCGAGCTGGTCGATCCGCACTTCGGCCTCGCCCCAGCTCGACGCGAGCGCGACGCGCATCGCCTCCCCGTCGACCGCGATCTCGCGCGCGACGATGTAATCCGTGACGCCGCCGGGAGCGAGCGATGCCGGCGAAAGTCCGTAGCCGATGGTGCGCACCTGGCGGGTCGCAAGCCGCTGGGCGAGCTGCACGCCGAGGAAGTCGTCGAGGTTGAGCACCGCGGTATGCAGGCCCGGCGCGTCGAAAAGCATCGCCTTCGCCTCGGCGTAGGCTTCCATCGAGCCGTGGTAGTCGAGATGGTCGTGCGAGAGGTTGGTGAACAGGCCGCAGTCGAACGCGACGCCGTTCACGCGCCCCTGCGTCAAGCCGTGGGACGACACTTCCATCGCCACCGCTCGCGCGCCCGCGCGTTTCATCTCGGCCAGCACGCGATGCAGCTCGAGCGCGTCTGGCGTCGTGTTGCCGGCCGCGGAAAGCGCCTGGGGAAAGCCGCTGCCGAGCGTGCCGATGATGCCGGTCTGGATGCCCTGCGCGGACATCAGGGCGGCGATCCACTGCGTGCACGAGGTCTTACCGTTGGTCCCGGTCACGCCGCAGACCCAGATCGATTCCGAAGGCCGGCCGTAGAAAGCGTGCGCGAGCGCGCCCGCCCGGGCTTTCAGGCCGCTCACGCCCAGGTTCGGCACCCCCCACTCCGGGTGCCAGGCAAAATCGTCGGCCTCCCAGACGACGGCGGCCGCGCCGCGGCGGACCGCGTCGTCGATGTAGCGGCGGCCGTCCGCGGCCTCGCCCGGGTAGGCGAAGAACGCAACCCCCGGCGCACAGCGCCTGCTGTCCGAGGAAAGCCGTTCGATCATCGCGCCCTGTCGTGCGAGATGCTCGAACACGTCGACTGTCTCAGCGCCCACCCGTTCGCCCCGCATCGGTAACACTGGCGTCCCGCTTCGACCAGGAATGGCGTCGAAGCGCGGATCACGTACCCTCCTTGGCATCATCGCTCCTGCCCGGCTGCCCGAGCGGCTCGAGCGGTGCGTCGTGCGGCACGTTGAGCATCCGCAACGCGCCCTGCATCACCTGCGCGAATACAGGCGCCGCGACCAGGCCGCCGTAGTACTCGCTGCCCGCGGGCTGGTCGATCATGACCGCGATGAGCAGGCGCGGCTTCGACGCCGGCGCGAAGCCCACGAACGACGCGATGTATTTGTCCGGTGCGTAGCCGCCGTCTTCCTGCTTATGGGCGGTGCCGGTCTTTCCCGCGACCTGCCAGCCCACGATGCGCGCGCGCGGTCCGGTGCCCCCCGGCTGCACCGCGAGCTCGAGCATGGCGCGGACCTCGCGTGCGGTGCGGGTCGAGATGACGCGCGCGCCGTGAACCGGGTTGCCGGTGCGCACGAGCGTCAGCGGCACGAGCACCCCGTCTCGCGCGAAGATCGTATAGGCATGCGCCAGCTGCAGCAGGCTGACCGAGATGCCGTGGCCGTAGGACATCGTGGCCTGCTCGATCGGCCGCCAGGTCTGCCACGGACGCACCTTGCCGCTCGCCTCGCCCGGGAATCGGAGCTTGGGCAGAGCGCCGAAGCCGACGTCCTCGAACATGTCCCACATCTGCCGGCGCGGCAGCTCGAGCGCGATCTTCGATGCGCCGACGTTGGAGGATTTCTGGATGACCTGCGCCACGGTCAGCATCGACTCGCGGTGGGCGTCGTGAATGGTGTAGTTGCCGATCGTGAGCGTGCCCGGCGCGGTCTGTATCCTCGTCGTCGGGGTGATGCGGTGGTGCTCCAGCGCCACCGCGATCGTGAACGGCTTGAGCGTCGAGCCCGGCTCGAAGCTGTCGGTGATCGCCCGATTGCGAAGCTGCGCCCCGCTCAGATGGGCGCGGTTGTTGGGGTTGTAGGAAGGCACGTTGGCGAGCGCGAGGATCTCGCCGGTGCGCACGTCCAGCGCCACGATCGCACCCGCCTTCGCGCCGTGGGCGATGACCGCGCTCTTGAGCGCGCTGTAGGCGAGGCTCTGGATCTTGCTGTCGATCGAAAGGGTGAGGTCGTGACCGTCCTGCGCGGGGTGGACCGACCCCACGTCTTCCACGATGCGGCCAAGGCGGTCCTTGATCACGCGCCGGCTGCCCGGACGCCCGGCGAGGCTCGCCTGGTAGGCGAGCTCGATGCCTTCCTGGCCCTCGTCGTCGACGCCGGTGAAGCCGACCAGGTGAGCGGTGACTTCGCCCGCCGGGTAGTATCGACGGTACTCGCGCTGCTGGTATACGCCGGGGATTCCGAGCGCCTCGACCTTCTTCGCGGTATCGGGAGCGATTTGCCGCTTGAGGTAGACGAAGTCGCGCTCGGTGTCGGCGAGCTTGCTGTCGAGCTCGCGCCGGTCGAGCCCAAGCAAGGCGGCGAGCCGCCGCTTCTGCGCCCGGGTGGCCTTGACGTCGTCCGGGATCACCCAGATCGACTTCACCGGCGTGGAAACCGCGAGCGCATCGCCGTTGCGGTCGAGGATGCGCCCCCGGGTGGCGGGAATCCGCATGACGCGCGAATAGCGCGCCTCGCCCTTTTCCTGCAGAAACCCGGTCTTCATGGCCTGCAGGTAGATCGAGCGCCCGATGAGCACCACGAAGGCGACCATGAACGCGGCCAGGACGAAGCGAGCCCGCCATACCGGCAGGCGCACCGGCGCGGAAGTCGCCGCAAGGCTCAAGGCTTCGCCTCCGCAGGCAGCTTGATCACGATCACCCGGCGCGGGTCGGGAACGTGCATCCCGAGCTTTTCCGCGGCGATCTTCGCCACCCTCGTGTGCAACCCCCAGGTGCTCGCTTCGAGCTGCAGCTGCCCGTACACGACGTCCAGCTGCCGCTCGCGCTGCTGCGCCTGGTCCAGCTCCGAAAAGAGCGTACGCGCCCTGTACTGGGAAGTGACGAGCCCGAGCGCGCAGACGACGAGAACCAGGAGGAGGAGGAGGTTCAGCTTCGCCACGCGTCGGGCTCGATTCGGTTGAGGAGCGACGGGTCGACGGGCGCGCCCGTGCGCTCGGCGACGCGCAGCGTAGCGCTGCGCGCGCGCGGATTCGCCGAGATTTCGTCGGCCGAGGCGCGAATGGCACGGCCGACGATTCTCAACGGCATTTGTGGCATTTCACTGGCACGCAGCGGTAAATCCCGCGGCAGGTCGGCCCTGGAGGCGGCGCGCATGAAGCGCTTGACGATGCGGTCTTCCAGGGAATGAAAGCTGATCACCGCCAGCCTGCCGCCGGTGACGAGGTGCGCAACCGCCTGCGGAAGCGTCAACGACACTTCCTGAAGCTCCCGATTGACGAGAATCCGTAGAGCTTGAAAGGTGCGCGTCGCCGGATCCTGGCCCGGCTCCCGTGTGCGGACCGCCGCACCCACGATATCGGCAAGTTGCTTGGTACGGACGACGGGTTCGCGTTCGCGCGCAGCAACAATCGCCTTTGCAATCTGTTTAGCAAACCGTTCTTCGCCATAGTCCCCTATCCCCTCCCTGATTTCCTGCTCGGTGGCAGCGGCAAGCCACTGCGCCGCGGTCTGGCCGCGGCTCGTATCCATGCGCATGTCGAGCGGGCCGTCGGCGCGGAAGGAAAAACCGCGCGCGGGTTCGTCGAGTTGCGGCGACGACACGCCCAGGTCGAACAGCATTCCGTGCGTCCCCGAGACTCCCGCGGCCTCGAGCACCGAGGACAACTCGCTCATGCGCGCGTGCCAGACCCGGAATCGAGGATCGGAGATCGCGCGCGCCGCCGCGACCGCCTGCGGGTCGCGATCGATGGCGATCAGGCGCCCGGCGGGGCCGAGCCGCTCGAGGATGGCGCGGCTGTGCCCGCCACGCCCGAAGGTGCCGTCCACGTAGACGCCGTCCGGCCTCACGGCGAGCGCCTCGATGGCCTCGGCGAGCAGTACGGCGCGATGCGTGAGCGTCTGGGCGCTCATCGTTCGCTCCCGCCGTCACAGCGAGAAGTTCTCCATGCCGGGCGGCGGCGTGCCGTTGCCTGAAAGTGCGCTGGCGAGCTTGGCGCCCCACACGCCGTTGTCCCACAGCTCGAAATAGGCGCCCTGGCCCACCATCATCGCCTCGCGCTCGAGCCTGGCGTGCAGCCGCAGGGCGGCCGGCAGCAGCACGCGGCCCGAGGCGTCCGGCGCCACGTGCTCCTCCATGCCGAGGAGCAGTCGTTTCCACCAGCTCGCCTGCGGATTGAAGCTCGGAAAAGTCTCGACCTTGGCGCGCACGGGCTCCCATGCGGCCTCGGGATAGATCAGGACACAGCCCTCGGGGTGCGCGGTGAGCACCAGCGCGCTGGCACCGTCGAGCAGCGCCTCGCGATGGCGCGTCGGGATCGCCAAGCGGCCCTTCGCGTCCAGCGTGATGACGGTTGCTCCGTGAAATGTTCCGCCCATAACCCCGCTTTTTTTCCCCGCGAACCGCGAGCGAAGGACTTGGCCCCGCAATTCGCCACTTTTTTCTACCTTTTCCCACTGTATGGGAAAGAAATCCGCAGGTCAAGCGTATGGCAGGGAATTTTTCCTGAAGAGACAAATACTTAGAGCGAAATTACAACATCAAATCTAGGAGAAAAATATCTCAATTATTCAGCTGGTTATGAATCCGACTAAAAGTGACTTCTTAGAAGTCCTCACTCGCTCCTGTCGGGCGGGCGCCCTCGTGCTACCTTGCGCGGCGACATGCAACCGCCGCTCGCAGTCCTGCAGCGCTATCCCCCGCACGACCACACGCTCGGCGGGCTGCTCGCCAGCCGTGCGCATGAAGACAGCGCGCGCACTCTGCTCCGCTACGAGGGGCGGGAGCTCAGCTACGCGGACTTCGCCGCGCGGGCAGACGCGGCCGCACATGCGCTCGCCGCGCGCGGCATCGGGGCCGGCGACCGGGTGGGCGTCATGGCGAACAACAGCGCCGACTACGTCGTGCTGCTGTTCGCGCTCGCGCGCCTGGGCGCGATCCTGGTCCCGGTCAACCCGGAGTACGGGGCGCAGGAAGCGGGCTACATCCTGCAGCACGCCGCGGTGCGCGCCATCGCGACCGTGCCTTCCGCCCTCGCGACCGCGCGCGAGGCCGCACGCCCGCTGGAGCCCGCGGCCTGGTTCTTCATGCTCGAGGGCGAAAGCGAGGGCATGCCGCGCTTCGACGACCTGATCGCGAAAGCGCCCGCGCTCGTCGCATTGCCGCCGGCGCCGTCGCCGGACGCAACCTGCCTGATGCTCTATACCTCCGGCACCACCGGATTTCCCAAGGGCGTGATGCACAGCCAGCGCAGCTTCGTCATGGCCGGGGAAGGCTTCGTCGCGCGCATGTGGCTGCAGCCCGAGGACCGCCTCATGTGCATCCTGCCGATGTTTCACATCAACGCGCTCTTCTACACCATCGCCGGGACGTTCGCCGCCGGCGCGAGCGTGGTCATCGTTCCGAGGTTCTCCGCTTCACAATTCTGGAAGACGGCGGCCGCGAGCGGCGCGACACAAGTGAACATCATCGCCGCGGTCGGCAACATCCTCGCGCGCCGCCCGCGCAGCGAATTCGATCCCGGGCACAGGTTGCGCGTCGTCTACGGCGCGCCGATCACGCCCGACCTCGAGCGCACCTTCCGCGAGGAATTCGGCGTGCCGCTGCTGATCGAGGGCTACGGCATGACCGAGATACCGGGCGCCTGCAACAACCCCTTCGACGGCGAGAAGCGGCCACTGAGCATGGGCAAGGCGGCGACGCACCCGGATCCGCGGGTGAAGTTCGCCGAGCTGCGGGTCGTCGACGACGACGGTCGCGACGTCCCGGACGGGTCCGAAGGCGAGCTGTGGGTGCGCACCCCGATCCTGATGCAGGGCTATTACAGGGACCCGGAGCAGACCGCCGCGGCGATGCACGAGGGCTGGTTCGCCACCGGCGACCTGGTCCGGCGCGACGCCGACGGCTACTACTACTTCGTCGCGCGCAAGAAGGACATCATCCGCCGGCGCGGCGAGAACATCTCCGGGGCCGAGATCGACCGCGTGGCGGCGGACCACCCGGCGGTTGTCCAATGCGCGGCGATCCCGGTGCCCTCCGAGCTGGGCGAGGACGAGATCCTGCTCGCGGTGGTGCGAAAGCCGGGCGCCGAGGTCGGAGCCAGGGAGATCGCCGACTGGTGCGCGCAGCGCCTGGCGCCGATCAAGGTGCCGCGCTACGTCGTCTTCGTCGACTCGCTGCCCCAGACCGCGACCCACCGCGTCGCCAAGTTCAAGCTGCGCGGCGACAAGTCGCTCATCGCGCGCGCGACCGACCTCGCGGGCGGCTAGCCGCGCGCGGCGGCGTCGGTGGACGCCGCGGCGACGCCGACCTTCTCGCCCGCGGCCAGGATGTCCTTCCAGGTGGTGGCGTCAACTTCGATCCCCTCGCGGGCGCGCGTGACGCGCGTTTCGCGCTCCGGGTCGCCCGCGATGCGCACCTTGTCGAACCCGGGCCCCGGCGGCGACTGCTTGACCCACTCGATGAACGCCGCCGCCTCGTCGCCGAAAAAATCACCGGTGCCGAGCCGGGCGGGGTCGATCAGGATCGACAGCATGCCGTTCAGTACGCGCATCTTGCTGCGCTCGCCGGTGCGCTGCGTGCCACCGCCCGACAGCGCGCCGCCGAGCAGCTCGCAGGCGACCGCAAGACCGTAGCCCTTGTGCAGTCCCATGGTGGTGAGCGCGCCCAGGGGCTCGATCACGCCGTAGCGCGGATCGACGGTCGGGTTGCCCTTGTCGTCGATCAGCAGGCCAGGCGCCACCTCGACGCCCTTGTTGTGGGCGACGCGGATCTTGCCTTGCGCCACCGCGCTGGTCGCCATGTCGAGGATCATCGGCGGTTGCCCCGGAAGCGGAATGCCGATGGTGCAGGGATTGGTGCCGAAGCGCGCGTCGCTGCCGCCGTACGGCGCGACGATCGGGCGCGAGATTACGTTGACGAAGCTGATCGAGATCAGCCCCTGCGCCACCGCCTGCTCGGCCCATTGCCCGATGCGGCACAGGTGGTGCGAGTTCGACAGCGCCATCACGCATACGCCGTGCTGCTTCGCGCGCGCGATCGCGATGTCGGTCGCCTCCAGGCCGATCACCTGGCCGTAGCCCGCCTGCCCGTCGAGCGCAATCAGCGCGCCGCCGTCGAATTTCAGCTGCGGATGGCGATTCGGCTGCAGGCCGCCTTCCTTCAGCGACGCGATGTATCGCGGGATCATGCCGACGCCGTGCGAGTCGTGCCCGCTCAGGTTCGCCATGACGAGGTTGGAGGAAACGAGCTGCGCCTCGCGCGGCTCGCTGCCGCCGGCGGCGACGACGGCGGCGATCGCGCGCTCGAGCGGCTGGGCTTGGAAAACGTGGGCTTCGGCCATGATGTCAGGGTGAATTGGAACGCGGGGCGCAAAGTGTACCCTGCGCCCACCTGCCCGGGAGGGCGTGTTTAAAATGCCGAACGCAAGGAGGCACCGCCATGAAGAAGAAGCCCGAAGAGCTGCGCAGTCACCGCTGGTACGGCGTCAAGGACCTGCGCTCGTTCGGCCACCGCTCGCGCACCGCGCAGATGGGCTACGACCGCAGCGACTACCAGGGCAAGCCGGTGATTGCGATCATCAATACCTGGTCGGACATCAACCACTGCCACACTCACTTCAAGCAGAGGGTCGAAGAGGTGAAACGCGGCGTGTGGCAGGCAGGGGGCTTCCCGCTCGAGATGCCGGCCATGGCGCTCGCCGAGACGATGCAGAAGCCGACGACGATGATGTACCGCAACTTCCTCGCCATGGAGACCGAGGAGCTGCTGCGCTCCTATCCCGCCGACGGAGCCGTCCTGATGGGGGGCTGCGACAAGACCACCCCCGCGCTGATCATGGGCGCCACCAGCATGAACATCCCGGCGATCTACATGCCCGCCGGCCCGATGCTCAGAGGCCACTGGCGCGGCAAGACGCTCGGCTCGGGGTCCGACACCTGGAAGTACTGGGACGAGCTGCGCGCCGGGCGCATCACCGAGCGCGACTGGCAGGAGATCGAGGACGGCATCGCGCGCTCGGCCGGCACCTGCATGACGATGGGCACGGCGGCGACCATGATGTCGCTCGCCGAGAGCCTAGGCCTGACCCTGCCTGGGGCGTCGTCGATCCCCGCGGTCGACGCCAACCACTCGCGCATGGCGAGCCTGAGCGGCCGGCGGATCGTCGAGATGGTGTGGCAGGACCTCAAGCCGCGCGACATCCTCACCGCCGAGGCGTTCGACAACGCGATCACCACCCTGATGGCGCTCGGCGGCTCGACCAACGCGATCGTCCACCTGGTGGCGATGGCCGGCCGCGCCGGCCTCGAGCTGCCGCTCGAGCGTTTCAACCAGATCTCCGCCCGCACCCCCGTGCTCGCCAACATCCGGCCCTCGGGCGCCGAGTATCTGATGGAGGACTTCTACTACGCCGGCGGGCTGCGGGCGATGCTGGTCGAGGTGAAGGATCTGCTTCGGCTCGAGGCGAAGACCGTCAACGGCGCCACCCTGGGCGAGAACCTGGCCGGCGCGGCGATCCACCATCCGGACGTGATCCGGCCGCGCGCCAACCCGCTCAAGGCGTCCGGCGGGATCGTCGTGCTGCGCGGCAGCCTGGCGCCCGACGGCGCGGTGATCAAGGCGAGCGCGGCGAGCCCGCACCTGCTCAGGCACACCGGGCGCGCGGTGGTGTTCGAGGACTACAACGACATGGCGGCGCGCATCGACCGCGACGATCTCGAGGCCGACGCCGACTCGGTCCTGGTGCTGAAGAACGGCGGCCCGCTGGGCGGCCCCGGAATGCCGGAGTGGGGCATGCTGCCAGTGCCGAAGAAGCTGCTCAAGCAGGGCGTGAAGGACATGGTGCGCGTCTCCGACGCGCGCATGAGCGGCACCAGTTACGGCACCTGCGTGCTGCACGTGGC